>JAIRVT010000083.1 GCA_031253755.1 Enterobacteriaceae bacterium
ATCCTGAATATATTAGGGCAACGTTATAAGTTGGCTTATTCCTGAATTAGGTGCGGAATGACGGATAAAAGTTAATCAATACAGTTAATTTTGAATACCAACTCATTTCGATGACGAACGAAGTGACCAGCTAATATACACTGTATTATCGTGTTTTCTGTTGCTCAAGGAGACAATATGTTAGCTGTTATATTTGAAGTTGAAATCGCAGAAGGCCAAAAACAGCGCTATTTTGATACTTCAAATGCTATTAGGCCCCTGCTGGAAACGATTCCGGGGTTTATTTCCGTGGAACGGTTTCAAAGCCTCAATAATAATAATAAATATCTTTCATTGTCATTCTGGCGTGATGAAGAATCCATTAAACAGTGGCGAAATACCTGCCAGCACCGGGAAGCCCAGGTATTAGGGCGGAGTGGCGTCTTTGTGGATTATCGGCTGAAAGTCGTTGCAATTATGCGTGATTACGGTATGTATGCACGGGAGGAAGCACCGGCAAAAAATTAATTCATTATTGGGAGATAATGATCGCGTTATCTCCCAATATTTATTTCGATCAGTAAAATTCAGTATAATTCACCACCCAATATCAATATGCCGCAAATGAACATTCCGTGAAACGACCAAAAAACATCCAGTACCAATACCCTGCGGTCAGCCCTACCACCAGCACATAACTGAACGACTTTAGTTTACTCACTGAAAATGCCTTAATCCCTTTGATGGCAAATATCAGGACGAAAGGTAGCAGAAAAAATAAGCACAATGGTGCTGTCAATATCCTGTCATCATCAATAACAAATGAAGCGACCACATCACAGACCGAACTTATCCCTTCTTCTCCGATGGTCCACTCATAATCAACCGTTGACAAACACCCTATCAACCCCATGCTGAATAAAATAAAAGTAATACAAGCGAGTATATTTATAATTTTCATGTCCACCGATCTTTCTTATCTATCTATAAGGCAATATACAGGATTTAATTCTTTCTGAAGTACACGAATCAAATTCGAGACGTTTATATCAAAAAACTTAATATGTAACTGGTCTTACCTGTGAAAGATAAGATCTTGATCACAATATAAAATACCACAACGAGCAAATGAGGTGTGATTTATAAAAATATGAATAAATCAATACGCCTTGAGAGGTGTATTGCTATTTTCTTTCAAACTTTAAGTTGCCATCTGCAAAAAAACATAAAACATTGCCGTTTCTCAGGGAGAGGCAATACGCATCTTGACGTTGAATGAGTATAGATTTTAAGTTACAGCGTGGAGAGGGAAGAATAAAAAAACCCTTATCCATTCCATAAAAAACGGATAAGGGCCAAAATCCAATATTAAACAGAATTAACGAAACATCTCAAACAGTGACATCCCTTTTAAGTCGGTAAATGCTTTAAAAGATGCCTGCAAAGCCGCCTGCTGTTGATAGTAGCTGGAAATGGTCGCGGTCCAGTCCACATCCACCAATTCCCCTGAACGGACTTTATTGGCGATACTGCGCTCACTGCCCAGATCATCCAATTGTTCCAGTTCCTGAAGCTGCAAACCATGCATCGCTTCCATCGAAGAAAAGTTATTCAGGCTGTTGCGAATGCCACGGTTTGCCTTGTTCATCAGCTCCGCTGCTTCGTTTTTTTGATCTTCTGTCGCTGCATTGTAAGGCGTTCTCAAGGCTTTGATCGCCATATCAATGGAGGCAAATACATTGGATTCACTAGATATATCTTTGCCATCAGCCCCTTTAACCGGCTCTTTAATCGGGTTGGAAGGCTGGCTCAGAAAGACTTCCCTGCCCGTATGCGCAATCACCATCGAGCGGTTATCATCCACTTTCTGGCTGATCGCGTCGTTACCGCCAACGTAGCTGACTGTGCCATCCTTATCTGCAACAAAAGGTGGCTTATCGGTTTTGTAACCGGCGAACATATAACGCCCGTTGCCATCGGTTTTATTGCCGAGGTTCAGCAGCTGCTGTTTAAAACCTTCCAGTTGCTGGGCATAGGATTCACGATCCTGATCGCTCTGCTCATCGGCTGCCGCCACTAAGGTCTCAAAAACATTCGTCGTGACGTTAACCGCATTGGAAATAATGCTGAGTTGAGATGACATGGCATTATTGGCGAAAATGCGGGCGGTCATAAATTGCTGGTTTTTCGATTCAGACTGAGAAACCATGATGTCCTGTGAAGCCGCCAGCGGATCATCAGACGGATTGTTAACCCGACGACCGGTGGACAATTGTTCACCATATTTCATCCATTTGGATTGAGCGCCAAAAATGCCGTCAACTTTTTGGCTGTAGATTTGATTCGTACTTACGCGCACAATATTTCCCTCTTATTGTTACCGGAGATTTAGCTACCGGAGATCCAAAATCGCATCGAATAACGTTGTCGCCGTCTGGATCACGCGGGCGTTAGCCAGATAGTACTGCTGCATACGTTGCAGTTCGCCATATTCTTCGTCCATATTGACGCCGGAAATGGATTCGCGGGTCGATTTCAGCTTATCAACGATATGGCTCTGGGTTTCCACGCTAATCTTGGTGCTGTTGGCTTTGCTGCCGATAGTGCTGACCAGTGACGCGTAGCTGCCTGCGAAAGAAGATTTACCGTCAACCAAACGTTTATCCTGCAATTCAAGGAATTTCTTCGCATTGCGGTTATCGCTTGGGCCGCCCTCTTTTTCCCCCGCTGTTGCCAGTTGGGCAGAATCTTTCAGGCTCATTTCCAGCGATGCCACGACGTTACTGACGGTTTTTACCGTGTATTTGTCGTGTTCCTGTGGATTTGCGTTACTGATTTTGACTTTCAGTCCATCGAATTCCAGTGTACTGTCCGCGCCTGTGGCCTCAACCACCGTAGCAACCATCATTGCCCGGTCAGAGACACGCTGGATTTTCCAGTCACCGCTTTCATATTTAATGAGATAATCGCTGGCTTTCACTTTGCTGCTATCAGCATATTCCACGCTAATATCAGCGCTGCCTTTATTGTCGCTGTTGGCGGTCACTTCTGGCTTGGTGAAGGTGAAGAAATCAGCGCCTTTTTCCCCTTTCAGATCAAAACCGCCGTGCTGTACCTGATTAAACTGATCGGCCATCACTAACGCCAGTTGGTTCAGGTCATTACGGGTTGCGTCTACCACTTCGCTGCGCACCCGCAATGCGCCCGCCAGCGCACCACCCGCGATAAAACGCTCATCAATTTCACGCGTGCCCGCTGTGCCATTGTTGTAACCTAGTGTCAGCCGATTGCTGTCAGCGCTGGAGGGAATGGACTCCATCCGGTAGGATTTGCTGCCGGAAACCAGTGACATACCGCCGCCGAATGAGATGTTATACACACCGCCATCCTGTTGTGTCACGTTCACTTCCACCAGATTGTTTAACTTGCTGACCGCTAAATCACGTTTATCCAGTAGTGATAACGGTTCTCCGGTGCCCGTACCGCGCATACGGGTAATTTCGGTGTTCAGATTGGCGATTTCTTCCGCGTATTTGTTGATTTCTTTAACATTCGATTCAATCTGGGCGTTGATGCTGCCATCAGCCTGACGCAAAAACGTATCTGCTTCTTTGAAACGATTGACTAAACCTTCCGCCTTGCCTAACACCGTGGTTCGCGCCGCGCTGTCTTCTGCGTTGCTCTCAACCGTGCCGATGCTTTTGAAAAAATCTTCGAACGACGTCGCCAGACTGGTGTCCTTGTTTGCCAGTAAGTTGTTAATTTTAGTGATTTGCTCGTTATAAGACTTTAAGGCGGATTGCTTTGTTTGTGCAGCGTTGTATTGCTGGTCGATAAACTCGTTATATTCGCGGTTAATGGTGGTCACTGCCGTACCATTACCGATAAAACCAACCGGTGACATAGTTCCATTATTCTGCGTCATGACGGTGCTCTGACGGTTGTAGCCCTCACTTTTGGAGTTGGCAATATTATTACTGACTACACTCATTGCCACCTGAGCGGCGTTAATTCCGCTCATGGCGGAGTTGATAAGGCTGTTGGACATGTGTAGATCCTTGTACTGAGTAAATTCTCTGTAAAAGTTATCGGCAGGATATGCTGTTCCTTGAGCAAATCAGAACAGGTTATCGAAATCAGCGGTGTAGGCTTTGACCATCTGATTGCCGTTACTTTTCAATTGCTGGATCAGCGAAACCAGTTTCTGCGCATAACCGGGGTCTGTGGCATAGCCTGCGGCCTGTAGGGAATGTGCTCCCTGCTCCGCTGTTGTGGAAGCGGCGACTTTGGCGTAACGCGGGTTTTCCGTCAGCAATTTGACGTAATCCGTCATCGCTTCCAGATAAGAGCCATAGACCCGGAAACTGTCACGCATTTTTTTCGGTTCACCCTCAATATATTCCGTGGTCATGATGTTAGTGATCGGCCCTTGCCAGTTTTTCCCCGCCTTGATGCCAAACAGGTTGTGACTCAATTTGCCGTCTTCCGTCAGGATCTGCCGCTGTCCCCAGCCGGATTCCAGCGCTGCCTGTGCAATGATCAGCAAGTGCGGAATGCCACTTTTTTGGCTGGCTATCTGCGCAGGCACCGACAGCATGGAAACAAAGTTGCTGCTGTTCATTGGTAACGGTTTTGCAGAGGCAGTGCGAGAAGACGCGTGATCAGGCGATTTATCCGGCATCGAACGGCGCAGAAACTGTTCCAGCGCCTGTTTCGGCAAGGTGTACAGAATGTCATTATCCAGCGGCATCGGCACGGTGCCCGCCTGTTCGCTGGGCGTATCCGTGGTCACTCCATTGGCATGGGAAAGCTGTTTGACAATCATATCGGCAAATCCCAGCCCTTTTTGCGAAAGGTCCTGCGCAATTTGCTGATCGTACATCGAAGTGTAAAACCGGGTCTGCTCACTGCTCAACACGCCATCCTGTGGCAACGAGGCACGCATACTTTTCAGCATCATCTGCACAAAGACGCCTTCCAGTTGTTGGGCTACCTGCCGTAGCCCCTGTTGTGGTTCCTGCGTCAATTTGGCTTTCAGAGAATGCAGCGAATTCACATCAAATGCCGCATTCGGCATCGTCAGAAAATCATTCATCAGATAATCTCCAGCTTCGCCCGCAAGCAGCCTGCGCTTTCCATCGCCTGTAAGATTGACATCAAATCTGTCGGTGTTGCGCCCAGCGCATTTAACGCACGGATCACCTGCGTCAGGTTGGCACTGGCATTGACTTTCTGCAACGCACCGCCTTTTTCCTGAATACCCACGTTGGTATTGCGGGTGACAACGGTATTGCCGCCTGCCAGTGGCGTATCCGGCTGATTGACCATCGTCTGGCGTTCAACCGTCACAGACAGGCTGCCATGAGCAATCGCACAGCTATCCAGCGTGACATTGCGATTCATTACCACAGAACCGGTACGGGAGTTAAGAATCACTTTGGCATCACCGGTATCGACACGAATATTCAGGTTCTGCACCTGTGCCAAAAATCTTACCTGATCACTGTTTTCGATCGGCAGACGCAACTGTACCGTGCGGGAATCCAGCGGCGTGGCCGTACCGACACCTTTCAGACGGTTGACCGCATCACTGATTTGCTGGGCCAGACTGAAATCATCCTCATTCAGTTGCAAATTCAGCGTGCCTTTATGACCGAACTGGGTCGGCAGTTCCCGCTCAATCACCGCGCCATTGGAAATGCGCCCGCCATTAAGCTGGTTAATCTGCACACTGTTACCTCCCGCGCTGACACCCGCGCCTCCCACCAGAATATTGCCCTGCGCCAGTGCATAAACCTGATTGTCCACGCCTTTCAGTGGCGTCATCAGCAATGTACCGCCACGCAAACTCTTGGCATTCCCCAGTGAAGAGACCACGACATCCATATTCTGCCCGGAACGGGCAAATGGCGGCAGCTTGGCGGTCACCATCACGGCAGCGACGTTTTTCAGCTGCATATTGGTACCGGGCGGCACGGTAATGCCCAGCTGTGATAACATGTTGCTCAAACTTTGCGTAGTGAACGGTGTCTGCATGGTCTGGTCACCCGTGCCATCCAGCCCGACCACCAGCCCGTAACCAATCAGCGCGTTATCCCTGACGCCTTCAATGGTGGTCAAATCACGAATGCGTTCAGCAAAAGCGCCGGTGGGTGCGAACGTGTTGAGCAGTACCAGCAACGACGTAAAAAGGCCGGCGACTAATTTTTTCATCCTGCCCATCCTCTTTTAAAATGGTGAGATATTCATAAAGAAGCGTTGTAACCAGCCCATGTTCTGCGCTTCGTTGATATAGCCATCGCCGACATATTCAATGCGGGCATCCGCCACCTGATTGGAGCTGACCGTATTGGTGCCGGTGATGGTGCGCGGGTTTACCACGCCGGAGAAGCGGATAAACTCCGTTCCCTGATTGATAGCAATCTGTTTTTCTCCCACCACGTGCAGGTTGCCGTTTGCCAGCAATTGATCCACGGTGACGGTAATCGTCCCCTTGAACGTGTTGTTGGCATTCGCGCCACCTTTGCCACCAAATTCGTTGTCCCCTTCCATATTCAGGTCGGTCTTCTCGCCCCCCATCAACCCTTGCAGGAAACGCGGTGTCAGCGCAGCAGTAAAACTGGTTTTACCGTTACGGCTGGCATTGGCTGAGGAGTTTTTGCTGGCACTGACGTTCTCTTGCAACACAATGGTCAATGTATCACCAATATTGCGCGGGCGACGGTCTTCAAACAGCGGCTGATAACCGTAATAAACCGGCTGGACGGTCTGAAACACCGAGCCATTCGGTGCCGGTGCAGGCGCTTCGACAGGCGCAGCCGTTGTCGTCCCTTGCACCAGTGGCTTGTGCGGTATATAGGCGCAGCCTGACATTGCCAGAACCGACAATGCCAGCACTGACCATGTGAAATAAGCGATAGGTTTTCCAGCCTGTCTGTCAATACAGCTTTCAGCAACGGGCATTTTATCCATCTTCGATGCTCTTATTGTTATGGCAGAAATCATGAGAGGAAGAAGTATTTTTCTCCTCCTCTCCCACGATTAACGGTTAGGTTATAACTGAGTCAGCTTTTGTAACATCTGATCAGAAGTTGATACCGCTTTACTGTTAATTTCGTAAGCGCGCTGAACCTGAATCATATTGACCAGTTCTTCCGCTACATTGACGTTAGACGTTTCAACATAACCCTGATAAAGCAACCCGGCGCCATTGATGCCCGGCGCATTTTCCACCGGCACACCGGAGCTGTTGGTTTCCAGATACAGGTTCTCACCGACGCTTTCCAGACCACTTTCGTTAATGAACGTGGTCAGCGTCAGTTGCCCGACCTGCTGTGGCGCGTTTTGCCCCTGAACATTGACACTGACGATACCATCACGGGCGATGCTGATTTTGGTGGCATTATCCGGGATGATAATGGCAGGCATCACCTGAAAACCGCCCGCTGTCACCAGCTGACCGTTTTGATCCACCTGAAAGGAACCATCGCGGGTATAACCGTTTGTGCCATCGGGCATCTGGATTTGGAAAAAACCCTGCCCTTTGATGGCCACGTCCTTGCTGTTGTTGGTCTGCGCCAGATTGCCCTGACTGTGCAGGCGCTCCGTCGCAACAGGACGCACGCCCGTACCGATCTGTAAGCCGGAAGGCAGATTGGTCTGTTCAGACGACATCGCGCCGGGCTGGCGTTCAGTTTGATAGAGCAAATCTTCAAACACCGCGCGCTGGCGTTTAAAACCGTTGGTGCTGACGTTTGCCAGGTTGTTGGCGATAACGTCCATATTTGTTTGCTGAGCATCCAGCCCAGTCTTGGCAACCCATAAAGATCGGATCATAAATTTATCCTCTCCGGTTAGCTCATCGCGAGAATTTGGTTCGCCCGTTGAGCATTTTCATCGGAACTGTGAATGACTTTCATCTGCATCTCAAAACGACGCGCGTTGGCGATCATGTTCACCATGCTTTCCACCGGATTGACATTGCTGCCTTCCAGTACACCCGGCATGATGTTCACTTCTGTGCTCGCCGCCAGTGTATTGCCCTGCTGCTGTTGTGCCTGCGGCGTTAAATGGAACAATCCATCATCGCCGCGCACTACCTGACCATCCTGCGGTTTGACGATTTTCAGCTTGCCGATTTGCCCCAACAATGTGGGTGGATCGCTGGCAATCAGCGCCGTAATCGTACCATCGGCGGCAAGGGTCAATTCAGCGTTCGGTGGCACATCAATCGGGCCGTTTTCACCCATCAACATTCGTCCTTGCACCGTCAGTTGCCCGTCCGGCGAAATCTGAATGTTACCGTTGCGGGTATAGGCCTCTGAGCCATCTTCAAGCTGAACCGCCAGAAAACCGCCCTGACCCACCGCCACGTCTAACGGACGAGCGGTATAGTTCATCGGCCCTTGCCGGCTGTCCATGCCGGGGGTCGAAGCAACCACCAGTGTGCGGGTCGGCAGCGTTTCCCCTTCAACCGGCACGGCACGCAGTGCAGCAAGCTGGGCTTTAAAACCCGGCGTTGAGGCGTTTGCCAGATTGTTGGCGGTCACCGCCTGATGCTCCAACGTCTGGCGTGCGGCGCCCATTGCGGTATATATCACGTGATCCATAAAACGATATCCCTAAGACTTTCCGCCTGAGCCTATTAACGCATGCTGACCAACGTTTGCAGGATTTGATCCTGCGTCTTGATGGTCTGGGCGTTGGATTGGTAGTTACGCTGGGCGACGATCATATTCACCAGCTCCTGACTCATATCGACGTTGGAGGCTTCCAGCGCACCGCTGATCAGTTTGCCCAGATTGCCCGTTCCGGCGATACCGACGACCGGCGCACCGGATGAGCCGGATTCTGCCCAGACGTTATCGCCCTGCGCCGCCAGACCTTCCGGGTTGGAGAAGTTAGCCAGAACCACTTGGCCTAAGACGCGTTTTTCTTCGTTGGAATAGACACCGTAAACCTTGCCATCGTCTTCAACGCGGTAGTTAACAAACTGGCCTGCTGCGTAGCCATCCTGTTTGATACTATTAGCAGAACTTTGCGCAAGGCTTTGCTGTTTGCTGCCATTTAAATCGATGGTGAGAGCAGTGGCTGCTGAGCCATTCAGTGAGGGCAGGGTAAAGGCGAAATTAGCTTCAGCCGTCATTTTGCCACTGGTGTCAAATGCCAGTTTGCCGATTTCCTGATGAGCGGAACCGGTGACAGACGTATCTCTGGCGTTCACCGTCCATGCGTTATCCGCTGTTTTCACAAAGAACAGTTCAAGATTGTGCTGATTACCTAAGCTATCAAAGGCATTCACAGGAACGCTGTAGTTAAAGGTATCCTTTTTATTCGGATCGAATTTAGCCGGATCAGCGATAGCCGATTCCATCGAATTCAGGTTGGTTGGCATGGTAATTTTAGTTGTCGCTTTCGCGTCCAGCATGGTGGTCGGAACGGCAAGTGGCACAACAGCGCCGCCTTGCTGAACTTCACCATTCACCGCCGGATAGCCCGTCAGTTTCATGCCCTGCATATTGATCAGATTGCGGTCAGCATCCATTTTGAATTGACCGTTGCGGGAATAAAAAACATTGCCGCTGTCATCCAGCATACGGAAAAAACCGCCCTGCGTGATAGCCATATCCAGCTGACGGTTGGTGTTGGTGGTTGAGCCGTCTTTAAAGTTCTGCATCACGCCAGAAACTTTAACGCCCAAACCGACATCTGAGCCGCTGAATACGTCTGCAAACGCCGTGGTACTCGATTTAAAACCGAATGTGGCGGAGTTTGCGATATTGTTACCGATTGTGTCCAGATTACTGGCTGCGGCGTTTAAGCCACTTACTGCCTGTGAAAAAGCCATTATGTTCTCCCTATAGGGTAGTGAACTCGTTTAATTAAAGAATCTGACGAACTTTATCCATGGTTACCGAACCCGCCAGCCCTAAATCTAATTTAGTGCCGTCCTCACCCCGCGTAACGCCGTTAACTTCGGCTGATACCAGCGGCTGTGTCACTAACGCTTGATTTCGATAGCTTGCAGAAACGGTGAAACTGTATGCACCGTTTTCCACGTCCATGCCATCCGCGTTTTTGCCGTCCCAGAGGATTTTATGTACACCCGCCTGAGCGACTTCTTTTTCTTTACTCTCAATGACCCGTACAACCGCGCCACTCTTATCTTTGATGGTCACGGTGTAATGTTCAGCCGGTCGCGTCAGTTCAAAACCAAATGTTGAGATACTGATGCCCTGTTCCGCATTCGAGCCGGCTAACACCTTATCGCCGGGGATCATGACCTTACGGCCAATCAGTTGGCTGGATTGCATGGCCTGATTGCCCTGCATCTGGCCGACTACCGCACCCAGCGATGAGTTGAGTTTTTCGATGCCTTCAACGGTACTGATCTGCGCAAGCTGCGTCGTCAGTTCGTTGTTCTGCATCGGATTGGTTGGATCCTGATTCTTAAGCTGAGCCACCAGCAGATTCAGGAAATTATCTTTGATATCGTTACTGTTTTGTTGTTTTTTGGTCGCGCTGCTGGCTAATTCACCAACGGTGGAATTATCCAGAGAATCATTAATCGAAGCGGTAACTGCCATAATGAAATTCCTGTTACTGAACCAGAGTCAGGGTTTTCAGCATGATGGACTTGGTGGTATTGAGCACTTCAATATTGGCCTGATAGCTGCGGGAAGCAGAGATGGTGTTCACCATTTCCCCGACCACATCCACATTCGGCATACGGACATAACCTTTCTCATCCGCCAGCGGATTGCCCGGCTGATACTCAAGACGGAAAGGCGTCGGATCATCCACCACTTCACTGACGCGCACGCCGCCGATTTCCTGCCCTGCCGGCGCATCGACACGAAAAACCACCTGCTTGGCGCAATACGGCTCGCCATCCGGGCCAACAGCGCTATCGGCGTTCGCCATATTGCTGGCGCTGACATTCAGCCGTTGCGATTGCGCCGAAAGTGCGGAGCCGGCAATCTCAAATATACTTAGAGACATTCCCATTATCCTTGTGACTGTAGAACTGACATCATGCTTTTGAGCTGAGCATTCGTCATGGTTAATTCAGCCTGATATTTCAGACTGTTATCTGCGAAATTGCTGCGTTCCATATCCATGTCAACGGTATTTCCATCCATGGCCGTCTGATAAGGCACCCGATACAACAGATCCATCTCCAGACGCTTTTGCGGCTGGACAGGAATATGTTTATTGGAAGTCAGCGTCAGCCCGATTCCTCCCTCGGTGATACGACCGTTGTCCATCACCTTTTTTAGTTGGGTGGCAAAATCAATATCACGCGCCTGAAAACCGGGGGTATCCGCATTGGCAATGTTTGCAGACAAAATCTCCTGCCGCTGGTTGCGCAGCACCAGTGCTTCTTGTCTGAACTGGAAAGCGGCATCTAATTTATTGAGCATAGGTTTCCTCGCCTTTTTTATAGGCCAGTTTTATAGAGCCGGTTTAGGGTAAGTCCCGTAGAACCCAGCCCCGTCGTACATTAAGAGCCGTAACAGGATAAACGGAGAAGAAAAAGCCGATTCGAGGAATAGGCACAAATTGGTTTGCTATTTATCCCATTAACTTGCAATCAGGCGCGTTACACTATTCACATCCGTTACACTATTTACATCGATACACATCGATAGTCATATCCGACAGGTATTGCGTGTTGTTGAAATCATGGTCTACCCTACTACTGGTATTGGGGATAAGTTTTGGCAGTGCTGCGGCATGGGGAAGTGATTTGCCCGGTTTGATCAATGATTATTTCAGGCAGATTCATGACAGCGCTGATTATCAGGTTGCCATCGAGATCAAAACACCGAAACAGCAGTGGCCGGCTTGTGAATTGCCAGAAATTCACCCTCCGATGAGTAATAAAAACTGGGGCAATATTTCACTGCCGGTTAACTGCGGTCAACAGCGCCGTTTCGTACAGATTTATGTCCACGTGACCGGCCCGTATTTAGTTTCCAATCGAGCGATTCAACCGAATTCCGTGCTGACAGGTAACGAGTTTCTGGTTAAAACCGGGGATTTAGACACGCTGCCGAATGACATCATCCACAATAAAAAAATCCTCCAGAACGCGATTGCCATTCGCAGCATTCCAGCCGGAAAATTTATTACACGTAATATGGTTCGGCGCCCGTGGGTGATCAAGGCCGGGCAAACTGTCACCGTTATTGCCGGTGGACAAAATTTCCTGATACGTAATGAAGGAAAAGCGATTAACAATGCCGCCAGTTTTGATAATATCCGTGTCCGTTTGGTTTCCGGGCAGGTTATCACCGGACAGGCTCAGGAAAACGGTTGTGTAAAAATGATGTTATAAGTGGCTAAAGTTTTATTTCACCATGCCGATATAACCAACAGACTATGATTTACAGGCATGCCAGCAGTATATCGCCTGCTATACCCAAAACAAATGATAATGCCTGATTAAAGGATTACAAATATGAGTATTGAACGCACTCAACCTCTACTGGCTATTGCGATGATACAACAACGCAATGCCAATGAAGGTGCCCAGAGCACTCGCAAAACTGTGGCTATTGCAGAAAAAAGCGCCGATACGCAAGTCAGACTGAGCGATGCGCAGAAAAAACTGGTTCAGCCAAGTAGTCAAGACATTAATATCCAGAAAGTACAGCAACTAAAAGATGCCATTGCCAATGGAACCCTGAAAATGGACAGCGGAAAAATTGCGGATGCCCTGCTCAGAGAAGCCTTTGAAGACGGTTTATCTTAATTAAGGTACTGCTCTGGCATGGGATATAAAACCAGCAGAAATCATAAAGGCGATCAATGGAAGAACTTCAACTGTTGCTTGAGCAACAAAGCGCGCATTTAAACTCGCTTGCGATAACGATAGCGGAAGAACAGCGTATTCTGAGCGAAGGTTTTATCGACGCGAATCATTTGCATCGTGTGACGGAACAAAAAACTTTTTTTCTCTCTGCACTCGATCATGCGGAGCGAAAGCGTCAGCAATTAAACGCAACGTTAAAAATCAGCGCTCCTTATGCCAGCCATGAAATATTATCGGTATTGTGGGCGCAAATCAGCCAGACGGTTGAACGTATTCGTGATTTAAACGTCCATAATGGTTTTCTGCTGGAACAGCATCTCACCTTAAATAGCCAAGCAATTGCTTTCCTGAAAAGCCACCACAGCCCTTCCCTTTACGGCGCTGACGGTCAGGCCCGCCATAATTCTGCGTTGGCAGGGCATAAGATCAGTGTTTAATGTTTCAGGCTATTTGAATTGATGTAGATACAGGCCTCTTGGTGTTTTGTTGGTAACAAGAGGTCTGTTTTTGAGTTGCAGAGAAATAATTCCTATTTATAAGAACAGGATAAAAAATGTGAAACTTCATCCTGATCTTTAAGTTAAATTGACCTAATATAGTAAGCACAGGAAAAATTACTGTTATTGATGGAAATTTAAAAATGAGATTATTATTTATCGCACTGAGTATATTAATAATGAGTATTTCAGGTTGTACTTCAACAAAAAAAAATCTCTCCATAAATTACCTGTCAAATGATGAAAATTTCCATCTCACTCCGTCATGTATAAATAGCTTCATTCCTCAAGGAAAAAATAACACCATTTTCATCAAAGTTAAAAACAATCCCGATTGCAGTGGAAAATTCAATACTTTTTGGAAAAATAATGTAGGTAAAAAAGCATCTGTCTCATTTAATAAAAACTTATTAATTAAAAATGTCAATATATATTCACCGATTAAAACTGAAAATGGATTTTATCAAGCTGTTGATTCTGCATTATTATTACAAGAAATAGTTGATTCATTTAATTAATATTAAATACCTATGGCTTACTCTCTTATTTGGGGAATAAACCATAGGTTAATTAAAAAATTTAGTATCACTGTAAGACCCATAAAATAAACAAACCTCTTAGAATATCAATTGATTTAAGAGGCTTGTTTTGTAGTGTGATAAATACCAAATAATAGAGACAACTGTTATTACCTATCACCAGTTACCATCGTCTCCTCCTCTTCCACCATGACCAGCAGTACCGCCAATCCCTCCTGCACTTCCGCCATTACCGCCATTGCCACCAGCAAAACTAACAGCAGAAGCAGAAAGTGAAAGTATTGCGACTAATACAGCTGATATTAATTTTTTATTTTTCATTGGAAAAACCTCATTATTTTAAATTAATTAATATAGGTTTATAAATAAACCCTCGTTCACTATAAAAATAACTTATCCATGATCTCCGTTATCTATCATCGCCGCCATCACCACCATTGCCTCCATGCCCGCCAATGAAACCTCCATCTCCTCCTTTCCCTCCATTGCCCCCTTTTTGCCCGGCGCCAGCATCCCCTCCTCTTCCTCCATCACCGCCTTTTCCTCCAAATACTCCTCCATTGCCTCCATCTCCACCATTTTGTCCGGCTTGACCATCTCCTCCTTTCCCCCCATCTCCTCCAAATACACCTCCATCCCCTCCTCTATCTCCATTAGTTCCATTTCCACCGTCTCCAAACCAACCGCCATCTTCTCCTATTACCGAGGCCGCCATTGAATGACTTGCTGGAACTAAAAGTGAAAAAATTACAATAAAAAAAGCTGTTCTAAATTTCTTATTCAACATAATTAAATACTCCATATATTTGCATCACCACCTTTACCACCATTTCCGCCTTTACCACCATCGCCACCATCGCCACCATGACCAGCGGTACCGCCAATTCCTCCTGCATTACCGCCTTTACCGCCATTACCGCCTTTACCGCCTTTACCGCCATTGTTGCCTTTACCGCCTTTACCGCCTTTACCGCCTTTACCGCCCCAAATACTCCCATTTTTTCCATTTTTTCCATCTTTTCCATTAATTTCATTAGGTTCATTAGACTTATTAGATTTATTCTCCTTATCAACTTTATTAGTTTCATTAGATAAAAGCATACCGTTCTTCTGAAGTAATAATGGTATTGATGAACTGTGTGCATAAGGAATAGATATCAGGAATATCGCTGTAAATAGTGACATTACAGTTAAAAATTTATTTTTTTCCATAGCTTAATTCCTTGCAGGTTATTTTTTCAGATAATAAACCATCAGACTTTTAAGATATTATAGAGTGATGCTCATTTTTAACTTTTTATTTAAATTTCATGTTGTTATTTATTTTATTCAGTTTTTATTGCTTTCATATTTATTCACATATATACCAATTATCTTTCAAAATGTGTATTTTATACTCCCTTAACTGCGGGAAAAATATAAGTACTCACATTATTTTTAAATTGAAACTTAATTAGCGTAACGGATTAAACATTACATTTGGATACTTTTATGTTTATTGCAACTCGTCTTATTTGTCAATTTATTTTTTAATATAAACCACCACTGAAAATTATAAAATTTTTTATTTATCAGACAGTAAAAAAACCACCTAATGTTATTTAATTTCTGCTGAAATAAATATTAATTTGATAAATCAGGATATCATCAATTAAACAATTTGTTTATATTCAATCAGTTATTAAAATTACCTATAATTAAAAATTAATAAAAATTCCTAGTTAACAACTTATTTATTTACTTTTAGATATAAAATAGCATTTATTACAAAAAATGTGACGTTTGTCTATTAATTCCTGTTTACCCACTGCCTGATTTCTTCTGTTATACACAATTAAATTGAAAATGAGTATAGTTAGAAACATAACGAAAAATAAAACAATCAGTTATTGCTTAATATGTCGTATACCATCAAGTAGTAGATGAGATTAACCCACATTAAAATAATAATGTGGGTCATTAATTATCAATAAGAAAGGAAACTTACCGCGCACCACCAATCGTTGCCGTCATTCTGATCTGACGGTTATCGGCGATTTCAAGGTTGGAAAGGACGACCAGACGCGGCAACACGCGGCGCAGAAAGCGGGACAGTAATGGGCGCAGGGCGTGGTTGACCAGCAAGACCGGTGGCGCGCTGAGCATTTCCTGACGCTCCAGTGCTTCTGCCGCCTGACGTTCCAGACTTTCCGCCAGACCCGGCTCCAGACCGCCGCCGTTTTGCAAAGCCTGAAGCAAAATGCGCTCCAAGTTGGCATCCAGACCGATGACTTTAATTTCATCCGCCGCCGGAAACCAGTATTGCGCTATCGCCCGGCCCAGTGCAATTCGCACCATCGCCGTCAGTTCATACGGATCGGTCTGTATCGGTGCATGTTCCGCCAAGGTTTCAATGATGGAACGCATATCACG
>JAIRVT010000049.1 GCA_031253755.1 Enterobacteriaceae bacterium
CCTGCCAGTGATTCAAACCAATAACGTGAGACCATACCCGCGTTGAAGGAAGTTCCGCAGGCAACGATCTGGATGTGTTCCACCTGAGACAGCAATTCCGCCGCGTTAGCGCCCAGCTCTGACAGATTGATTTCACCATGACTTAAGCGGCCTTCCAGCGTGCTTTTAATCGCCATCGGCTGTTCGTAAATTTCTTTTTGCATGTAGTGACGGTAAACACCTTTGTCACCGGCATCATATTGAACGTTGGATTCGATCTGCTCGCGCTCAACCGCTTCGCCCTGCACGTCAAAAATACGCACAGTGCGGCGGGTGATTTCTGCGATGTCACCTTCTTCCAGATAGATAAAGCGGCGAGTCACCGGCAGTAATGCCAGTTGGTCAGATGCGAGGAAGTTTTCACCTACGCCCAGACCAATCACCAACGGGCTGCCAGAACGGGCGGCTATCAGCACTTCAGGCTGACGGCTATCCATAATCACGGTGCCGTAAGCGCCACGCAGTTGTGGAATGACGCGCTGTACGACTTCCAGCAATGAACCGCCTTGCTGCTGCTCCCAGTGAACAAGGTGTGCAATGGTTTCAGTATCGGTGTCAGAAGCGAAGATATAACCGCGCGCTTTTAATGCTGCACGCAGCTCTTCGTGGTTTTCAATAATGCCGTTATGCACGATCGCAATATGTTCAGAAACATGAGGATGAGCATTGCTTTTGTTCGGTTCACCGTGCGTTGCCCAACGTGTATGGGCAATTCCCGTACCACCGATAACCGGCTGTTTATCTGCTTCGTCAACCAGCATCTGAACTTTGCCCACTTCGCGCAAACGAGTCATCTGATTCTCGCCGTCAACTACCGCGAGACCCGCTGAATCATAGCCACGGTATTCCAGACGACGCAGACCTTCGATGAGTATTTCTGCTATATCACGCTGTGCACAAGCACCAACGATTCCACACATGTGTTTTGATTCCTAAAAATAGGGCTTATATGCCCTTTTTATGTCGCACAATCTGATTGTTTTTCGCAAACCGTTGACGGCTTGTCGTTCCCTGAGCTTTGTAGAAGTAGGGATGTTTTTTTATTTAACTATCTTATTATTTAATAACGTTATTTTTGCTTAACTGGACGCTTCCAGCCCTGAATATTCGTTTGCTTAACTCGGCTGATAACCAGTTCATTTTCAGCAACGTTTTTTGTTACGGTAGTTCCCGCGCCGATAGTCGCGCCTTTAGCCACGGTCACTGGTGCGACAAGCTGGGTATCAGAGCCGACGAAGACGTCATCACCAATGATGGTTTTGAATTTATTAACGCCGTCATAGTTACAGGTAATAGTGCCTGCACCGATATTGACGTTATTGCCAATGTCAGAATCGCCCAGATACGTCAGGTGACCCGACTTGGAACCTTTGCCCAAAGTAGCGTTTTTCATTTCCACGAAATTGCCAACGTGCGCTTTTTCCGCCAGTTTAGAACCCGGACGTAAGCGCGCAAAAGGCCCGACGGTACATTCGGCTGCCAGTTCAGAATTTTCAATAACAGTATAGGGGCTAATGATTACGTCATTACCGATAACGCAATTTTTCAGAATACAACCAGAACCGATCTGCACGTTGTTGCCCAGTATGACGTGACCTTCAATAATTACATTGGTATCAATGACAATATCGCGGCCGTGTTCTAGTTTTCCACGCAAATCAAAGCGAGCCGGATCCAGTAACATGACACCTGCCAGCAATAATTTTTCTGCCTGTTCAGACTGGTAAATACGCTCCAGTGCGGAAAGTTGCAGGCGGTTGTTCACCCCTTCCATTTCACTTAAACGACTTGGATGGACGGCGTTTATCTGGCGGCCTTCTTGGTGTGCGAGTGCAATAACGTCAGTCAGGTAATATTCACCTTGTGCGTTATTGTTTTCGAGTCTTGATAACCAGCGTTTCAAATCTCCGCCATTTGCCACCAGAATACCGGTGTTGATTTCGTTGATTTGGCGTTGTTCGTTGGTCGCATCTTTTTGTTCGACGATACCCGTCACTTCGCCGTTTTCACGAATAATACGGCCATAGCCGGCCGGGTTATCCAAAATCGCTGTCAGTAAACCAATGCCGCCTTCTGGCTTGGCTTCGATCAATCGCGCTAAAGTATCCTGAGCAATCAACGGCACATCACCGTAGAGGATCAGAATATCTTCGTCGTCAGCAAAATGTGGCGCGGCTTGCTGCATCGCATGACCGGTGCCTAATTGTTCTGCCTGTAATACCCAATTCAGATTTGGGTTGGCAACTGAAAGTGTCTGTTTCATTAAATCGCCACCATGCCCGTAAACCAGATGAACATGCTGAGCACCCAATGCCATCGCGGTATCAATGACATGCTGAACCATCGGCTTGCCTGCCAGTAAATGCAGAACTTTAGGAAGGTCAGAATACATGCGGGTTCCTTTGCCAGCCGCCAGAATGACAACACTTTTGGTGCTATTTTTGGCGCCAATAGGAACTATCGGATCAGAAACAATTGCTTTGGGTGTAATGGACATAAGAAACCTTGCAATTCCAATTTTTAAGTACGAAAGTAAACCTGTTTACGAAATAAATTGCTACATATTTCGTAATGCAAAAAAGCCAGTTAGTCTTCTAACTGGCTTTTTTATCTACTGCCTACCCGTCGTCTTTCAAACCGCCTCTTTGTTGGCTTCGTTCACTCACCCCAGTTGCATAGTTATCTATGCTCAGGGGATTCGCTTCCTTGCCGCCTCGATGCGCCTTGAAATCCATAGGGTACATGTTACATCAGCTTTTTCGTCAGCTCGATTACACGAAGTTTTGCAATCACTTTCGACAATTCAGCAGATGCCTGAGCATAATCAACATCACCGTGGGAATTACGAATGTGTTCTTCCGCCTTGCGCTTGGCTTCAAGCACTTTAGCTTCATCCAAATCATTACCACGGATCGCAGTATCGGCCAGTACAATCACGCCGTTTGGCTGAACTTCCAGAATACCACCAGACAGGTAGATAAATTCTTCTTCACCAAACTGCTTAACAATACGTATCATGCCCGGTTTTATGGCAGTCAGCAGCGGAGTGTGCTGAGGATAAATTCCCAATTCACCTTCGCTACCCGTCACCTGAATTTTCTGCACCAGCCCTTCAAACATTAGTTTTTCAGCGCTGACTACATGCAGTAAATACGTCATTGCAGCCATATCAACCTCCCGTCAGCCGTATTAAAGCGATTTCGCTTTTTCCACAGCTTCTTCGATGGTACCTACCATGTAGAACGCCTGTTCCGGCAGGTGGTCATAATCACCGTTCAGGATGCCTTTGAAGCCACGGATAGTGTCTTTCAGAGAGACGAATTTACCCGGAGAACCGGTAAAGACTTCTGCAACGAAGAATGGCTGAGACAGGAAGCGCTGGATCTTACGAGCACGAGCAACAACCAGTTTGTCATCTTCTGACAGTTCATCCATACCCAGAATGGCGATGATGTCTTTCAATTCCTGATAACGTTGCAGGATTGACTGTACACCACGAGCAACATCATAGTGCTCCTGACCAACAACCAGTGGATCAAGCTGACGGCTAGTTGAATCCAGCGGGTCAACCGCAGGGTAAATACCCAGAGAAGCGATCTGACGGCTCAATACAACGGTTGCATCCAAGTGAGCAAAGGTGGTTGCCGGTGATGGGTCAGTCAAGTCATCCGCAGGAACGTAAACGGCCTGTACGGAGGTGATTGAACCGGTTTTGGTTGAGGTGATACGTTCTTGCAGAACCCCCATCTCTTCCGCCAGCGTTGGCTGATAACCTACCGCAGATGGCATACGGCCCAACAGTGCCGATACTTCAGTACCTGCCAGAGTATAACGGTAGATGTTATCGACGAACAGCAGTACGTCACGGCCTTCATCACGGAATTTTTCTGCCATGGTCAAACCTGTCAGCGCAACACGCAGACGGTTTCCTGGTGGCTCATTCATCTGACCGTATACCAGAGATACTTTATCCAGTACGTTAGAGTCGGTCATTTCATGATAGAAGTCGTTACCTTCACGAGTACGTTCGCCTACTCCGGCAAATACGGAGTAACCGGAGTGCTCGATCGCGATGTTACGGATAAGCTCCATCATGTTAACGGTTTTACCGACACCCGCACCACCGAACAGACCGACTTTACCACCTTTCGCAAATGGGCAAATCAGGTCCATAACCTTGATACCGGTTTCCAGCAGTTCCTGAGAGTTGGATAACTCTTCATAGCTTGGTGCGGTACGGTGAATTGACCAGCGCTCTTTTTCGCCAATCTCACCTTTCATATCAATCGGATCACCCAGAACGTTCATGATACGTCCCAGCGTCTCTTCACCAACGGGTACTTCGATTGGATGCCCTAAATCAGTGACGTCCAAATTACGGCGCAGGCCGTCAGAGGTACCCATTGCGATACAGCGAACGATACCGCCGCCTAGCTGTTGCTGAACTTCCAGCACCAGTTTTTCTTCACCGTTTTTAACCTCAAGGGCATCGTACACTTTTGGTACGTTGTCCTGAGGGAATTCGACGTCCACCACGGCGCCGATTACCTGGATAATCTTTCCAGTAGCCATCTTGAATCCTCTACGTAATTCGTAAACCTAGCTGTTAAACCGCAGATGCACCCGAAACGATTTCGGTGAGTTCCTGAGTGATGCTGGCCTGACGAGCTTTGTTGTAAACCAACTGTAACTCTTTGATCAGGTTACCACCGTTATCGGTTGCGGCTTTCATCGCTACCATTCGTGCGGCCTGTTCACTAGCCAGGTTTTCAACGACGCCCTGATAAACTTGCGATTCTATATAGCGGCGCAGCAGGGTATCCAACAGCGCCTTAGGATCAGGTTCATACAGATAATCCCAGGACTTCTTCTTCAGTGTTTCATCGTCTCCGGCAGGCAGAGGCAATAACTGAGTGATAGTCGGAACCTGAGACATTGTATTGTTGAACCGGTTTGTTGCTATATACAATTTATCCAGACGCCCTTCGTCATATGCTTGCATCATGACGCTGACTGGCCCGATTAACTCGGACAGTGATGGGTTATCTCCCATTCCTGTGACTTGAGCAACAATGTTGCCACCTACAGCAGAAAAGAAAGAAACCCCTTTCGATCCAATAAGTGCCAAATCAACCTGGACTTTTTTATCAGACCAGTCTTTCATTTCTATCAGCAATTTTTTGAACAAGTTAATGTTCAAACCGCCACATAAACCACGATCAGTAGAAACAACCACATACCCAACGCGTTTAACTTCACGCTCTTCAAGGTAGGGATGTTTGTATTCCAGATTACCTAACGCAAGGTGACCAATCACGCTGCGAATGGTGTCTGCATAAGGACGGCTGGCCGCCATGCGGTCCTGCGTTTTACGCATTTTGGACGCGGCGACCATTTCCATCGCTTTAGTGATTTTCTGCGTGTTCTGCACACTGGCGATTTTGGTGCGTATCTCTTTTGCGCCGGCCATTTTGCCTCTCCGAATTCAACCAGACGGCCCGTGTTTTTCATTCAACTGAAACAAAACGGGCCGAATGTGTTACCAGGACTGAGTCGCCTTGAAGGAATCCAACAGAGCTGTCAGCTTCGCTTCAATCTCTTTGTTGTAATCGCCAGACTGGTTAATCTCTTTCAGAAGTTCAGCATGTTCATGGCTGGCATAGGCCAACAGCGCAGCTTCGAAACTGACTACTTTTGCAATTTCGACATCTTCCAGATAGCCACGTTCAGCAGCAAACAGAGACAGCGCCTGTTGTGCAATGGACATAGGCAGATACTGTTTCTGTTTCAACAATTCAGTCACTTTCTGACCATGATCGAGCTGTTTACGGGTCGCATCATCCAGATCAGAAGCAAACTGGGAGAATGCTGCCAGTTCACGATACTGAGCCAGAGCGGTACGAATACCACCAGACAGTTTCTTGATAATCTTAGTCTGAGCAGCACCACCTACACGAGATACGGAGATCCCTGGGTTAACTGCTGGACGAATACCCGCGTTGAACAGCGCAGATTCAAGGAAGATCTGACCATCTGTGATAGAGATAACGTTTGTTGGTACGAATGCAGAAACGTCACCCGCTTGCGTTTCGATGATTGGCAGAGCCGTCAGAGAACCAGTTTGACCTTTCACTTCGCCATTGGTGAACTTTTCAACATATTCCGCGTTAACACGCGCTGCACGTTCCAGCAGACGGGAGTGCAGGTAGAAAACGTCACCAGGGAATGCTTCGCGTCCAGGTGGACGACGCAGCAACAAAGAAATCTGGCGGTAAGCAACAGCCTGTTTAGACAGGTCATCGTAAACGATCAGAGCATCTTCACCACGATCACGGAAGTATTCACCCATCGCACAACCAGAATACGGTGCCAGATATTGCAGAGCCGCAGATTCAGAAGCGGAGGCAACAACAACGATGGTGTTTTCCAGTGCGTTGTGCTCTTCCAGTTTACGCACTACGTTAGCAATGGTAGAGGCTTTCTGACCAATCGCAACATAGATACATTTGATACCGGAATCACGTTGGTTGATGATCGCATCGATAGCCAGCGCGGTTTTACCCGTCTGACGGTCACCGATAACCAGCTCACGCTGACCACGGCCGATTGGGATCATGGCATCAACAGATTTGTAACCTGTCTGGACAGGCTGGTCAACGGATTGACGATCGATAACGCCCGGCGCGATAACTTCTACAGGTGAGAAACCATCATGCTCAACCGCACCTTTACCATCAATTGGCTCACCCAGCGTGTTAACAACACGACCCAGCAGACCACGACCAACAGGCACTTCCAAAATACGGCCAGTACATTTGACTTTCATGCCTTCGGCTAAGTCAGCATACGGACCCATCACAACAGCACCAACGGAGTCACGCTCCAGGTTCAGTGCGATTGCATAACGATTGCCAGGCAGCGCGATCATTTCACCCTGCATGACATCGGCTAAGCCGTGAATACGAATAATACCGTCGTTAACGGAAACAATCGTACCTTCATTGTGAGCTTCACTCACAACATTGAACTGAGCAATACGCTGTTTGATCAGTTCGCTGATTTCGGTGGAATTCAGTTGCATATGCTCCAGTCCCCTTAAGACTGCAAGGCGTCTGTTAAACGATCCAGACGGCCACGAATACTGCCATCAATCACCATGTCACCCGCACGGATAATCACGCCGGCAATAACAGACTTGTCAATTTTGCAATTCAGCTTCACTTTGCGTGACAGACGTTTTTCCATCGCCGCAGAAATTTTAGCCTGCTGCTGCTCATTCAGTTCGGATGCAGATATCACTTCAACGTCAATCGTTGATTCCAGTGATGCGCGCAATTGGATAAATTGCAGGAAGACTTCTGGCAATACCAGTAAGCGACCATTTTCTGCCATAACACGAATAAAGTTACGAGCATGCTCATCTACCTGCTCACCACACAGGGTGATAAAGGTATTGGCTAACGTTTCCGGTGCCAATGAACCGGAAAGCAGCTCACCAACCTGCTCATTGCGGGTGACCTCAGCAGTGAACGCCAGCATGTTCTGCCAATGTTCGATAGATTGGTGTTCCACAGCAAAGTCAAAAGCTGCTTTGGCGTAGGGGCGAGCTACAGTAGCAAATTCAGACATGCCCCTCCCTCCTTACAGTTCAGCGACCAGTTTATCAACGATGTCGCTGTTAGCAGCTTCATCCACGGAACGTTCGATGATCTTCTCGGCACCTGCGATAGCCAACATCGCAACCTGTTTACGTAGCTCTTCACGAGCGCGTTTGCGTTCAGCTTCAACTTCAGCATGAGCCTGCGCTACGATTTTGCTACGTTCCAGTTCAGCTTCAACTCTGGCATCATCGATGATCTGGGCTTTTTGTTTATTAGCCTGCTCGATGATAGCTTGCGCGTCAGCTTTCGCTTTTTTCAGTTGGTCGGTCGCATTAGCTTGCGCTAAGTCCAGGTTCTTTTTAGCACGCTCTGCTGAAGCCAAACCGTCAGTAATTTCTTTCTGACGCTTTTCAATGGCCGCCATAATTGGTGGCCATACGTACTTCATACAGAACAAAACAAACAGGACAAACGCGATGGCCTGGCCGAGGATTGTTGCGTTAATATTCACAGCACAATACCTCTATTTCAATTAATGAATCGGCGTAATGTTCAGTTCTGCCAGTTACTTAACAGCGAACATCATAAACAAGCCCAGACCTACAGCGATCATCGGGATGGCGTCAACCAGACCCATAACGATAAAGAACTGAGTACGCAGCAGAGGGATCAGATCAGGCTGGCGAGCAGCGCCTTCCAAGAATTTACCCCCGAGGATGCCGATACCGATCGCAGCACCGATAGCAGCCAAACCCATCAGAATAGCGGCAGCTATGTACAGCAGATCCATATTCAGGTTTTCCATGACAGTCTCCAGTTTGTTTCAGTTAAAACACGATTTATTGATAGAAATTAATGCTCTTCAGATGCCATCGAGAGATAAACAATCGTCAGAACCATGAAAATAAAGGCTTGTAACGTAATAATCAGTATGTGGAAAATCGCCCACGGCAGGCTGAGTATCCACTGTGACCACCACGGTAAGAGAGCCGCTATAAGAATAAAGATCAGTTCGCCAGCATACATATTACCAAACAGCCGCAGACCGAGTGATATAGGTTTAGACAGCAAACTGACCCCTTCCAGAATTAAGTTAATCGGAATAAATAGCGGATGATTGAAAGGCTGTAATCCCAGCTCTTTCGCAAAACCACCAATTCCTTTCATCTTAATGCTATAGAACAGGATAAGAACAAAGACGCCAAGCGCCATCGACAATGTAACACTGACATCTGCGGTTGGAACAATACGCAGAGCAGGCAGGCCGACGTATTCACCGATACCAGGAATTAAATCGATTGGCAGTAAATCCAATGCATTCATCAAAAACACCCAGACGAACACAGTCAAAGCCAGAGGGGCAATTACTTTGCTCTTCCCGTGATACATATCACGCACAGTGTTATCAACGAAACCGATAACCATTTCTATTGCAGTCTGGAATTTGCCCGGTACGCCGTCAGTGGCGTTAACCGCAACTCTCCTGAATACAAACAGAAATAACATTCCTAATACGACGGAGAAAAAAAGCGAGTCAATGTTCAACGTCCAGAACGTCGCTTCATAGCCACTAGCGTGGGGATTGACCAACTCAAAGGTACGTAAGTCTAACTGAAGATGTCTCAGATGGTGACTTATGTACTCTGAAGTTGAAACTTCTCCTGATGCAGACATGATGCTTTTTACCCTTTTATTGTTAAAAACACTAACCGTTCATTACGGCAGGTGCGATGATCTGCACAATCAGCACCGCTAAATAGGCCACACCCAGTGGGACAAATGCCGCCTTGAACATACCTAAGGCAACTATCAGCACAGCTATCGAAGTGATAACTTTAATCCCTTCACCAATTGCGAAAAACCATGCAATGCGTACAGGAACATCTTTTTCTTTCACTCGCTGGAAGTGGGTAAGCAGCATAAAAATGACATTCGGTAGCCAACATGCTAACCCACCGGCAAAAGCAGAAACGGCCCATTCAATACTTCTGGTATAAAAAGCCATACTGAGAATAACAAAAGTCATTAACTGCAAAAGTAACAGTTTCAGTGCAATTTTACCGCTATAAAGGGATACAGACATGACTTTTGTTTTCTCCCTGAAGTACATCATTACATATCAGGTTTTGCTGAATGTTGTATAAGACTGTCTTTGCTTAAGAGTGTCAAGTGACAAAAACGTGCAAATTATACGGGCAGCCAAAATGAATTCAATCTATAAGTAGCGAAAAAGTGAATAATTATTTAAATTTCTAACTTTGATGGTAGGTTGCTCACAAATACCATTTAATATTGTGTAACGATTTCATCATCAGCATTAAAATCAAACGTGATACACATCACACTTAATAAAAACATTAATTCAACTAATCACTAAATATGTGATGACAATCATTTATTATTAATAACAAAATCAAATAAATAATATTATAAGTGTGAAATTTTATAGGGTATATCATCAACGAACTTTAAACGTTTATTTTGGATACGTTCCCTAAAATTTATTTATAAAGAAAACGGATAACTTTTCTTAGAAAAATCCATTTTTTCGATATAAAACAGGCGTTATTTCCCTGTGATCTCCGCGTAAATAAAAATGAAACAGTGTGATGTGAAAATTAGTAACGCCCGTTACAACATAGCGATGTTTGGCGTCACTAATTATTTAATATTTTATTGATAAACAACAAAATCTGTTTTACTTAAGTATGACCAAATGGCGCTGCCCTTCCTGTTCAGGCACCTGAATCGGGATCACTGTATCGAGGTGAATCCCTGAAGGTAACTGAGCCAGTTCATCTTCCGGTAATACACCTTTTAGTGCATAAAAACGTCCGCCTGTGGCTTTAGGCAGGTGGTGACACCATGACACCATGTCCTGTAAAGAAGCAAAGGCTCGGCTGATCACACCGTCAAAAGACACTTCAGGCAGAAACGCTTCAACCCGGCTTTGGACTGGTTCAATGTTAGTAAGCCCTAACTCATGTTGAACCTGACGTAAAAACCGAACACGTTTTCCCAAGCTATCCAGCAAGGTGAAATGTGAATCAGGCCGTACGATAGCTAATGGAATGCCCGGTAAGCCGGGCCCTGTGCCGACATCAATAAACCGTGTTCCCTGAAGATATGAATTGACCACAATGCTGTCCATGATATGGCGGCTCAGCATTTGTTCAGGATCACGCACAGATGTCAGATTATAAGCTTTATTCCATTTGTTGAGCAGATCAACATAGGCAACCAGTTGTTGTTTCTGCTCCAACGATAAAATAATGTCAGTCTTCGCTAACAGCGATTCCAATTTGTTAAGCAAAACGTTGTCCTCTTAGGCGCTACGACGCAATAAACCCTGTTTTTTCAGCCATACCAATAAAATTGAGATCGCAGCCGGTGTAATGCCAGAAATCCGCGAAGCCTGACCAATGGTACTGGGTTTATGGTCATTCAGTTTTGCAACCACTTCGTTAGAAAGCCCGCTGACGTTTTTATAATCAAGATCGACAGGCAATGTTGTGTTTTCATTGCGTAGTTGCTTTTCGATCTCTTCTTGCTGACGGGCAATATAGCCTTCGTATTTTACCTGAATTTCAACCTGATCTGCGGCCTGAGGTTCTGTCAGGCCCGGAGCAAAACGTGGCATTGACGTCAGTAATTCGTAATTTATTTCAGGACGGCGCAATAAATCTTCCCCATTGGCTTCTTTTGACAAAGGGCTTTTCAATATCTGGTTAATCTCACCCAAACTCTCAGAATGTGGATGCACCCAGATATTACGCAGGCGCTGACGTTCCTGTTCGATCATCTCCACTTTGCGGGAATAATGTTCCCAACGCAGATCATCAACCAATCCCAGCTCACGACCTTTTTCGGTTAAACGCAGATCCGCATTATCTTCACGCAACATCAAACGATACTCGGCACGTGATGTAAACATCCGGTAAGGTTCTTTTGTTCCCAGCGTGCAGAGATCATCCACCAGAACGCCGACATAGGCTTGATCGCGACGAGGGAACCAGCCTTCTTCATTTGCCGCATAACGGGCTGCATTCAGACCCGCCAGTAATCCTTGTGCTGCGGCTTCTTCATAGCCGGTTGTCCCGTTGATCTGTCCGGCAAAGAACAGGCCATTGATAAATTTACTTTCCAGTGTCTGTTTTAAGTCACGTGGATCAAAGAAATCATACTCGATCGCATAACCCGGACGGACAATGCGTGCATTTTCCATGCCTTTCATGGAATGAACGATCTGCATCTGTACGTCAAACGGCAGGCTGGTTGAAATGCCATTTGGATAGATTTCGTTACTGGTCAGCCCTTCTGGTTCAAGGAAGATCTGATGCGCGTTGCGATCCGCAAAACGCATGACTTTATCTTCGATAGAAGGGCAATAGCGTGGACCGATCCCTTCGATGATCCCCGCGTACATCGGACTGCGATCCAAATTATTTCGGATCACTTCATGGGTTTTTTCATTGGTATGGGTGATATAACACGGGATCTGTTGCGGGTGTTGATCCTGACTTCCCATGAAAGAAAATACCGGTGTTGGGTTATCACCGAATTGTTGTTCAAGCTGGCTAAAATCAATGGTTCGGGCATCGATACGCGGTGGAGTTCCTGTTTTCAAACGGGAAACACGTAAAGGCAGTTCACGTAAGCGATGTGATAACGCGATCGCCGGAGGATCACCCGCACGTCCGCCGCTGTAGTTTTCCAGACCGATGTGAATTTTACCATCAAGGAAAGTGCCCACTGTCAGGACAACGGATTTCGCCCTGAATTTTAATCCCATACGCGTAACGACACCAGTAACCGTATCATTTTCAACAATAAGATCTTCAACCGGTTGTTGGAAGATCATCAGGTTAGGCTGGTTTTCCAGTGCGGTTCTTACGGCCTGCCGGTACAGTACACGATCGGCTTGCGCACGCGTTGCCCGAACGGCCGGGCCTTTGCTGGCATTCAGTGTTCTGAATTGAATACCGGCCAGATCCGTTGCTTTTGCCATTAACCCGCCAAGTGCGTCGATCTCTTTTACCAGATGCCCTTTACCGATCCCACCGATGGCTGGATTACATGACATCTGGCCCAACGTATCAATATTGTGAGTCAGTAATAAGGTTTGACGTCCCATACGTGCGGCTGCCATTGCTGCTTCAGTACCGGCGTGACCACCACCGATAATGATGACGTCAAAATGTTCTGGATAAAACATGTGTGAACCTTCAGTTGTAAGAATGCTTCATATGCGTTTGCATTGGGGGAGAGAATTCTACTCAAGTTTGGACGTTAGACCAAGCAAGAGTTGATCGCCGTTATTTAAAATAAGATCTTTTTATTTAAAGATCTCTTTATTAGATCTTTTATTAGGATCGCGATCATCTGTGGATAAGTGAATTTTCCATATAAAGATCATGAGACTGAAAAGGATCATTTGCTGTGAATGATCCGTGATCCAACTTAGGATAAGCTGGGATCTAAATGCTTAGTTATTCACAGGTGATAGTTTGAATATAAGTTATTAAATGGATAACTACGAGTTAACCCCTGCTTTTTACCGGAGTTATCCACAGCTGATCGCTAAAAATTTAATCTGATCAGAGTAACTTTGACCAATCTTTAACCCATTCTTCAGCCGGATCTTCGGGTATTTCGTGTTGCTGAATATCTATTTCCAACCGATCGCCGATCCTTTTTGCATTGTGATCTTTCAGTAACTGCTCGAATGATCTTATCGCGCCGCAAAAAGTGTCATATTCAGAACTGCCAATGCCGACTGAGCCAAATGTGACTTTGCTAAGATCGGGATGGTGTTGGGCTATCTCATCGGCGAGAGGTTGGAAGTTGTCGGGTAAATCCCCTGCCCCGTGTGTGGATGTGATCACCAGCCACAACCCTTCCAGCGGTAGATCATCCAGCGCAGGCCCATGCAGTACTTCTGTTGAAAATCCTTGGCTTTCCAATATATCAGCCAGATGTTCAGCAACATATTCAGCGCTGCCCAATGTGCTGCCGCTGATTAAGGTTATCGTGCTCATTATGATCCTTGTTAAACCGTAAAGGATAACGATTGTACGCTGTGAATTTTCTGGGATCTACTTGTTGATATCGATGTTTTTGTTCAGGGTTTAATGGTCCTCATGATCGGGTTTTGTAAGGAGATCAATGTCTCTGTTGACTGAATTTCATCAATCGTCTGGATCTTGTTGATAAGTACATCCTGAAGAGATTCGATAGAGCGACACATGACCTTAATAAAAATACTGTAATGACCAGTGGTGTAATAAACCTCAACCACTTCCGTCAGCTTATCGAGTTTTTGCACTGCTGCCGGGTAATCTTTGGCGCTTTTCAGAATAATGCCAATAAAACAGCACACATCAAATCCCAGCTGCTTCGCGCTGATATCAACACGGGTGCCTGAAATGATCCCTGCCTGTTTCATTTTTTCCACACGCACATGGATCGTTCCCGGACTGACGTCGAACTTTTTCGCCAATTCAGCATACGGTGTACGTGCGTTATCCATCAAAGCGTGAAGTATGTCACGGTCTAAATTATCGATCTGATAAATTTCTGCCATTTTTAATCCCTATTTTTGAATGATATTCATTTTTATAGTGCAAAAATTATTGTTTATAAATAATATCCGATATTTTTATTATCAGATATTGAATTTGTACCCCATTTTGTTGCTTAATCTACCCCAACGGGCACAGGGTCACGAAAAATTTTTGAGAGTCGTATTATGAAAACATCCTTCATTGAAAAACAGCAGCAGATCAGTTTTGTGAAATCTTACTTTTCACGTCTGCTAGAGAAGCAACTTGGTTTAATCGAAGTGCAGGGTCCGATTCTGAGCCGCCTTGGTGACGGAACTCAGGACAACCTGTCTGGCCACGAAAAAGCGGTGCAGGTGAAAGTGAAAACATTGCCTGATGCAACATTTGAAGTGGTTCATTCTCTGGCTAAATGGAAACGTAAGACATTAGGTCGCTTTGGTTTTCAGGCTGAACAAGGATTGTATACTCATATGAAAGCTCTGCGCCCGGATGAAGATCGCCTGACACCTATCCATTCTGTCTTTGTTGATCAGTGGGATTGGGAAAAAGTGATGGGCGAAGGCCAGCGCACACTGGATTATTTAAAGCAGACAGTCAGTAAAATTTACGAAGCGATTAAAGAAACACAACAAGCAGTGAGCCAAGAATTTGGTCTGGCACCGTTCCTGCCAGATCAAATTCACTTCGTTCACAGTGAAGAGCTTCTGAAACGTTACCCTGATCTGGATGCTAAAAGTCGTGAACGTGCGGTTGCCAAAGAGTTTGGTGCGGTTTTCCTGATGGGCATCGGCGGTAAGTTGTCTGATGGTCAGTCACATGATGTGCGCGCACCGGATTATGACGATTGGACAACCTCAAACAGCGAAGGTTTCTTTGGCCTGAACGGTGACATCATTGTCTGGAACCCTGTTTTGCAGGATGCTTTTGAAATTTCTTCAATGGGTATCCGTGTCGATGCAGAAGCGCTGGAGCGTCAGTTAGCGCTGACAGGTGATGAAGCGCGTTTACAGTATGACTGGCATCAGGCGCTGCTGAAAGGGGATATGCCTCAATCCATCGGTGGCGGTATTGGTCAGTCTCGTTTAGTCATGCTGATGCTGCAAATGCCACACATTGGTCAGGTTCAGTGTGGTGTTTGGTCACCGGAGATCATTGAATCTGTTGAAGGTGTGCTGTAAGGCTGTGCAGATTTGCGTTTGATGGTTCTGAATTAGCGCTGCCATCTTCGTAACAGTCGGCTTGTCATCCCGGTATCGAAGCGCCAGATATGATCAAATATCTGCATGATGCCGGGTTTTCCGTAATCGGACAGAGAAACCGCATGGAAGCTGTGTTGTTGGTGCTGTTGTAGGTTTTGTATTTGATGGATTAGCGTGTCCGGCAAACGTTGGGCGATAAAATCTGAAATCACGACAGCATCGGCATTTTCCCAGACATTGTCTTGCATTTTTTCAATCGTTTTTTTAAGGCAGAAGGCCAGATCCGTCCCTCCCCTGAATGTTTGTCCCAAAAAATGCACCGCTTCGGTGAGTCCATCCTGTGATGTTAAGTCATAATGGGCGCATTCTGTAGAGAACAAGATAATATGACACTTCCGGTTATCCGCCAGTGCAATGCGCATCAATGCCAGACAAAATGCTTTCGCACAACATTCATTGAATCCACCCATTGAGCCGGACGTATCCACACAAATAATAAATGGCCCTCTGGGCTGTTCTTCGTGATTGTGATGGATAATGGGTTTTAGTACCGTTTTTGTCTGCCAACTCTCTCCCTGTAGACGATAGGTCAGCAATTTTTTTTCGGCCCATCGGCGATAAAATTCATACTCTAAACCTTCAATTCCCAGTGTTGCCAGTTCTGCCGGTAAAAGCCTCAGAATATCGTCACTATGCCGGATCCCACTCACTTGCTCCGGCACGGTATCGGGGGTTCGTTCTATTTGGTTGAAAGGCTCCAGTGTCGGGCTGTCTTTAGGAACTGATTTGGCTGTTTGGCTGCGGCCTAATACTTGTGCCAGCTGTTCTAATTCAGGCTGTTGTTTGAGGAATTTGGCATATTGGGTAATGAGGTCGATCTTATGTTCTGACAGATGAAGCGGCCCTTTACTGATATCCCATAATCTTCCCGCCGCATGATCATCTTCATCAAGCAGGGGATCAATCCTGTTTATCAGTGTTAAACGTTTTTGGATCGCTGTCAGGAATTGATCTTTCTCTTTTTCCAGCAGTGTATCGCTGAAAACCGTTACTTGTTCGATCAAACTGGCACGCCAGCGTTGCATAAACAGGATATGTCTTGAAGACGTGTATTCAGGGCGCTCTGTAGAAACAGAAAATGACTTGAAAAGCGCATCAGCTTCTTTGGCAAAAGGAGACTGAAACTGTTGCAGTTTATCCGCAATACCAGAGAGTTGTTGGTAGAAATCGGCCGGGTTAATTGTCGATATGTATTGGTATAACTGAAATTCTTCGGCCAATGGCGCAGGAACTGTCGTCTCTTTTATTTTCTGCCGTAATATTTGCTTCCACTCAGGCAGATCTTGCATCAATGCTTGCTTAAGTTTTGGGTGTTTTTCAAAGAAAATAGCTAACTGAGGTGTACTCAGCAGAGCCTGAGTGATCTCTTCGATCAGCTCTCCTTCACTGATAGAGAGCAGGAGATCGATTGTGGCCAGTGTTAACATGAAACGACTCCATTTTTGATCTCAGTTTTTTATTGCTGTGTATGTGTCAATATCGCAGAAAGGAGATATTCATGTGCTTTTTAGTTAAAATTCGGTCTATATATTCTCTCTTCTCGCTTTTTTGGTAAATATTATGAGCTATGGAAATACATGGTGGGGTAAACAATGGCTGAATGCACTCACTAATATCGATTATGACAACCGATTGCCGCGTGGCAGAACCTATGCCAATAAAGGTCTGGTTAAGGATTTACGATTAAAAGCAGGCACTTTGCGGGCTGAGGTGGTCGGTTCATATATTTATCAGGTTGTTATTCACGTTCCCTCATTAACCCAAGGGCAAGTTGACCGGTTGCTGGACGCACTGGTGGATGATCCGGGTATGATCGCCCGTTTGCTCAACCGAGAGTTAGATCCTTCCGTATTAGATCTGGCGAACCAACTGAAAATTCCTATTTTTCCATCCAAATGGAAAGATTTAAAAATGGATTGTTCCTGTCCCGACTGGGCAGTACCTTGTAAACATCTGGCTGCAACTATTTATATGGTCAGCCGTCAAATCGATAACAATCCTTTTCTGGTATTTTCTCTGCGTGGCGTGGATCTGATTGCACAGCTAAAAGAACGCGGCATTAATATTGAACGTGAGGCGGTAATCAATGTGCCGCGTTTGTCGGAGCTGTTAATTGAAAATAAAACGCCAACAGAAACGGCTCTGCCGGATACGGCGTTACTGGAAACGCTCACTTATTCTGACTTACCCGTGTTATCTGAACCGCTATTGGCTGTGCTGCCGGAGCAAGCGGTCTTTTTCCCTTATGGCGATTTGCGCAAGGTGATGCAGAAAGTCTTGTCGCGGACAGCTCGGTTTGCCAATAAGCGGTTGTTGGTTGGCAAAGAATTGCTGGATATGCCTGCCGTAACGTTATTGTCTTCTCATCGCCCCCGTATCACCCTGAGTCAGGACGGAGATGCCATTATCAGTGGTGTCGATGGCCTGCATGCCATTGAAGAACTGGATATGGCGCTGGCGCAACTTACGCTGGCAGACTTACCGGACAGGCAACCGGAAGTCGCCGCGCTGTTCCACCTGCGCATGATGTCTCTGCATTTGCTGATTCATGGCGCGGTAGTGCCACAGGTATTTACTGTGTCGTCAAATACGCTCGGCGTGCGTTGGTTACCTGCCATGCTTGATAATCAGGTGGCGGAAAAGGTTCAGCTGCTGGCAAGAGGATTGCCGTCACAACTGGCGGTGTTAGGCCGGAATCAAACGATTTCACCCATCATGCAGGCTTGCGCGCTGTGTGCGGTATTCATGGGTTATTACCTGCGAATATCGTCGGATTATGTCAAAGAAAAACCGCGCGACAATAAAATATTATCTCTGCTATTCAGTGGTGAACCGAAGCGTTTTAATGGCCCGGAAGAAAGTGCCATCGGCCCGGCCTTACAGACTTGGCTTGCTCGTTATCATTTGTCCGAACGGGATTATTCTCTCGTATTAAGCCTGAATGAGGGAATGTCAGGCAAGGAGTTAGGTGATTTCGAAGTCGGGTTAGCGGTTCAGACTAAATCAGCGCTGTTAACACCAGCGGTTCCGCTTAATATTGTGCTGACAGAGCAAGAGTGGGAACAAACGCGTTTTGGTATCTTACAGACGGTGGTTCTGCTGGCTGAGTTTTTCCCGGACCTTAATGATTACTTGAGGCAGGGGGGCCGCAATCCCATTACATTAACGATGGAACAGCTGCCTGAGCTTTTATTCAATATCCTTCCTGCCATTCAGTTGCTGGGTATTCGCACGTTGTTACCTAAAACGCTGGATCGATTGTTGCGTCCCCGGTTATCGATGAGCGTAACCAGCCAGACTAAGGGAATGAGCAGCAGTCAATTAAGCGCCGGTAAAATCCTGAATTTTGATTGGCAGGTCGCGCTGGGTGAACATCACCTGACTCAAACTGAGTTCGAGCAATTGGTACAGGGGGCAACTGGTGTGGTGCGTTTCAAAGGGGAATATATCTACCTCGACCCGGAAGAAATTGCGAGTTTGCAGGCCAAACTGAGCAAACCCTCTAAATTATCGGGCACGGAACTGCTGCACATTGCATTGGCTGGCGAATACAGTGGCACACCGGTAAAACTCGACGATAACACGTTGCAATTACTGGCTGATTTGAGAGAGTCAGGGGATGTCTCCTTACCAAGCTATCTGAACGCGACCTTGCGGCCTTATCAACAACGTGGTTACGCTTGGATGTGGCGCAATTTACAGACCGGTTTTGGTAGCGTGATTGCTGATGACATGGGGCTTGGGAAAACACTGCAAGTGATTGCGACGCTACTCAGGCTTAAACAGGATGGTGATTTAGAGCAATCCAAAGCCCTGATAGTCGTTCCTACCAGCCTGCTGACCAATTGGCAGAAAGAAATCGCTCGCTTTGCTCCTACGATCAGTATGGGCGTATTTCATGGCAGCAAGCGTGAATTGACACACGAACGACCAGATGTCTTGTTGACCACTTATGGTATTGTCCGCCGTGCGGTGGCTACGCTCAAAACGATGTCATGGCGGGTGCTGGTGGTGGATGAAGCGCAAAATATCAAAAATCCCTCGACCGAGCAGACCAAAGCGATCAAATCTATTCCGGCTGCGGGCCATATCGCCATGAGTGGGACGCCGGTTGAAAACCGCCTGTCTGAGTATTGGAGCTTAATGGATTTCGTCAATCGGGGTTATTTGGGCACACTTAAACGTTTTGAGAAAGATTACACCACACCGATCCAAACTCATCGTGATCGGCAGGTAGCAGAACGTTTTCAGCGCATTACCGCCCCTTTTCTCCTGCGTCGCCTTAAATCTGATCGTAATGTGATAAGCGATCTGCCCGACAAGGTCGAAAGTGATCAATACTGCACGCTGACGAAAGAACAAACCGCACTGTACGAATCGGTGGTGCGTGAAAGTATGTTGATCCTCGAAGCTGAAGACGATAAGTTCAAGCGTCAGGGCTTGGTATTGCAGATGATTATGGCGTTGAAACAAATTTGCAATCATCCTGCTCTGTACCTGAAACAACCTGCCAGTGATGCGATGGCTTCCGGTAAACTCGAACGTCTGTTCGATCTGCTTGATGATATCTATTCCAGCCACGAAAAGGTGCTTATTTTCACTCAATTCAGGGAGATGGGAGAATTATTGGCTCATTGGTTACAGCAGCGCTACGGGCAGGCGCCTATGTTTCTGCACGGTGGCTTATCGCGCACCAAGCGCGACGAAATGGTGGAGAAATTCCAGACTGACCGTACTGAACGGGTGTTTTTACTATCCCTCAAGGCAGGCGGCACGGGTCTTAACCTCACGGCAGCTTCAAACGTCATTCACTTCGATTTATGGTGGAACCCAGCGGTGGAGGCGCAGGCCACAGACCGTGCGTATCGTATTGGCCAGCAGCATAACGTACAGGTTCACCGCTTTATTACCAGCGCCACCTTTGAAGAACGCATTAACGAAATGATTCAAAGCAAACGTGAACTCTCAGAAATGGTGGTGGGCAGTGGGGAACAATGGATAGGCAATCTGGATACGAAAGCACTTAGAGAACTGTTTTCACTGACTTAATACATCAATTTATTTCACTGGAGATGGCTAATTTGTCAGTCAATTAGCCATCGTTTCCCACGGTTTCACTCCCCTATTTTCCCGCCTAGCTGTTTTAATTTTTCAGTTAACTGGAAAAAACTTTGTTCAATATTGGCAATCCAGAACGCTTCAATAAACACACAGGGTTGGTGCTGGTGGAATAATTGGTGCTGGTGCTGGATTTCATCCCGAAGGGAGAGCATTTTTTCATGCCAGTGCGTTTTTTCTTTTGCCGGAATTTCCTGCTGTTGTTCCGCTTGGCACAGTACCGCGTTGTTGTGGCTGATATCCAGAATTTCAATCTGATTTTCTTCATTAATTTCGAAAGGAATTTTTTGCGGAAAACCAATACCGTTTAATCGAATAGATAAAACATCACAGCTGTTTTTATTTAGATGGTTTTTAACTAAATGGTTTTTAATTGAATAGTTTTTAATTGAATAATTTTTAAGTGAATTTTCCAGATCAGTTTTATCAATTTCGATAAAATTGACAGTAAGATCGTGCAGATTTAATGAGGGATACAGAAAAAGTACCAGTTTTTCGTCATGGATATTTTTAGGCAGGAAATAATGTGTGTGGCGACCAAAAAATGATGATTTGGTCACTAATTGCAAGGGATGGTGCTGATTTTCATCTTGTCGGCTTTTCATCCACTGTTGGTATAACGCCTCTATTTCCTGCGCCAGAGAGCGTTGTTGATAGGCTTGTTCCATCAGCAAATTATGCAGGAGTTGTGGCAGGCGCTTTAAGACATTCAGATCGTGCCACAGACAGTTTTGTAGTAGCACCAGATCCAGTGGAGAGATGTTCTCTCTGCCATTGAAAAAAGCGCTGGCCTGCAACAAATGCAGGGATTTTTTCCAGCGGCGATCCGAAATACGGGGAATATTTTCTGTCGCATTAATTTGTTCGCGCAGTTGGTAGATCAACTCGAAAACAGGGATCGGCAGAGAAACGTGACGGATTTTATCTTGCCATTGATCAAACTCTGCATCGGTAATTCTACAATGATCCGGTACAGGGTTTGCACACTCATCAGCATGTTCAGTCATGAGCGCCCGAAAATTTTTCTTTTCCTGAATGTTATCCAGCCAGATACGGATCAGAATGCGATCATAAAGCGCTTCCAGACTATTACCGGTTTCCGGCAGTTCATTGGATGCCGTGATCAACAATCTCATCGGCAACTGTTCTTCATGGCTGCCATTTCTGAATTTCTTTTCATTAATGGCTGTCAGCAATGTATTCAAAATAGCGGGTCCGGCTTTCCAGATTTCATCCAAAAACACCACTTCTGCTTCTGGCAAATAACCTTTTGTCAGGCGCAGGTAGCGGCCTTCATCTTTAAGAGCCTGAATAGAAAGCGGGCCGAAAATTTCTTCCGGGGTGGAAAAGCGCGTCATCAGGTATTCAAAAGCATGGGCTTGTTGAAACGCAAATTTGAGTCGTCGTGCGATCAGGCTTTTGGCTATACCTGGCGGACCAAGGAGAAAAACACTTTCTCCACATAACGCTGCCAGCAGGCAAAGCCGCACAGCTTGTCGTCTCTCATACAGACCACGTTCCAGATACTGACTTAGCTGGGATATTTTATCAACCAATTGCATAGGGTAAACGCCATGTTTTCAAATAATCACACGCCTTTATTTATAGGTAAAATACAATCTGTGCAAAGGGTTTGATGAGTACCTGTTTGACTTTTGTTGTGGCTTTCAAAATGGAAGATTTTAGAAATAATCGATTCAGCTTAACATATTCAATAAATTGTATTTTTTATTGAATTATCATTTCAATTAAACGTTTCAATGGCGATCACATTTTCATCTTAACCATGTTGTTTTTGATGTGTGGATTCATATTATCCTTCTTTAGCGAAACGTTTCGCTGAACAGCGTTTGTAGGGTAGTTTGTAACATCGTTCGTAACATAATAAAAAGCAGCTTTATTGCATTTTGATAATTTTGCTATCAATTCTCGTTTAGGGTATGAAAACCAGATCTACCATTCCCAGAGCCTAATTCAGAGAATTGATCTAGCCTTAACCCAGGAACTACCTGATTTAGGTAAAAAACAATCATGAGTATTGAACAGGAATAAGTGTAATGAATAGGGCAAAACTGGCTGTGATGGGCAGTATTAATGTCGATCATATTTTGAACCTCAAGGCATTTCCTCAACCGGGAGAAACGGTACAGGGGAAACAGTATCAGGTCGCATTTGGAGGGAAAGGTGCAAATCAAGCGGTTGCGGCTGGTCGTTGTGGGGCAGACATTACATTTATTGCTTGCGTTGGCCGGGACGATAGCGGGGAGCGCGTCCGCCAACAACTGGCGAAAGATAATATTAATACTTCGTCCGTTGGGGTGATTGAAGGTGAAACAACAGGCGTAGCGCTGATTTTTGTCAATCAGCAGGGCGAAAATGTTATTGGCATTAGTGCTGGTGCGAATGGCGCGCTGACTCCAGAATATTTTCGCAACCATGAACACGTGATCAAAGAAGCAGATGCACTCTTGCTCCAGCTTGAAACACCATTGAACACGGTTCAGCTTGCTGCGGAAACGGCGAAAAATCATAACACTAAAGTGATCCTGAACCCTGCACCAGCGCAGAAAATTTCAGATAAGCTCCTGTCACTGGTGGACATAATTACTCCCAATGAAACCGAAGCGGAATATCTGACAGGTATTGCGGTAACCGATGAGACAGGAGCGGGTAAAGCGGCTCAGCATTTGCATGATAAGGGAATTGAAACCGTTATCATCACATTGGGTGGCCGAGGAGTATGGTTGAGTGAGAAAGGAAAAGCAGGAAAAATCGTCCCCGGTTTTAACGTTAAGGCAATAGATACAATTGCGGCTGGCGATACCTTTAATGGCGCTTTAGTTACGGGTTTATTGGAAGGGAAAGCGATTTTACCGGCAATTCGCTTTGCTCATGCCGCCGCGGCAATCGCAGTGACACGTCATGGCGCTCAGCCATCAGTTCCGTGGCGAAATGAAATTGATGCATTTCTGGCTGAACAGGATTAACCCGTGGCGACAATGAAGGATGTTGCCCGCCTTGCGGGCGTATCGACTTCAACGGTCTCTCATGTGATTAATAATAATCGCTATGTAAGTGAGGAGATCAAAAAAAGAGTCAATGCTGCTATTGAAGAGCTGAATTATACGCCTTCCGCACTAGCCCGGAGTTTGAAAATAAAACAAACCAAAACTATCGGTATGTTGGTTACTGGCAGTGATAACTCGTTTTATGGTGAAGTTGTTCAAAGTGTTGAGCGTAGTTGCTATGAACGAGGGTATAGCTTACTTATTAATAGCGAAGGCAACTCGCCTCGAATGCTCCGCTGTATGGAAACTCTGCTGCAAAAACGTGTAGATGGCTTATTGGTGTTGTGCTCTGAACAGCAACAGATATCTCAGGATTTTTTGCAGCGATACCCGCAAGTGCCAATCGTGACAATGGATTGGTCTCCTTTTGATTTTTCCAGTGATGTCATTAGAGATAATTCGCTGCTGGGAGGAGAACTGGCGACAAATTATCTGATCAACAGAGGGTTTCGCAAAATAGCCTGTATTGCAGGCCCACAGGATAAGACGCCGGCTCAACAACGTCTGTTGGGATACCGGAAAGCGATGAAAAGTGCTTTGCTTGAAATTCCTGATGGCTATGAAATTTACAGCGATTTTGAGTTTTCTGGTGGTTTTTCCTCAATGCAACAACTAATGAAATTACCAGAACCTCCTGAAGCCGTCTTTGCCTGTAACGATGCGATGGCAATTGGTGTCTATCAGGCTTTATATCAGGCAGGGCTTGCAGTTCCCGGCGATATTTCTGTTATTGGATACGATGATATTGCGATAACGCCCTATTTGACACCGCCATTAACGACGATTCATCAACCAAAAGATGAATTGGGTAAATTAGCTATCGATATACTGCTCTATCGCATGAATAATCCAGAGAGTGAACCAAAACAATTCGTTTTGACACCGATGCTTATTGAGCGGGATTCAGTTGGCAGACGTTGATATATCCGTCGTCTTTCAAGTTGCCTCTTTGTTGGCTGCTCTCACTTGCCCCAGTCGCATAGTTATCTATGCTCAGGGGACTCACTCGTTTGCCGCCGCGATGCAACTCGAAATCCATAGGATATGACATCATTTTTTAAGTTGTTTTCTCTTAATTAAGTCATTGCCATCTCCTTTCTTTAAGAACAGAAAGGTAAAAGCAGAAACTAAGGTAATCACGCCCATCGTAATAAAGGTATAGTGAAACTCATCTATTTTAGAACCGTAATCCATCGATTCATAAAAGCGCAGAACTGCTGCGCTGACTGTCACACCTAAACTGATAGATAACTGTTGAGACACTGCCAATAGGCTATTTCCGGCACTTGCATTGTTATCATTCAGATCACCAAGAGTGATTGTGTTCATCGCTGTAAATTGAGTGGACATTGCCATTCCCAATATAAATAGAGGAATAATTAAAAAAGCGAGTGATAACTCAGGAGATTGCAGAGCAAACTGGGAAATAAAGATACCAATAATAATGGTGATCCAAATTAGCGTATTTTTATATCCAAACCGAGATAGTATTCGGGTAATAAAAGGCTTGGCTAAAATAGCGCCAATGGCATTGGGTGCCATCATAATACCGGCAATGATGGCCGAATAACCAAAACCTATCTGTAACATCAGCGGAATAAGAAAAGCGAGTGAACCTGTACTCAGGCGAGTCGCAATATTACTGGCGATACCAACTGAAAATGTCTGCGTCTTAAATAAATTGAGATCAATAAGGGGCTTGGAATGTTTTTTGGCATAAAAGTAATATCCAGCCAGCATAAGGATTCCAATAACCAACGTCGCAACCGGAACATAATTCGATAGCGTATCATTGCCAAACAGATCCAGACTGACCGAAAGCATCACCAGCCCAATACTAAATAACATAAATCCTGAGAAATCGAAGGGAGATTTAGGCATCGTAAAGTTGGGCATGTGATTTTTGGCATAAATAATCCCGATTAACCCAATGGGAATATTGATAATAAATATCCAATGCCATGTCGCGTAAGTCACCAGCATTCCTCCAAGCAATGGGCCTAAAATCGGACCAAGCAATCCGGGCATAGTGACAAAATTGAGCACAGGTAATAGTTCACTGCGTGGATAAGCACGTAATAAAGCTAAACGGGCCACAGGCATCATCATCGCGCCACCGATCCCTTGAATAACGCGTGAAATAACTAAAAAAGATAAGGAACTGGATAGCGCACAAAAGAGAGAACCCAGTGAAAAGAAAGAGACGGCGTAAATGAAAACCTGCCGAGTGCCAAACCTATCAGCTAACCAGCCGCTAACGGGAATCAACATCGCTACAGTTAAAGTGTAACTGACTATGGCTGGCTGCATTGCTATTGCAGGGTGATTAAGACTTTTAGCAATTGCTGGCAGAGCGGTATTAAGGATTGTGGCATCCAGAGATTGCATAAAAAAAGCCATTGCTGCAATCCAAGGCAATCCCGACATACTGCGTGCGGATTTGACCATCAGATTTCCCGTTATGTTGTAATAATGAAGTAAGGATAGTTACTAAGTATCATTTTAATACATAAAAATATACCCAACAGCTTAGGCATTCTGTATAGGCAATAAAAGATTGCTGCCAATATCCGCATTTTTTGAATGAAAAAAGGACATATTTGCGGATTTTGTTGAAAAAAAACGCGAACAGAAAAAAAATGCAAAAAAAGGATTGTCAGCCCGGAAAAACTCCCTATAATGCGCCACCACTGACCGACGCCAAGCGAGAACACGCCGCGGCGGACAGCGGAAGAAAGCGAAAATAAACG
>JAIRVT010000059.1 GCA_031253755.1 Enterobacteriaceae bacterium
TAAATACTAAACGCTAGAGAGGGTATGTCAAAACAAAAAAACAGGCTAATTTTGATGGGTGTTTTCGGATTGGAAAAAATGAGAGGTAAATCACATCAGGATCAAACGTTAATAATCCATAATTTAATTAATAACATTAAATTAATCAACAAGGTAAACTACAACATTTCTTTTACAATTCGGATAAAATATTATATTTATCTAATCTGTTTTTTAATTTTTTAAAATAGCGTCAAAATAATGGAAATATTCCTCACTGTTATTTTTCAGGCAATTATTTCGGATCAGGAAAAATATTTTTCCATAAAATACAATAAGTATTTTTTACTGATGATACCGTCACGAGGTATAAAAGAATAGATTTTCAGTTTATTATTATTCTTATATTTCTATATTTCTATATTTCTATATTTCTATATTTCTATATTTCTATATTTCTATATAATCTTTCATAATAATGAGAGTGTCAATGGTAATTTTGAAAAGCTATTTATTCTTAAATAAATAATATTGTATAAATTAACAATATCTATCTGAGAATAACGTGCGACAGATATATTGTATGGCGGCAATAAGTTAGCCAGTGCAGCCGATTTACGTCCCGATGAAATACGAAGCATATTTTTCTCTCTATCGGTGTTGTTGTTAGAGGAAATGACAACTATCCTGACAAAGAGTGCTTATTTACAGCAACAAGTTGCAGAAGATGATATCAACTTACCTCCTTACCCTAGTGGAGCCGTCATTAAAGTTGTCTAATAACATTTTATCATTTATATAAATGATAATTCTTTTAAGGAACTATAAATTATGCCGTTAAATTGGGGATTTTCGATTCTTAAAACAGGAAAACTGACTAAACAGCTACGTGATACCGGATTAATAAATAATAAACTCAATCTGCCTATTATTTATCTTCCTGGTATTTTGGGAAGCCAATTATACGACCGCCATACAAAAACACTGATTTGGGGAGACTATAAGAGCCTGATTCGAAAACATGACTATGAATATAGCCATGAAAATACAAGTATCGGTGCTACACAGTTACATTATTTTACTGTAGTTCCTAAATTATTCGATAATTTGATTACTGCGCCATTAAAATTAGTTCTCGAAAAATCGTTGGGTTATCGTGAAGGTATTGATCTTTTTTTTCTGGCACATGACTGGCGTGCAGATCATCGTCAACTGAGTGCTCAACTGGATGCTGAAATCCAACGTGTAAAATGCCTTTATGGTGAACAGCAAAAATTTTTGTTGATAGCTCACTCGGCTTCAAATTGCGCAATCCGCTATTATTTGCAATCTGCCAGCAGTGAAATACGCGAGTCTATTGCAAAATGGTATGCGTTTGGCCCACCGTGGATGGGGACATTTCAAGCACTGGCTTTAATGGAATCGGGCTATTATGCCGGCGGCAGTCTGTTTCATGGATTTACAGCAAATGAGATTGCGAGTTGCCCAAGCGCGTATCAATTGCTTCCTTGCTCTCCACAACTAATTGACAAACAAGGCAATCAAATCACAGATTTTGATATTTACGATGAAGACTGTTGGAAAGCTTTTCATTTGGGGCCATATCGTGCTGAAATAAAAGAGCTATCAGATCAGCTTCAGCGCATAAGGGAGCAATTGGCCAGCCATTTGCACAGTGCTAAAACCTTTGCTGAGCGTGTATCAATGCGTACTCAGGCTGAACAGTCTGTGCCACAAACTTGGTTTCTTAGCGATAATCACTTAACCGTGAAACGAGCAGTATATGACCAAGGGCGCCTGCATTTAACGGCGAATACCATTGAGCGGAACTATCCGCACTTAACTGAAATTGCGCTGACTAAAGGGGATGGTCACCTCCCCATTGATGGCCTGTTGGAGGGATGGAAAAGTGCGATTGTGCGTGGCTCACAGCCACATCCTTTTGGAGAGGAGTATGTGTTTATTAATCAGGCAAGAACTCACCGTGCTTTGGTCAGCCATATGCCGAATTTATACAGTCTGGCATTTGATATCGCCACATTGCGGCAAAGATATTCAGAATAATCATTCTGTACAAAATAGGAATAAATAAACGACATGTCTCAGAATAAAAAAACAACCATCGTTATTGCAGGGAAGCCGTTACCAACCTATTATCGACTCATATCTTCTATTATTCGTTGTATATACTACCCGAATTGCACCCTTGTTGGTCATGTCCCGGCAATCTCTAATGGCAAACCGACACTCTTTTTATGTAGCCACCGAAATAGTGCTTTTGATGGTTACCTGATCTTGAAAGTTGCTCCATTTGGGCAAGCCCTTGCCTCAATACAATTATTAAATAATCCTTTAATACGCCTATTTTTCACCGGTATTCCCGTCGTGCGTAAAAAAGATAAACAGCGTTTAGGAATTAGCCCGAACGGTTTTGAAAACCCTGTTGAGGCAGCCGTTTCTCATATAACTAAAGGGGGTTCGTTGTTTTTATTCCCAGAGGGGAGCAGTGAATGGGGGCATAAACCACTTCCCTACCAACGCGGAGGCGCAAGGATTATTCGTTCGTTATTGTCACAGCGAGTGGAATTTAATGTGGTTTCTGTTGGTTTGTTTTATGTTATGCCCGATCGGTTTGCCAGTTATGCTGAAGTTTATGTGGGTAAACCGATATCGATTGCTGATCAAGTAAATGATGAAAGCGAACAAGAATGGGAAAATCGTATTCATGAACAAATTAGCCAAGCGCTCAATGCGGTTTCTGTTAATTGTCCCGATGAGAAAACATTTAAAGCAGCGGAACACTATGCTTACCTGTCCTTAATGCAAGGTGAATCCTATGCAGAGGCATTTTTACGCTATCAAAATCAGCATGAAATATGTCCAATGCCACAGCCAAAGGCGGTTTCCTATCACTTAATTTGGCGCTGGCTAGGTTTTTTTCTCATGTTTATTTTTTTACCTATCTTATTGGCTTCTGCGGTAGGTGCTCGTTACGCCGATGCTCGTAATACCATCACTTTTTTTAAAATTTTTGCCGGTGGATTAGCCGGTTTGATTTGGCTACCATTACTGATAGGGTTTGTTTGGTTGTGGCCCAGTGTGATTATTCCCAGCCTTATAAGTGCCTTTATCGGTTATAAAATTATTCAATACAAGGGTTCAGCGCCATGCTAGAAACATCATCTACTCGTTTATTTAATCGTTTATTTAATCGTTTATTTATGATGGAGCTACTGGTTATTTGGGGATTAGGAACTTTCGCTACTTTTATGTCCGGTATGTCTGGGCTAATGGAAACACTATTGCCTTCAATAATTACCGGAGGAATTTTCTGGGTTTTATTACTTGCGGTTGGATGGTCAAGAACACCTGATTATTCAGGTTTATATTGGTTTGGATTACTCCAATTAATTGCCTGCTGGTCTATTTTCCCTCTATTCAAAGCAATACGCATTTACTATTACACATGGAGTGCTGATAACCTTTTATTTCACTCGGATATGATGCTTTGGTTTGGCCGAAGCCTTCCACAATGGGCTATGAAAATACAGACTCCGTGGCTGAGTGAAATCATTTCATTTTGTTATTTCAGTTTTTATTTTTTGGTTATCGGTAGCGCGCTATTTTTCTTTTTACAACGTAATAACCCACATACCCGAAATTACTTTTCTGGATTAATGTTAATGTATTTTTGGGGATTTATTGGTTATTTCCTTCTCCCTGCCTTTGGTCCTTACGCAGCTTTTCCAACTTTATTTAATTACCCAGTCCATGATGGCGTGATGACATTATTTCTAACAAAAATGGTAGATAAAGGGATCACTGGAATGGATGTTTTCCCAAGTTTACACACCGGAATTACGCTTTATATTGTCGGTTTCTTGTTTTTTACAGGTTATCGAAAGACTGCATATTGCTTAATGCCATTATCTGCCGGCTTGGTTATCGCGACAGTTTACCTTCATTACCATTATGGTATTGATGTCGTTGTTGGTGCTGTACTCGCATTCCTTGTTCTGTATTTCACATTTAAAAAAGAGGAGATTGCAAATGGAACTGATTTATAATCTGAATGATATGAAAGCGGCTGATATAGCTATCAGTGGCGGTAAAGGGGCCAGTTTAGCAAAAACAATCCAGACCCTTCCCGTTCCAGATGGCCTCGTATTGTCTTGCGCTGCCTATAAGCAGTTTATTTCGCCATTATTGGATTCTATCAACGAATTACTGCATGAATATGTGGGCAATGAACAAAATGCCAGTGCACCGATTCGCCAACTAATATTATCCGCCCCGTTACCAACACAGTTAACCGATTTGCTATCGGCGCGTTTGCGTGAAAGTCAATTAACCCAAGTACCACTCGCTGTTCGTTCATCAGGCACGTTGGAAGATATGCCAGGTGCTGCATTTGCTGGGCAACATGACACTATTCTTGGTGTTAGAGATACCCATTCACTCCATGATGCTATCCGTCAATGTTATGCCTCTTTATGGCATACACATGTGATGCTTTATCGACAACACTTGCAACTCCCCCACACTCACGCATCCATGGCTATTGTTTTGCAGCGTATGGTGGATGTTCGTGCGAGTGAAGCTGCCGGAGTCGCGTTCTCTGTGGATCCCGTTCGCGGAAATTTATCTGCCGTGTTGGTTAATGCAGCATTTGGATTGGGGGAAACCGTCGTTGGCGGTGAAGAGCCTGTCGATGAATATCAGATTGACCGCCATACTTTAAAAGTGGTGCAACAGGAAATTACTGAGAAGCATAATGCAATTGTTATGACAGCAACAGGAACACAAACAATTTCATTAGCAAATGAAGAAAAGAACCAAAGCAGCTTAACAGTAGAACAATGCCAATCCATTGCTGAATTGGCTATTCAATCGGAATGCTATTTTGATTTTCCGCAGGATATCGAATGGGCATTTCATGATAACCGGCTATGGTTATTACAATCGCGTAACGTGACACAAATTGCGCCTGTATGGACTCGTGATGAATCGGCGGAACGATTTCCTAATCCAATTACACCATTAACATGGGATATGTGCGAAGCAGGCTTTCACGCATCGTTAAATTACAGTTTGAACTTGATGGGGTTACCTTCATTCAGCGGTAAATGGTTTGGTATGCAGGATTACTATATATACGGTAATCAAAATGCGGTTGCGCTTTATCATAACCGCCTGCCTACATCAATGATGGACGATCTACCAACACTGTTAGCATCATTACCTGAAATTGCTAACAAGTTTTCGTGGGTACAAGAGCTACCGGTTACTTGGATGCGTGACTTAGACAAATATTTGATTGGGATTGGTGCGCTTTATAATGAACCCCTTCAAGAAAAAGACCTACAAGAATTATGGGATTATGTACAACGGATCAATCAATTAGGATCTGATTATTTCTTACCTAATATCGCTATTTCACTGACACAGCGATCACTGTATGCGGCCTTATTCGCTTTGTTGAAAATGCTTTTCCAAGGTGATGAACAGAAAACGCATCAAACCTTCGATAGCCTGATTGCGATGTCTGAAACTAAGACAGGGCAAGTTAACCATGAACTTTGGCTACTCTCCCGCGATGTCCGCGACGAACCTGCCTTACAGGCTTTGTTAGCTAATATTGATGCAGACTCAATGATGACGGTGTTAGAGCAGCAATATCCTGCATTTTTCACAAAATTTATGACATTTCTCACGAATCATGGCCACCGCGAGCTGGATTTTGATGCTTACCATCCAACATGGCTGGATGCACCGCATATTGTACTGACACAAATTAGCGCAATGAGCGACCTTGAGGATGATGGGAAAGGCAGTGAGCTATTAAGCAAAAAAATGACTCAATCGAAAACCGAATTTGCCATCATTGCTCAGTCTCCCGAAAAGCTACGATATTTCATGCAGGAACTGATCCGGTTAGCGCGTGTTTATACGGCACTGGATGATTTAGAACATTATCAAACCACACGCCTTGCTTTACCGATGCGACGAGGCTTAAAAGCATTGGGCGAGCGTTTGGTCATCCGTGGTGTTATCGATGAAGCGTCAGACATCTATTTTGCCAAAGAACAACAGCTCGCTAACGCCATTGCAAACGAAAGCACATCGGTATTCAGTGAATTACGCCGGCATATCTATAACAATAAATCGGGTTATGAAAAGGCAAAAGCGACCACGCCACAATGGATATACGGTGCAATGGCTGATGAAGAAGATAACGATAATTCATCATTGAAGGGGCTAGCGGGGAGTGCCGGAATTGTTGAAGGTGAAGTGTTCTTGGTACATGGTGCGGAGGATTTCGCTCTATTCCCACAAGGCGCAATTTTGGTAGCACGTACAACGAATCCAGCCTGGACAGCGCTTTTCTACCGCGCGAGTGGCGTCATCACGGAAAGCGGCGGCCCTTTATCCCACGGCGCAGTGACCGCACGTGAATTGGGGTTACCCGCGGTAATGGGAATAAGGCGTGTAATGAATACGCTCAAGAACGGGCAACGAGTCCGGGTTGATGGGCAAAAAGGTATTATTGAACTTCTGTAATGCGCTTTATCGAATGGTTAGCGAACTATAGAGCGCATACTTTCACTCGAATTGAGCGTAAGTATAAGCTGTAATAGGCTCATTCTACACCTCCACCTTGAAGCAATGGCTTGTATCGATTTTTCGACCACATTCCGTTTATTATCGCTGTATGACAACTCATTAAAACATTGTGCCACTCTCCGTATTATCCGGTTAATGTATTAGCCCAGTAATACGGAGAAGACAAGCGCAGCGCGTCAGATTCGCCTGATCAGGCAAGAAACGCTTTCTGGCTGGCAATCAGTTTAGCGCCACATGCTGTGTGCATACGGCGAATTTTATCTGACAGGCACTAAATCAAAGAGGATGACTACCAGATTAAGCCTAAATTACTTCACCTTAGTCTGCTTTCCATTTTTTGATTCGAGAATACGCATTAATTTATCAAAGTTTGGTGTTACATCACCATTGTATATTATTGTTCCGTCAGGATAAGTCATTGATGTCTCTCTATCCTTATTTTTTCCTCCCTGCCAATAGGTTAAAAAGTTTTTTTCATATAAGACATTAAGATGAATTTTTCTACCATTATTTATTTTGTATGTCATAACATCATATTTTCCGACTAAATAAAATGATTTACTATGCTTCCCTGAGAATCTCTCTCTTAGTAGAGGAAATAAAGTAATTTCTTCATTTAAATCACCTGTTTTTTTTATATATCCACCATCAAATACTGCTGGTGCATTATCATCAGTAACAAATGTTGTTTTAAATCCAATATTATCGTCAATAAGAGGCGCAATTGTTGATGTATCTTTCAGCTTCACTTCGAAAGTAAT
>JAIRVT010000063.1 GCA_031253755.1 Enterobacteriaceae bacterium
TACCTTGAAAGGCACAGGAATATGTATCATTATCAAATTAAGGAATAGAGGATAAAACTAATAATCACGAGCAGATAATTATTATAATTATATAAGTAACATTCCGATAATACCAATTACATTTAACCAAACATTAACATTTTATTAAAATTTAAAATAATAATTCTCAAATAGCCAATTAATAAAATAGCCATATTAAATAATAATACAGTTTTGGTTATAAAAAAGACATAAACATTAGATAAATCGTTTGATTAACATACCTCTGTTTGAAATAATGCGCTGCAAATCAGGACTGATATAGAACTATAGAACTGGTAAAGGACGCTTCTCCAGTTAAATATTCAATATGGTTGAAAGTAATATTAGAAGAAAGATCTCCAATATTATTCCTCAACGAGTCTTATACCCTATGCATTTCGAGTTGCATCGCTGGCTGCAAGCGAGCGAAGCCAACAAAGAGGCAACTTGAAAAACGACGGGTATAGATAACATTTATTAAACCAAATAGTTTATTTATATCAGGCGATAAAATAAATCTATTTAACATGATTACATCAAGAATATGAACCAGAAAAATCTTTCGATTTTATTGGGGAATGGTTCTGTTCAAAAGTAATGGCCTTAACTATGCAAAACTTAGCTTCTGTTAAAGCGCTTTGTGCTTTAACACATCCTTATCAAACTGGCCCTGAATATAATACTTTATTCAGTGACGCCATGCGTGAATTAACGCTGTATCACTGTGAACATACGCCCGGTTATGAACAGTGGCTGGCAAATAATGGGCTGGATAAACAGGCAATAATGGAAATAGAGGATTGGTCAAGCCTGCCTCCTTTATTTGCAAACTATTTCAAACGTAATTTGGTCGTCAGCAGTAACAATAAAGATGTGCTGGAATTAACGTCTTCCGGCACCACCGGGCAAAAAAGCCGTATGCACTACGATGCCAGAAGTCTCGCGGCAGCTCAAAGTATGGTCGATAGTATTTTCAACTATTATGGCTGGAACAATCCTGACCAACCCTGCAATTACTTGTTGCTGAGTTATGAACCCGCCGGAGCGATTACACTGGGAACGGCTTATACCGACAATTTCCTGTGTAAATATGCTCCGGTCAACCGTTCTTATTATGCGTTGCGCCATAACGGCAAAAGCAATGAGTTCGACCCTTTCGGCACCATCCGGGCGCTACAGGAGTTTGCTGAAGAAGGGCTGCCTGTGCGTATTTTCGGTTTTCCGGCTTTCCTGTGGTTCACGCTGCAAAGAATGGAACAGATGAAGATACCGGCGCTGAAATTACACCCGGATTCATTATTATCCCTCGGCGGTGGCTGGAAAACCCATGCCGACCAACAGATCCCTAAATTGGAACTGTACCGGCGTCTGACGGAGCAGCTTGGCATCCCGGATATCCGTTGCCGCGATGGTTACGGCTCGGTGGAGCATCCCGTGCCCTATGTGGAATGTTCTCATCACCGTTTTCATGTGCCGGTTTACTCACGGGTTTATATCCGGCATACCGCCAATCTGGCGCGGCTGCCTTATGGTGAAGCGGGTTTTCTGCATTTTGTCTCACCTTATATCACGTCCAGCCCGGCTCATAGTGTGGTCACCAGTGATCTGGCGAAGCTGCATCCCGGCGATAGCTGTGGCTGTGAGCTGGATACAGATTGGTTTGAGTTACTGGGCCGTGCAGGAACGAGCAAAAGCCGTAGCTGCGCCATTGCCGCTTCAGAATTGATAAAAAAGGTGTGAGATGTCTTCCGCAGAAACTGTATTTTCCAAAGAAACAATAAACGAATCGTTTGTGACAGAACAACAAAGAATCGTCACATTACGTAATCGTTTGCCCGAATTGTTGGCCCGTCCTCATAGTGCTGAGCAGGTTCTTGAGTGTGCACAACGCTTTGCCGATTATCTGGTGAGCGTGAATGAACATTCTCTTCCTGATGCCTCTTTTCTTAACACGTATTTCCTCAATACCAGCCAACGCGAAACCCTGATCGCTTTCTGTCAGCGGGAAACCCTGCAAGCTAAATTGGATCGGGAATTGGGGCAGGATGCGTTTTCCCTGCGCAGATTCGATTATAACCAGAGCCGTTATGAAGCTTGGAAACCGCTCGGTCTGGTTGTGCATATCACACCATCCAACGCGGAACTTCTGCCGTTTATGGCGGTGTTGGAGAGTTTGTTGGCCGGCAATATCAACTGGCTACGCCCCAGCAGTAACGATAACGGCTTCAGCGCTCAACTGCTGAATGCCTTTCTGGAACAGGATATTTCCGGCGAATTGGCGGATCGGGTCGCGGTGTTTTCATTACCGGCGAATCAATTGGGGGAATTACTGCATCAGGCCGATGGCGTTTCCGCATGGGGCGGCGATGCGGCTTTGTCTGCCATTCGTACTCAATTGCCCGCCGGATGTCGCTGGATAGACTGGGGTCACCGTATCAGTTTTGCCTGGTTAAGCCCGGAGTCCGCAGAGGATAGCCAACTGGATGCGCTGGCCGATGATATTTGTTGCTACGACCAGCAAGCCTGCTCCAGCCCGCAGTGTTTGCTGGTTGACAGTGATGATCCCGACGTGTTGCAGCATATCGGGCAACGCATGGCAGCGGCGCTCGAACGCCGTTCCGGGTTACATCCGGCATTGCAGGCCGATGTGCAGGAATCCGCCGAAATTACCACGCAGATGGCTTTCCAGCGCCTCGATTTTGCCTTTACGCCAGTGCGCGGTGAAATCTGGCAGGCCGAAGGCTGGCGCGTCATCTGGCGGCATGAACAGGAGCTGGCGGTGTCTCCGCTGTTCCGCACATTGCAGATACGCCCGGCACCCCGCGCGCAGCTGAGCACCATTCTTTTCCCGTGGCGTAACCATCTGCAAAGCTGTGCGTTGATCACGCGTCAGGAACAGATTGCTGAAATGAGCCATTCCCTGTTTGCCGCCGGAATCAGCCGCATTACGCCTGCCGGTCAGATGCACGGCGGTTATAGTGGTGAGCCACATGATGGCGTCTATGCCTTATCACGCCTTGCCAAGCGGGTTTCGGTCAGCCTGCCTGCGGAGACTCTGGTGGATTGTGCACATCTTGATCTACCACCGGCAAAACCTCATGGACTGGATAATCTGCCGATCATGGGTAAAGCCGATTTTCAGGCGCTGATCCCCAATGAGAAAAGCCGCCTGTTCTTCCGCAGTGGCGGCAGCAGCGGTGCGCCTAAACTGGCCGCCTACAGTTATGCGGATTATCACAAGCAGATGCAGTCCGCCGCTGATGGCCTGCTTGCCTGTGGGCTTGAACCCGCCACCGATAAAGTGATGAATCTGTTTTATGGCGGCAAATTGTATGGCGGCATGATGAGCTTCTTCAGCGTGCTGGATAAGCTGGGTGTCGCTCAATACCCGATGGGAGGCCCGACAGACGATGATTTCAGCGAAATAGCCGATTTAATCGTGCAGCAACGCATTAATGTTCTGGCGGGAATGCCGAGTACCCTGCACCGTTTGTTCCTGAGCGAAGCCGACAAACTGCGTCAATATGGTGGTGTCCGTAAGTTGTTCTTCGGCGGCGAAATATTAAATGCCGGTCAACGGGCGTTCCTGCAAGAGTTCGGCATTACGCTGATGCAATCCGCGATTTATGGCTCTGTGGATGCAGGCCCGCTGGGTCATGGATGTTCCGCCAATGAAAGCGGTGTTTTCCATTTGATGTCCGATACCCAATGGCTGGAAATTCTGAATCTTCATGATGATAACCCTGTCGCAGAGGGCGAGACCGGGCGTCTGATCTTCACCTCCCGTCACCGTGAAGCGCAACCTGTTCAGCGCTACGATCTGGGTGATGTCGGCAACTGGGTGGCTGAACCTTGTTCCTGTGGCCTGAAAACCCCCCGCTTCCGGCTGGCTGGCCGTAATGGTTCCCTGATCCGCGTCGGCAGTATTTTTATCAATCTGGCTGAATTGTCTGAACAATTGCAAGCGCCGGTGCAATGGCTTATCGATCACGATGATAAAGGGATCGGCATTCTCCAGCTGTTGATTGAAAACCCCGACGTGGCTGCTGTTCGCCAATCGTTGCTGGAACGGGCTGACAACGGAAAAATCAGGGAAGTTGTTGAAGGCGGAATGCTGCATCTGGATGTGACATTTTCCCCGGTAACGGCGTTTCGCCGTAATGCCCATAGCGGAAAATCGCCTTTGTTCATCGACTTACGTCAATCCTAATTAAATGAAGCATACCAGTCGCTTTTCAAGATGCGTCTTTTATCTCTCCGTACAGCGGGGAGATATAACCACTCGTGTGGTTTTGCAAGATGTACACATTGATGTTGGATTGGTATCCATAAAAGTGAAATAAATATAATGAAAAACATCACGTTAAATAATTTATTCCTTCATGTACGTGAGCATTCGGCTTATTACCGGGCGCTGTACGAATCTGTTCCCGATAACTGGACTTTACAGGATTTACCTTTGGTTCAACCGGGCAGTTACTGGGCTGATTCGGATAATTTACAGAGCTGGCCAGTACTGACAGCACCCTTCGAAAGCGGTCACGTCTATAAAACCGGCGGTTCCACCAGTGAAGGAAGGCTGTCTGTTTTCAGCCAACAAGAGTGGAAAGCCTTTACTCGCTCTTTCGGCAAAGCCATTGCCTGTCAATTAAATACCGGTGATCGGGTCGCTAATTTATTCTATGCCGGTGACCTTTATACCAGTATGTTGTTCATTCATGGCGCGCTGTCCAGCGCACCTTTACCGGTAGTGGAATTCCCTTTCACCAACAAGATTGAAGATGAATTGCTGGTTCACAATATCCGCCAACACAAGATTAATGTGCTGGCCGGTGTTCCTGCCCAGCTCATCCGCTTTAGCCAATATCTGAAAGACAACGGTCAGATTTTACCGATGGTTGAAACCATTCTTTATGGTGGTGAGAGCTTGTTTGCCGGGCAAATTGAAGCCATGCGTCAGGTTTTCCCGCAGGCCCGTTTTGGTTCGGTCGGTTGTGCGAGTGTCGATGGCGGGTTAATCGGCTCTGCCGACCCTGAGTGTGGGCCGGGCGAGCACCGGGTTTTCGACGAAGACACCATTATTGAAATTATCGACGAAGTGACTGAAGAGCCGATTACCGAACCGGGACAACGCGGGCTGTTGGTGGTGACGAGTTTACAGCGGAAGCTGATGCCAATCCTGCGTTATCCCACCGGTGATTTGGCCTGTTGGTGTGAACCTGAGCAGCCTTATCGCAAATTTGCATTACAAGGACGCGCCCATCAAGGTTACCGGATCCGAGTGGGGGATTTTTCGCTGTTCCCCGACGACTTAGCAACCCGGCTGGCAACGCAACCAGAATTGCTGGCGTGGCAATTGGTTATCTCTCAGGAGGCATCCGAAGATAAAATTAAATTGCTGGTCGCCAGCGCGGAGCCTGTCGATATCGAGAAAATACACCATCATGCGCTCGCCGCATTCCCTATCCTGAGTACCACACCGCTCCGGCAAAATAGTCTGGAGATCGTGCAAACCCATGTTGATGCCATGTATACCCATCCGCGTTCGGGTAAATTGCAGCGGGTTGTGGATTTGCGTAACCATCACTAAAGGCAGAAACCGATGACTCTTTTTTCTTCTGCCATATCAGATCACGCGGTTCAGATCCGCAGTTATCAACCGGGTGACGGGAAACTGATCAGTCAGTTATTCCGTGCGGTTTACGGTCACTCGTATGTTTATCCTGATATTTATCTTCCCAGATTGATAGAAGCCTATCTGGCGAGCGGGAAATGGTATTCCGCGCTGGCGTTTTATCAGGGACGGCTGGTGGGCCATGCTTCTCTGGTCAAAGAAACGGAACGGCAAGATCAGGCGGAATTTGCGCTGGTTGCCGTCTCGCCGGAGTTTCAGGGCAAAGGGATTGCCCGCTCTCTGGGGCACACTCTGTGCCATTATGCGAAACAGCAGCAGTATCGTTTACTGACGGTCAAACAAGTCTGTTCTCACCAGAAAAGCCAGCATCTGGCACAAAGTCTCGGCTTTTATTCCACCGCCCTGATGCTGGATTATGTCGATTCTCCGTTCGGATTACCGGAGCCGGAAAGCATTGTACAGGGCATTCTGCCGCTTCAGGCATTTCCGTTGCCCAAGCTGAACTGGCCTCAACCCTGGCAAAACTGGGCGATTCAGATAGGCCAGCGTGTCGGTGAGTTTACGGCCGGGGGACAACAAGGGGATGACACGCCCTGTAGTTCCAACACGTTACTTTCCAAGCAAGACAGCGCCAGACAAGCCAGCACGAGGCAATGCAGTTCCAAAATTAATGGACGGCGTTTGGAAATCACTGCGTATGAGATTGACCCTGAATTTGTCGCGGAAGTGATAGATTACCCCGCCAGCCAGCTAATCTATTTGAAACTTCCGGCTTGTGAGCAGGCGCTGAAGTTATATCCACAGCTCAAAAAAGGCGGTTTTCGCTTCGCCGGATTGTGCCCTGATGCCCATGAAGGCTGGTTTTTGCTCTGGTTACGGGGTTACCAGTCAACACGCTATGAGTTTTGTGACCTCAACACACAAAATCTCTACCAAATGGAGTTGGGAAATACGCGGGAATACACATTCCAGCCTTGGGCAAACGCCACTATTCCCCCTGTTTCCTATTAAAACAGCTCGTCCAATTGCTCGAAAAACACACGCTTGGCAGGATTATCACCATCACCAAGCGTGTCGAGAAGCGCGGTCGCAGCCGCCACTGAAACCTCCTCGCGCAAGTTACGATGCACAAAAGCGATATCCAGCCAGCGATCGGCCACGCCACCCCGCCCAAGATCAATAAAGTACAGTTCGCCATGTGCATCAACGAAAATATTGCTGTCACCAAGATCTCCGTGGGAAAACACCCGTTCTTCATCCGGCAACGTGGCATAAAGATGGGTTAACAAACCTTGTGGCGTTGTAATGCCCGGCCACGGCGTAAAATCATATTGTTCATCATACAAACCGTTACGTAATAAATATTCCAGCTCACGCAAACGCATATTCGCCCCAGAATCAAACGGACAATCAGCGATGGAAACAGCCTGAACCTGATGGAGAGCTTGCTGAAACCGTGCCAGTACGGGCTGCTGTACATTTATTTCTGTGCTATTTATCCACGAACTATTGATCCACGTACTTAGCGGCTCACCGGGTACGCCACGCGTGATCATAAACTCACCTGCCGGGCTTTCTGCAACGCTCACAACTTCCGGCACATTCAGGCGATCCACCAGCCAATTCAGCACGGAAGCCTCCCGCATGACACTGTAAGTCGTACCGGCATAAACGGCGGGAGAATACTTGAGAAAAAAACGCTCATTTCCTCGTAGAAAATGGTAGACACTGCAAGGAGATTCGCCGATTTCATCAGCAACTAAAACCGCGCCATTAATAAAATAATCAATATGTTGTGGCAATTTTGGTAGCATTTATCTTCCTTGTACGATTAAAAAACAGTGCATAATTTGCAAAACCTGTCAGCGCTCAGATCATAAAACCAAACAGGAATTCAATTTGATTAAAAAAACGCTTTACAAATGATATTAAGAACCATTATCATCTTTATCACTTTCAGTGCACCTCCTTCAGGGTCATATGAAAGTACGACATTGCTCACATTGCTTCCAGTGTTTACTTTATAGCCAGCAAGTTTTTGCTGGCTTTTTTTTATTCTTCAAAAAATTTGATAGTTCAGATGAAATTTCTCATATTTCATCTTTCACGCCTTCAACTAGACTACAAAAAAATATTGAAGGATTTTGAAAATGATTTATCGACGAAAAGATTCCGAGAGAGGCCACGCCAATCATGGCTGGCTGGATAGCTGGCACACATTTTCATTTGCGCATTATTATGATGCCAATTTTATGGGTTTCTCTGCTTTACGAGTCATTAATGAAGATGTGATCGACGCAGGACAAGGCTTTGGTATGCACCCGCATAAAGATATGGAAATTCTGACCTATGTGCTTTCCGGTACGGTAGAACATAAAGATAGCATGGGGAATCTGGGGCAAATATCCGCAGGCGAGTTTCAGATTATGAGCGCGGGCACGGGTATCCGCCACTCAGAATATAATCCGCATGATGACAGGCCACTTCATCTCTACCAAATTTGGATCATGCCTGAAGAAAATTACCTGACACCACGCTATGAACAACGCCGCTTTGATACAGAAAAAAGCCATCAGTTAGTGCTTTCTCCCGATGCCCGTGCGGGTTCATTGAAGGTTTTTCAGGATATGACGTTATGGCGTCATCTATTGAAAAGTGGTGAAAAATACCAATATCACGGAGAAAAATCACGAAAAGTATGGATTCAGGTGGTTAAAGGGGAAATCACGGTCAACGGCACACAGGCAACCACCAGCGATGGTATTGCTCTCTGGGATGAAGCGGATATTCAGATAACCGCCAACCAGCAAAGTGAATTTTTATTGTTTGATTTGCCACCGAATTGATGACAATTTCAAGTGATAATAGATTCATTAACGAAAACCCCGTTATTTTTTAACGGGGTTTTTGATTATAGCTTACAACTTCGGCCCGGCTTTCACCAATGCAGCTCCGGCGGCCGTATCGGTATATTTATCGAAGTTATCGATAAAACGTTGCGCCAAATCGTTGGCTTTCACATTCCACTCAGCTTTATCCGTGTATGTATTGCGTGGGTCGAGTATTCCGGTATCAACACCCGGTAAGGTTGTCGGTACTGCTAAATCAAAAATGGGCAATTCGATAGTCGCCGCATTCTCGATATCACCGCTTAAAATCGCGTCGATAATGGCGCGGGTATCTTTAATGGAAATGCGTTTGCCTGTGCCATTCCAGCCGGTATTGACCAGATAGGCTTTCGCACCAGAAGACTGCATACGCTTGACCAGTACTTCTGCATATTGCGTCGGATGCAATGACAGGAATGCCGCGCCGAAACAGGCAGAGAACGTTGGCGTTGGCTCGGTGACGCCACGCTCTGTGCCCGCCAGTTTGGCAGTGAAACCCGACAGGAAATGGTACTGAGTCTGTTCCGGTGTCAGGCAGGAAACCGGCGGTAATACGCCGAAAGCATCAGCGGTCAGGAAAATAACTTTCGTGGCATGGCCTGCTTTTGAGACGGGTTTGACAATATTTTCAATATGGTAGATAGGATAAGAAACGCGGGTATTTTCTGTTTTGGAACCGTCATTGAAATCAACGGAGCCATCAGCCAGCACCGTCACGTTTTCCAGCAACGCATCACGACGGATGGCGTGATAAATATCCGGCTCAGCTTCCTGCGATAAATTGATGGTTTTCGCATAACAGCCGCCTTCGAAGTTAAACACGCCGTCATCATCCCAGCCGTGTTCATCATCACCGATCAATTTACGTTTCGGATCGGTTGAAAGCGTGGTTTTCCCTGTACCGGAAAGGCCGAAGAAAACCGCCACATCGCCCTCTTCACCCACATTGGCAGAACAGTGCATTGAAGCAATGCCTTTCAGCGGCAGCAGGTAGTTCATCATTGAGAACATGCCCTTTTTCATCTCACCGCCGTACCAAGTACCGCCGATCAACTGCATCCGCTCTGTCAGGTTAAACGCGACAAAGTTTTCAGAATTCAGCCCCTGCTCTTTCCATTGTGGATTGGTACATTTCGCACCGTTCATCACAATAAAATCAGGCGTGAAATCCACTAACTCTGCATCTGACGGGCGAATAAACATGTTTTTGACAAAATGTGCCTGCCACGCAACTTCCGTAATGAAACGAACTTTCAGACGAGTATCTGCATTCGCCCCACAGAAAGCATCAACGACAAACAGACGTTTGCCTGACAGTTGCTGAGTCACCAAGCCCTTAAGATGAGACCAAGTTTCCTGACTGAGCGGCTTATTATCGTTCTTCCCTTTTCCCTGATCAGCCCACCACACCGTATTACGCGTCACGTCATCGCGGACAATGTATTTATCTTTAGGAGAACGACCGGTGAAAACGCCGGTATCTACTGCGACAGCCCCAAGATTGGTCAGAGAGCCTTTCTCATAACCTTGTAAAGCAGGTTTTGTTTCTTCAGAGAATAACAATTCATAACTTGGGTTATAAATAACTTCGCTAACATCATGAATACCATAAACCCCAAGTTCCTGCGCAGTCATGCCTGTAACACTCATTTATTGCTCCTGATCAGTTAGAACGCATATCTGTACCAATCCAACTTCAAGTTGCAGCTTATAAAACTGTTTATAAAACCGTGTGAATGTTATCTCTCCTCTCTGTGTGGAGAGAGATAAGATGCATCTTGAAAGGTGGCTGGTTTATCTTGGGCAGAAATAATAAGTAATTATGGCGAATTAACCGCGATTGTTATCAAAAATTTGAACTTACGTGACTTTTTTTAATTTTTTATGAGACACAGGACACGAATTGAAACATTTTTAATTCAATACATTTTTAATTCAAACATGGAAAGGGCGTGTTATACGCCCCTGATAAGTAAATTTAATGTAATTGTTCTTTTTTCGCGGTTTTTATTTCGCTCAATGCGGTTTCATCGAAAACATAGTGCGTACCGCAGAACTCACATTCCATGTCAATTTTGCCATCTTGATGCAGAATATCCTGCACATCCGCTTCCGGTAAGGTCATCAGCGTATCGGCACAACGTTGGTAAGAGCAGGTACAGCGAAATGCAACCTGCTGAGGTTCATACAATGTGACATCTTCTTCATGATAAAGACGGTGCAGAATCTCTTTTACATCCAGCGCAAACAGTTCTTCGCCTTTAATGGTTGTGGTCAGTTGCACCAAATGATCAAGCATATCTTCGCTGCCTGTCTGTGCCCCCGGCAGGATCTGCAATAACATGCCACCAGCAGCCATTTTTCCATCCTGCTTACCTGTGCGGATAAACAGACGCGTCGGCAGCTGTTCTGACTGCCTGAAATAAGTATCCAGACATTCAGCCAGTGTCTCGCCTTCCAACGCCACAACACCTTGATAACGTTCACCTTCTGTCGGTGTGATCGTAATGACCATATAGCCATTACCCACCATATCGCGCAGGCTGCTTGCTGCCGCGACATCACCATCAATTCGCGCTGTACCGCGCATTTGCTGCTGATTGTTACCATTGATGACCGCCAGTTTTACTGGACCGTCACCCTGAATTTGTACCGTGATATCGCCGTTGAATTTTAATGTCGCCGTCAACAGGCTGGTCGCGACCAACAACTCACCCAGCAATTGCTGTACAGGTTGGGGGAAATGGTGATTTTCCAACATCTGCCGGTAAGTCTCACTGACAGAAACCAGCTCGCCCCTGACAGAATGGCGCTCAAATAAAAAGCGGTGTAATTGGTCATGCTTGATCATAAATCTCTCTCATTCTAAGACGGTTATTCCGGCTCATTTAATTTTGTATGTTTAAATTTAATCAGTGTGCGCCGTTCTTTTTTGTCCGGGCGGCGATCAGGATGTGGCATCGTCAACGCGTTCATTTTACGGGCTAACGCCGTTTTTTCCCGCTGAGTGATACTCTCTTCCGTTTCCTGATAAAGTTGCTGGGCATCCGTGGCACTGCGCCTTTGGCTGCCCAATGCCAGAACTGTCACGGTTTTTTCATCATTTCCCTGACGCAGTTTAATGACAGCATTCAGCTCAACCAGTTTACTTGGTTTACTCCGCTGACCATTATAATGGACTTTGCCCCCATCAATCATTTCACGAGCGATGGCACGGGTCTTGTAAAAACGGGCAACCCACAGCCACTTATCAAGGCGGATAGCAGGATCATTGTCTGTTTTTTCGTTGCGAGAACTCGGCATGGTTATTTCTCCCACGGCGCTATCGTTGATTGTTTGGGGTTAAAACAGTGGTCGTAATACTGCTTGATCTTCAACAGACGCTGTTTATTTTTCTGCTTTTTCTTAATGACCAACGCGCCATTAATGATGAGCATTGCCATGATAACCAACAAAAATAAGCAGCTGCCCAGATAACGAACCAGTGCAATGGGATCCGGCTCATTGTGCAATATAATACGGCGGGTGCCATTGGCATCGTCAGATATCTCCATCACGATACCTTCCGTTTCAAATGGTGTATTCGTCAATATATTTCCCCACTGTAGCATCTCTTTCCAAATTTCCAATGAGGTGTAGGCGTAAGGAATAATCGTTGAAGGGGGATATTCCACTATCGGCAGGCTTTTATTGTCACTAATCAGTAAAACACCACCCGGAGGAGGGCTGTTCAGTAGCGTTCCCACCCGGTACATCTCACTCATGATAAACGAATCCGTCGCCTCATAAACCAATTTACTCAATGCCTCTGCACTGACAGAGCGCAATACCACTCTGGTTCCATCCAATTTTCCTGTTTCTGCCTGTTGCAAAAGCCCATCCCAATTTTTAGCACTACTCAGGTTAACCAGCGCGTTTTTCAGACGAATACAATCCGTTTCTTTCAGGCAGAGTGTCTGGGTATTCAGGATGATTTGAGGAAAATTGTCGAGTAGCGTCATGCCTGACTTTGTAGCCAGATTATTCGGCTCAGAATGCGTTTTTCGGTTATTTTCCAATGGATGTAATTGCTCATGCACCGAAGAGATTAATGCCGATGCTTTATCGACAACCGCCGATTCCAGAATGGGTACAGTATTGCCGCTATTCCAATAAACACCCGCACAGTTAAACACAATAAAATTGATGTCGCTTGCATTAATAAAACTGATGTCTTTTTGGTTGATTAATCGGCTCAGAATCGGTGGCATGTAGCACATTCCCGTCCCTTTAACTCTCAGCACATCACCTTCACGCAATGGCACGCTTAACAGTTCATTGACATTATCAATAACTTCCGTGTTATTGCTATGCAGCTTGGCGAACCCCAGACGAATGGATAAATTGACAGACGGATTAAAATACATGGCAAACATAGCGAGAATCGCAAATACCACCAACATCTGGTTCTTACAATAGCGCTGGTAAGGATAGCGCTTCTCTTCCTCGTGCAGTGAGAGATAACGCCCTTGCCGGACGACATGGTTGTTGGCGTACATATCCACATGGGTATTTTGACCGAGCTCGTAAACAAGATAAGGCTCCCAGTGGATAGGGTAGATCGGGTCAATTCCGCCTAACGAGATGTTCCTTTGGCGTTCCGATGCAAATTCACTGAATAGGCTCCAACGTTTCAAAACGCCGCTAAAGCAACTGATATTCAACGCATTACGTGAATATAATAATCTGAAAAACGGCCAAAGGCTGATCAAGAAACATAAAACAGCCGTCAGCCCCAGCCACAGTAATAAAGTGGGAGGCATAAAAAGCCCCAAAAACCACAATAACAGCCCGGCACATATCAAAATGGCTTCGTAGACACCTGTTGAACGGCGCAGACGGTATTCTTCCGGCGTTTCTTCTCGCAGGTACATTAAGCTGGAATCCGAATTACCATTTTTCTGAATTGAAGCCTGTTTCGTTTTCTTAATATTCGGCGTGACGAGTAGCTCTTGTTGGTAATCTGTCAGATAGTGACCATTCACTGCAATAACAAGGGGTATCGAGGCGGTTTGAATCATATCGACCGAATTCTGCTGCTTTACAAAGGGTTCAAGTAAGGCAGGTACGTAGATTTCTGTTTCATCAATATAATAACGCCAATGTTGTGTTTCCTCTGAAACAGCCGAAAAACGGAGGATGGTGTGGTTAATGGTATAAACCTCATCCCCGCTGACAGGCAATGCCGGATAGCCAGATTTATCGCTTGATTTCACCTGTGACAGAAAATGTTGCAAATAAGATTCAATCGACTGATATTCATCAGCACTTAGCTTCCTGCTAACTGTTTTGGCTATCGATGGCAAATAATGCGCATTATCAGATTGCCTCCATCTGAAAGTCAGAAAGGAAGCCATTATAGTCAGGCTAATGATAAAAATAGCCAATATAATGACCAGTAAGCTCATGTTTTCTCCATGCCCATGACCACAATACAGGGGCTGACAAAATAACAATCTACAGAAAGGTCCAGAATCGGGTTATTCCTATTCTTGCTTTCTATTTTTAATTTTATTTACAAAATGTTATATAAAACTTCTCATAATGAGGCACAACAGGAAGTTCTGTGCATCAATCGTGAGATGATAACAAAAATAGTGACAAGCGATAATCGCTATCATTTACCAGCAGAATCAGCCATATTAAAGCAAAATTCGGATACGAAACAACCATCAGGGGCAAGCATGATTGAACTAAAAAAACCTAAGATATTGAATATAAGTGATATTGCCCGCTCGCGTTTATTCAGCATCCAATCAGTTGATCTTGAATTCAGTAATGGTGCCAAACGTGTTTATGAACGCATGAAACCGTCTAACCATGAAGCCGTGCTTATTGTTCCGGTTATCGGCGATGAGTTACTTCTTATACATGAATACGCAGTGGGTATCGAGCAATATGAGTTAGGCTTTCCCAAAGGCGCTATTGATGCAGGAGAAAGCGTCCTTGAGGCTGCCAACCGCGAGTTAAAGGAAGAAATCGGCTTTGGAGCAAGCCAGCTGGAATTACTGACAAAACTGACGATGGCTCCCTCCTATTTTTCCAGCAAAATGAATATTGTTATTGCGCAAGGTCTCTACCCTGAAACGCTAGAAGGCGATGAGCCTGAGCCGCTGGTGCAGGTCCGCTGGCCTATTGCTGATATGATGTCACTACTGGAACATCCTGATTTCAACGAAGCCAGAAACGTCAGTGCCCTGTTTTTGGCACAAAAATATCTGACTGAAAAATAAAAAATAAAAGGCTCCGCCAGATCACTGGCAGAGCCTTTTTTATCGCCATTTAATGCTTAATAAACAAGCAAAAATGGTTCAGAACAGTTCCTGACTTTCGCCATTTTCCGTCACTGTCGTACCCGCTTCGGGTACTGAGTATTCGGTCGGTTGAGTACCTTCAATAAAATACTCCTTACGGGTATTGCCTCCGCCATTGGAGAGCTTGCCTGTCGCCCGATCAATCGTGACAGAGACAACGCCAGCAGGTGATTCCAGCATTTTTTCCGGCACACCCGCCAAGGCGACTTTCATAAAATCATCCCAAATTGGCTGGGCGGTTTTCGCGCCACCTTCTCCTTTCAGAGCCGGAGTGCGTCCCAGATCCCGGCTGTGTTCATCGAAACCAATCCAGGCCGTAGCAACGATATCTGGCCCATAACCAGAGAACCACGCATCTTTTGAACTGTTGGTTGTTCCGGTTTTACCGCCAATATCCCGGCGTTTCAAATCACGGGCCGCACGCCAGCCAGTTCCCATCCAGCCCGGTTCACCGAAGATATTGGTGTTCAGCGCATCATGAATCAAAAATGCCAGCGGTGTGCTGATCACATGCGGAGCATATTGCTGATCATCATGGTTCACATTTGGTGCAACACTCTCCAACGCCGGCTGAGGTTCGGCAGGTGTGGTGGAATTATCTGAATGTGCTACGTTTTCAATCGAATCTTCAGACAATTCAATCGAGCGGGAGGTATCACCATAGATCACCGGAATATTCGTACATTGTGGACAGGCAATTTTAGGCGCAGCTTCAAACAGGACTTTCCCTTCATCATTTTCAATTTTTTTAATGAAGTAAGGATCGACCAGATAGCCGCCATTCGCCATCACCGCATAACCACGAGCCACTTGCATCGGTGTGAAAGAAGGCGACCCCAGTGCCAACGATTCCGTGCGGACAACGTTTTCACCCGGTAAACCAAAACGTTTCAGATAATCTGCGGCATAATCGACACCCATTGCACGCATGGCGCGCACCATCACCACGTTTTTGGATTGCCCCAACCCTTGACGCAGGCGAATCGGGCCGTCATATGTCGGCGGGGAGTTTTTCGGACGCCAGTCAGTGCCCGCTCCGCCATCCCAACGGCTGATAGGCGCATCATTCAGTAGAGATGCCAGTGTCAGCCCTTTATCCATCGCGGCAGCGTACAAGAAAGGTTTGATATTAGAGCCGACCTGACGCAATGATTGAGTCACCCGGTTAAATTTACTTATCTCAAAATTAAACCCGCCGACCAATGCTTCTATCGCACCGTTTTCCGGGTTGATGGAAACCAGCGCGGCATTCACTTGTGGCAACTGAGCCAGCCACCAGACATTATCGACTTTCCTGACCCAAATCTGCTCACCAGCCCGAATCACTTCATTGACCCTTTGTGGCGCAGGGCCTTGCAGATTGTCCGTCTTAAACGGGCGTGCCCAGCGGATGCCCGCCATCGTCAGCTCAACTTTACTGCCATCCGTCAATATAGCTTCAGCCTGAGTTGAACCGGATGTCATCACAACAGCAGGCAGCAAAGGCGCATATTTCTGCAAGGTTTTCAGTTTGTCGATAACCCTGGGCCTATCCCATGCCAGCTGATTCGCCTTCCATAACACTTCCTGAGCACCGCGATAACCATGACGCATATCATAATCAATCACATTAGCCCGAACCGCATCGGCAGCCGCCAACTGGATCTTACGGGTGATCGTGGTATAGATCTTATAACCATCGGTATAGGCATTTTCGCCATAGCGATTAATCATGTCCAGCCTGACCATTTCAGTCAGATAGGGCGCAGAGAAAACAATCTGCGGATTGTGGTACGCGGCAACTAATTTCTCACTTCGGGCCTGATCATACTGCTGCTGAGTGATATACCCTTCCTCCAGCATACGCCCCAATACCACATTGCGACGGCCGAGCGCGCGATCATAAGAATAGAGCGGGTTAAACGTTGACGGCGCTTTTGGTAACCCGGCAATCATCGCCATTTCACCTAACGTCAGCTCATTCACGTTTTTACCGAAATAGACATGCGCCGCAGCGCCAACACCATATGCGCGATAACCAAGGTAAATTTTGTTGAGATACAACTCTAAAATTTCATCTTTCGTTAACAGCTGCTCAATTTTAACCGCCAGAAAGGCTTCTTTCGCCTTACGTATCAGCGTCTTTTCCCGCCCAAGAAAGAAATTTCTCGCCAGCTGCTGGGTAATCGTACTTGCCCCTTGAGAGGCATGACCAGAAACCATGGCCACGGAAGCGGCACGGATAATGCCAATCGGATCCACGCCGTGATGCTCATAAAAACGGCTGTCTTCCGTAGCGATAAAGGCTTTTACCATCAAAGGAGGGATTTCTGGCAGGGACAGCGGAATACGGCGTTTCTCACCGTATTGGGCGATAAGTTCGCCATCAGAACTGAACACCTGCATCGGTGTCTGTAATCGAACATCCTTTAAAGTCGCAACATCGGGTAATTGTGGTTCGATAAATTTGTACAAACCAAAAATCGAAGCAGTTCCCAAAAAAATGCAAACCACGACAAGGATTAAAAAATACTTTATGAACTTCACCTGATATTTCTCACGCCATGTTAATGAGGCTGTTTATAAACGATGAGGACGTAGTATAAAGGTTATACAACACGATGAATATGCCTTTCATCAATAACTGCTTTTTGTGCTTTTTAGTCTCAACTAGCAACGGCTATACCCTATGGAGCGAGCGCAGCCAACAAAGAGGCAGCTTGAAAGACGACGGGTAGACAGATAAGGAGATCACGCAATGTACCTATCAACATGGCATATCGGATTGGATATCCATGACCATCACATTCGGGCGCTTGCCGCCACTAAGCGCCGTGATGGCTGGCAGCTCCGGCATTGCTGGCAGCTATCTTTAGCTCAAGACGCTTTACTGCAAGACACTTTATTAAGGGAGCGGATTTCAGGAGAACGGCTACAGGATTCTGAAAGGCTCAAACCTATTTTAGTGCAATGGCGTAATTTATTGCCTAGAAAGATAAAATTAAGGCTGGCATTACCTGTTCAACAAACCTTACAAAAGCAGTTAGCCCTGCCTCAACACACGACATTGCGAGAGCCGGAGCTAGGTTGGTTTGTCCACGCGAATGCCGAAAAACAATTTCCGGCCACAGATCTGGCTCTGGATTACCGGGTTTATGGTCAACAAATCTGCGTCAGTGCTACCCGCCAAAAAGATCTCAACTTCTGGTTAGATCTGCTGGCAGAAATTGGCTTATTTCCCGATGCCGTCGATATTTCGCCCTGCGCATTACGTTATGTCGCGCAATTTGCCGCTATTCCTGATGATAGCTGGTTAATACATAAACGCACGACTGACTGGCTTTGGGTTGCGCCCACCCATCTTCCTTTCAGTTACGGATTGCTCTCAACACAGTCTTATCCCTGCCTGACGCAAGTCATCAACCAGTTACCCACCACGCCGGGAATGGCAAGCCGCATTATTTATTGTAGTGATGAAAATAATAGTGATGAAAAGAACGGTTATGAACAGAACAGTGATGAAAAAAACAGTCGTGAGCAAAGTTTTGCTTTCTCTCTGGACCAACCGCAAATCCAGCCGGAGGCAAGCATTCACTTCTGGCATATGCTGTCCGCATTTCGCCATTATCAGCCGCCATTACCGGAAGCCACGGATACTTTTATGATTGCTGCCGGGCTGGCGCTCAGGCCGGATGATCAATGATGCATCAGGTTAACTTTTTACCTTGGCGTCAGATAAAACTTAAACGCCAAGGCTGGATATGGGGATTATTGCTTGGGCTGCAATTGATATTGTGGAGTGTTTTTTTGCTGGTCAGTTTCGGTCAGCAACAACAGGAAATGACCCAATATCATCGCCAAATTAGCCAAAATAACCACCAGTTTGAGCAATTGAGGCAAATCACCAATGAAACAGAACAAGCGGTTCACCGTCATCATCAATTAACTCAACAACTCAGGAAGAAACAGATATTCATGGAACAGAATCAACGATATTTACAACTATTTCGCCAACTTCCTCATCTGCTACCAGAGAAAAGCTGGCTTACCGCATTCAGTGATGACTCAGGGCAATTAGTTTTTGCTGCAACCAGCCAACACTATGAAGAGGTTTCCGATTTGCTGGATAACCTGACAGCTAACGCTTCACTGAGCAATGTCCAGTTGCACAAAATGACCACCACACCTGTCGATTATTTCAAGGTATTTACCATTGATGCTGATTGGCTCATGGGAGATAAATCAACGGGAGTTAACAATGAAAAATAATTATCTGGTGTGGTTATTTCGCCCCACATGGCAGCTATTTTTATTGCAGCAGGGTGTGATCGTTCCGCTGATATTGGGGTTTTACTTTTTTGTCTGGCAAGAAAATGAAGAGGCTATTCATGCTGTTCGGCTCAAAATAACAGAACAAAAAAACAACATCGCATTATCTCAGGCAAAATTTTCAGCATTGCCCGCGTTAACTGAGCTGCACCAACAGATCCAGCAAACAGCGGCCGAACTGGGGCAGAGCGACAATATTTCACCATCGCCGAAAACCGTTGCTGAGAAAAAGACAGTACTGAAGCGGCTCCAGCAGCCTTTAGCAAATTCGGGCAGCCAGCTTATGGAATGGAAAAAGGCTAAAAAGGGAGAGCAAACTTTATGGCATATCACGCTGTCACTGACCTATGAGCAATTACTCCATTTCCTCAGTGAAATCCAGCAACTACAGCCCATTTTGCTGATTAAACACCTTACGATTACACCTACCGATGGCAGCCTGACCGTACGTATGGTTTTAGCTGATATGATTTTGGATGATATCGTTTTGGATGATATCACTCTGGCCGATCTGCATGGCGGGGAAAAATAATGAAAAACCGTGCTGTTACCTTATCGGCATTATTGCTATTCCTGCTTCTGCCGGCTTTGAGCTTCGCCGAACAACCTGTATCAGAAGAGCCTGCTGTTTCCATGCTGGTGAGAGATCCTTTCCAGCCTCCGAAAAACACGGCAGATGAAGAAGCCGCGCCCTTCCCCACAGAGCAGGCGGAACAAAATGAACAGGAAATCGAATATCAGGTCATGACTCTGCAATACGCTGATGCCGGGAGAATAGCTGAACAGTTGCAAAATAATGCTCCGGCTTTACTGACAAAATGGGGAAGAGTGGAACATGATGATTTAACCAATAGCCTGATACTAGAAGATAAATTTGATGCCATTACACGCATCAAAAACTGGCTGAAAGAAGTGGACACACCGCAACAGCAAGTGCAAATCACCGCTCATATCGTCACCAGCAGCCGAGAAGCGCTGCATGAACTGGGCATTCATTGGGGCCTGACTGCCGATCCACAAAATCGTTCACTGGGTTTTAACCGTTTGAATCTGCATCAACCGGCGGGAAACCAAAGCCATCGGTTAGTCCTGAATACAGCCCGCATACACGCTAATTTACTGGAAATGGAACTCAGCGCGCTGGAGCAGGAAAACCAACTGGATATCATCGCCAGCCCGCGCTTGACGGCTTCACATCAATACCCCGCCAGCATCAAGCAAGGTTCTGAGATCCCTTATGTCGTTCAGAACAAAAACAAGACATCAGTCCAGTTTAAAGAAGCGGTATTGGGTATGGAAGTCACTCCAATTATCTTAAGGCAGGGAAAAATCCGCTTAATGTTGAAAATTAGTCAGAATGCACCCGGCATTTCTATTAATCAGGGCGGAAATGAAAATTTGGCCATCGACAAACAGGAAATCATGACACAAGTTACCGTCAGAAATGGGGAAACGCTCATTCTGGGTGGCATTTTTCAACAGAAAAAAGGCAGCAACCAGCAAAAGATTCCTTACTTATCTGATATTCCGTTATTGGGTGCATTATTTAATCAACAAGGAGAGCGTCATAGCCGAAGGGAGCTGGTTATTTTTATTACACCTCAATTGACTGACATTTAGCAATTGCCCCGTAAACCGCTCACCCAATCGAGCGGAGATATAAAGCGGAGCTAACTAACGGCAGTGAGCTGTTTTTATTGTTGCACAGTTAAATAGACAGGTGGTAATCTGCGCCCTGTTTGATAAAACGGCTGGACGCGTCGTTTCTGCCCACGGAGGCCTGTGTAAAACCGCGATATCCACGGTAGCGGCCTGAGAAATGGGAAGCCTCGCTCGTCAGAGCGGGGAACAGTCACAAATTTATGTAGTTGCAATATAGGTTGATGTGCTGAGATAATTTTCCATCTGATCTCGCATTCTCACTCATGAGGTTTCAGTTTAGGTCCCGTGGCTAATTTGATTGGCGGGGCGGGTTATCATTAACAAATAGTCTTAGTAATACCAAAAACATGGCAGAGAAACGTAATATCTTTCTGGTTGGGCCTATGGGTGCCGGCAAAAGCACTATTGGTCGTCAGTTAGCTCAGCAACTCAATATGGAGTTTTACGACTCTGATCAAGAAATTGAGCGACGTACCGGAGCTGACGTGGGCTGGGTATTCGATGTGGAAGGCGAAGAAGGCTTCCGCGAACGCGAAGAAAAAATAATCAACGAACTAACTGAAAAACAAGGCATTGTATTGGCAACCGGTGGGGGTTCAGTTAAATCAAAAGAAACCCGCAATCGTCTGTCTGCCCGTGGTGTGGTCGTCTATCTAGAAACAACCATCGAAAAACAGTTAGCTCGTACCCAGCGCGACAAAAAACGCCCTCTACTTCAGGTTGATGCACCAGCACGCGAAGTTTTAGAAAATCTGGCTGATGAGCGCAATCCTCTTTATGAGGAAATTGCTGATCTGACAATACGGACAGATGAGCAAAGCGCCAAAGTTGTAGCTAATCAAATAATTGATTTATTGGAAAAAAATTAATTTTTGCGGATTCGTTACGCAGAGTCTTATTCTGTAGAACAGGCGTCCGCAGAAAATGATTCCGTAGAAAACGATTCCGTAGAAAACAAACAAAGGCGAAAGCTGATATGGAACAAGTGATTGTTACGTTAGGTGAAAGAAGCTATCCAATTACCATCGCCCAAGGGCTGTTTTCCAACAGTGAAGCATTCAATCCTCTGAAATCTGGTCAGCAGGTCATGATCGTGACCAATGAAACACTGGCTCCCCTGTATCTTGAACAGGTGAAATCCACATTACAGAGTATGGGTCTTCGGGTGAATGAAGTGATCTTACCTGACGGCGAACAATACAAATCACTTTTTGTGCTCGATGGCATTTTTTCCGCCTTACTGGAAAATAATCATGGCCGCGACACAACGCTTCTCGCTCTTGGTGGTGGAGTTATTGGTGATATGACGGGTTTTGCCGCTGCCAGTTATCAACGCGGCGCTCGTTTCATTCAAGTCCCCACCACATTGCTTTCTCAGGTTGACTCTTCTGTAGGTGGAAAAACCGGAGTCAACCACCCCCTCGGCAAAAATATGATTGGCACGTTCTACCAACCCAGTTCCGTTGTCATTGATCTCAATTGCTTAAATACGCTGCCAGCCCAAGAGTTGTACGCTGGGTTAGCTGAAGTGATCAAATATGGCGTGGCACTGGATGGTGAATTCTTCAATTGGCTTGAAAACAATATCGAGAAACTGCTGGCGCTCGATAATCAGGCTACGGCCTACTGCATCCGGCGTTGCTGTGAACTAAAAGCACGGGTTGTTGCCGCCGATGAGCATGAACGCAGTGGTATGCGAGCTTTATTAAACCTCGGTCATACTTTCGGACATGCCATTGAAGCTGAAATGGGCTACGGTGTCTGGCTGCATGGTCAGGCAGTCGCAGCGGGCATGGTCATGGCGGCGCGTGCTTCTGAGCGGGTTGGATTATTCTCCGCTCAGGATACACAACGCATTATCAGTTTGCTTGAAAGGGCAAAACTGCCTGTACAGGGTCCGGCAGAAATGTCCCCTGAAGACTATTTACCCCATATGATGCGGGATAAAAAAGTGGCTGCCGGTAAACTTCATCTGGTTTTACCTACTGCGATAGGTAACTCCGAACTTCGTTCAGATATCAGTACCGACATCATATTGGATGCCATCCGGCGTTGTAGATCATGACGTTGAGAGAAAAACAGTGACGTTAGGAAACGTGGCGTTGAGAATTGTAACGTTATAGACAGTGACAATTGTAGATCGCGATAAATCATTCTCTGGCTGCTCGCTATAAAGCAATACAATAGCGACTTTGATGCTACATTAATAAACATACCCGTTATATTTCAAGCTCCCGCTTTATTGGCTGCATCTTGAAATATAACGGGTATAATACTTGTTCAGTTTCAGTTAGGTCAGGCAATCAAACTTATAATACTCTGCGGATTTCAAGGTGCGTGCGCAGCTTGAAAGACGGCGGGTTGGCAGCATTATCTCGGCTGGGAGGGCATATGGACGAATTAAGATCAGAAAACAGACAAAAAACAGAAAACGAATTTAAACCTGATACCTCTGATCGCCCTTCTCCGCGATCACGCACTCAACACCAGCCTCCAAAACTGGCCGTTTCCCGTCAGCACATGATGATCGGAGTCGGCATACTGGTACTTTTGCTGCTCATTATTGCGATCAGTTCTGCCTTGAAATCCCCGACAGAACATGAAAAATCACAAAGCGCTACCGGGCAACCTGCGGAGAAAAGTATCGAACTCTCTGGCTCTTCATCGTCAGCCAACAACGAGCCAATGCAAAATGAAAACAGTGTGCCGGAGAACCCATCTACACCTCCAACGGCTATACCTTCAACTAACAGCTCGCACGAAATCGGTATGCCACCGGTTAGCAGCACGCCCAGCCAAGAACTTGCTCCTGCAAATAAGACGGGCAATTACGACCAGCGCATTGAGTTGCCGGGTGACATTTCTGATACGTTGAATCAACAACAAAGCAATATCAACAGTGCGGTGCAGAAAGTATCGCCATCAAATCCATCATTATCAAATCCACCATTATCAAAACCATCATCATCACAACAAGCACCAGCGCAAGAAAAACCGCTAAAACAAACAACGATATCGCCAGTTGAACAGAAAAAAGCAGAGCAGAGAAAAACGGAAAAAGTTGCTCCACTTAAAACCGAAAAACAGCATCAGGCAGCTAACCATCAAGCCATCACGAATACGGGTGCAGATTTACTGAAAGTCCCCGAAAACCGGTTTACACTGCAATTGAGTAGCGCCAGCCGTTCTGATACCTTGGTGGCCTTTGCGAAAAAGAATAGCCTTTCCCATTACAAGGTTTACCAAACCAAACGTAATGACAAGACATGGTTTATCTTAATCTACGGTAGCTATAACTCTGCTCCTGACGCCAAAAAAGCCATTTCTTCCCTCCCTGTGGACATTCAGGCCAAAAAACCGTGGGTGAGAAAAATGCAACAGGTTCATCAAGATCTGAAAAAATAGCCCCGGCTCGAAAGGCGACGGGGATAAAATCTCTTTTGATTAGGCGCTGATATGCTGTCCTAAACAGAGTACAATCTGCGGCTCTGAAATTATTGAATACTTTATATTTGACGGCATGAAAAAAAAACGCGCTTTCTTAAAATGGGCCGGTGGAAAATACCCTTTGGTGGACGACATTAAGCGTCATCTGCCAGAGGGCGAACGCTTAATTGAGCCATTTGTTGGCGCAGGCTCGGTATTCCTGAATACCGATTATGATTCTTACATTTTGTCAGATATCAACAATGATCTGATTAACCTGTACGACACCGTAAAATATCGTGCGGATGAATTTATTAATCATGTCCGTCCCTTATTCACACCAGAGTTCAACACGCCTGAGATCTTCTATCACCTGAGAGAAGAGTTCAACAAAAGCGAAGATGCCTTCCATCGCAGTGTGTTGTTTCTGTATCTTAATCGCCATTGTTATAACGGGCTTTGTCGTTATAACTCACGAGGCGAGTTTAACGTCCCTTTCGGGCGCTATAAAAAACCCTATTTTCCAGAAAATGAGCTGTACTGGTTTGCCGAGAAATCCCAGAAAGCCACGTTTATCTGCCAGCATTATGAAATCGCATTAACCAAGACGCCAAAAAACTCCGTCGTTTATTGCGATCCTCCGTATGCTCCGCTTTCTGCAACGGCCAATTTTACCGCTTACCATACAAATAGTTTTAACCTTCTTGATCAGGAAAAGCTGGCGCGGCTTGCTTATAATCTCTCATCCCGGCGAGGAATTCCGGTGCTGATATCCAATCATGACACGCCGATGACACGGGAATGGTATCATCAGGCTACCCTTCATATCGTTAAAGCCCGCCGGACAATCAGTAGAAATATACTTGCCCGCAGTAAAGTTGATGAACTTTTGGCATTATACTGCCAGAAGTGACTGAGGTTTCCTGTCCCCTGAAATAACGGGGATAAAACAATGAGTTGGAGAAGAAATTAATGAAAAAAGATTTTCTGATTGCCCCATCCATTTTATCTGCCGATTTTGCCCGTCTGGGCGAGGATACCGCCAACGTGCTGGACGCGGGTGCGGATGTTGTCCATTTTGACGTGATGGATAACCATTATGTCCCGAATCTGACCATTGGCCCGATGGTTTGTCAGGCTCTGCGCAATTATGGTATTACCGCGCCAATTGATGTCCATCTGATGGTAAAACCGGTTGATCGCATTATCCCCGATTTTGCCAAAGCAGGTGCAACCTACATCACTTTCCACCCCGAAGCGAGCGAGCATATTCACCGGACCATTCAGCTCATTAAAGATCACGGCTGCAAAGCAGGCTTGGTTTTTAATCCGGCCACGCCACTCAGTTACCTTGATTATGTGTTGGATAAATTGGATGTCATTTTGCTGATGTCCGTTAACCCTGGTTTTGGCGGCCAGTCTTTCATTCCTGAAACCCTGAACAAACTGCGTCAGGTGCGTAAAATTATTGATGAAAGCGGATACGATATTCGCCTTGAAATCGATGGCGGGATCAAGGCCAACAACATTGCCGCCGCAGCGCAGGCAGGTGCAGATATGTTTGTGGCAGGCTCTGCCATTTTCAGCCAGCCGGACTACAAAACCGTCATTGATGAAATGCGCCATGAACTATCCACGGTGGCATAACAGCAGACAACATGATGGAAAAAAATATCACGAACACCATTCGCGCCATTGCCTTTGATCTGGATGGAACGCTGGTAGACAGTGCCGATGGCTTGGCAGACGCACTGGATCAGGCTTTGGTTGCCAAAGGGTTACCTGCGGCGGGTAAAGACAACGTTGCGATTTGGATAGGCAACGGTGCCGATATTCTGGTTGAACGGGCATTGAAATGGGCGGCGGTCGATGTTACCCCTGAGTTACACCGCGAAACCCGCAAATTGTTCGATCAATTCTATGAAGCCACGCTCACAACCGGCAGCAAACTCTTTCCTGATGTCAAAGAAACGTTGGCCGCGCTGGCAAAACAAAACCTGCCGATGGCGATAGTCACTAACAAGCCCACACCGTTTATTGCGCCATTACTGGAGTCACTCGGTATTGGCGAATACTTCGCATTGGTACTGGGCGGTGATGATGTGAAGCAGAAAAAACCCCATCCGGCGCCACTGTATCTGACAATGGGCATGTTTGGTTTACATAAAGAAGAATTGCTTTTTGTGGGTGATTCCCGTAATGATATTTTGGCTGCGCAGGCAGCAGGTTGCCCAAGTGTGGGATTAACCTACGGATATAATTATGGTGAACCGATAGCATCGAGCCAGCCGGATTATGTCTTGGATAATTTCCCGGATCTACTCTCAACCATTGGATTAATATTGAACTCTCAGGAAGCCTAATAAAATGAACGAACCCACAACAATGAAGCCAAACGCACAAAAACCTGATGTATCCAAAAAACCTATCGTATTCAGCGGCGCGCAACCTTCCGGTGAATTAACCATCGGTAACTACATGGGGGCGTTACGTCAGTGGGTTCAAATGCAGGATGAATATGATTGCATCTACTGCATCGTTAACCAGCATACGATTACGGTACGTCAGGATCCTGAAGAGCTGAAAAAGCGCACGCTGGATACGCTGGCACTGTACCTTGCCTGCGGCATCGATCCGAAGAAAAGCACTATTTTTGTTCAGTCACATGTCCCGCAACACAGCCAGTTAGCCTGGGTTCTGAACTGCTATACCTATTTCGGTGAACTCAGCCGCATGACGCAGTTTAAGGATAAATCCGCCCGCTACCCGGAAAACATCAATGCTGGCCTGTTTGATTACCCTGTTCTGATGGCAGCGGATATTTTGCTTTATCAGGCGAACCAAATTCCGGTTGGCATTGACCAGAAACAGCACCTTGAATTGACCCGCGATTTGGCACAGCGTTTTAATGCGCTGCACGGTGATATTTTCACGGTCCCTGAGCCATTCATTCCGAAAGAAGGCGCCCGTGTCATGTCATTGCAGGACCCGGACAAAAAAATGTCAAAATCGGATGATAACCGCAATAACGTCATTGCACTGTTGGAAGATCCAAAATCTGTCGCCAAGAAAATCAAACGTGCCGTGACGGATTCCGAAGAGCCACCCCGTGTGCGTTATGATTTGCAAAACAAGCCCGGCGTTTCCAACCTGCTGGATATTCTTTCTGGCGTGACAGGTAAA
>JAIRVT010000010.1 GCA_031253755.1 Enterobacteriaceae bacterium
AGATAAGGGATGAAGAACCGTTTGCCTACATAATCACCACTCTTTTTGATTACCAATAAAGAAAAATTGGCAGTATATTTAATATATTGATGATTATTGGCTGAAATGCATAATGCATAAAAGTAAGCAATATAACAAAGTGATTATGTGGAGAACAATATGAAGTATCGTTTGGGCGGGGTTGCTCTTGTAGCTGTGTTGCTGGCGGGATGTGCAAGTTCATCAAATAATGAACAAACGCGTTCTGATCCACTGGAGGGATTCAACCGCACTATGTTCAACTTTAATTATAATGTTCTCGATCCGTATGTTTTACGGCCTGTTGCAGTGGTTTGGCGTGATTATCTCCCCATGCCTGCACGAAATGGTATCGGTAACTTTATGAGTAATATTGAAGAGCCGGCCAATATGGTGAATAGCTTTTTGCGTGGTGAGGTTAATGAAGGTGCGAAGCATTTTAACCGGTTTTTCCTGAATACGATTCTGGGTATGGGTGGGCTTATTGATGTTGCTTCAATGGCAAACCCTAAATTGGCAAAACAAGAGCCAACGCGGTTTGGTAGCACACTGGGATACTATAATGTCGGTTATGGCCCTTATGTCGTTTTGCCCGGTTATGGCAGCGCCACCGCACGTGAAGAAGGGGGAGATATGGTAGATATGACATACCCTGTGCTCAGCTATCTCACGCCTTGGATGTCTGTCGGAAAATGGGTCGTGCAGGGGATTGAAACGCGCGCGCGCCTGCTGGATTCTGATGGGTTGATGAAAAACTCTTCAGATCCGTACCTGATGATGCGTGAGGCTTATTTCCAGCGGCATAATTTCCTCGCGAATGGCGGCAAGTTGACACCGGAACAAAATCCAAATGCAGCTTCTATTCAGGATGAACTGGATTCCATAGATTAAATTTTGGTAGAAATAAAAAAAGGATAGCTGAAGCTATCCTTTTTTAGATCAGTAAGGATGATTAGAATCTGTAGTTAAAACCTACACCAAACAGCCATGCAGTGCCTTTGGATTCGAATTCATAAGGTGCGGTAATTCCCAGTTTTTGGATATCTTGTGGTAACTGTTCACTTACATGCACTTTTTTACCTTTCATATAAGAGATACCAGCATCGATGGAAGCATCTTTATTAAAGGCGTAAGTCGTTCCGGCACTTAACCAGAAACGATTTTGGTCCGGAATAGAGATAGAACGATTTTGTGCTGGGACTGGGCTTTCATCGAAAGCAACACCGGTACGGAATGTCCAGTTATTGTCGTAGTAGTAAGTGGTGCCCAGTGAAATACGGTAAGCGTTGCGGAAACCTTCATGTTTTTCAAACAAATCTTGACCACCGTTTTTAGATTTGCCTCTTAACTCTTGGAATTTATTCCAGCCAGTGTAAAGGAAGCTATAGTGGATCGCCCATTGAGGATCTACCCGGTTATAACCGGAAATTTCCCACATATCAGGCAGATTCAGATCCAATGTACCCCCGATGGTTTTTCCTTCAAGGCCATTTATGCCAGGAAAGTCGTATGCCGGAACAGGAGGAAGGTTAGGCAGTTCATTGCTGTAATCACCGTTTTTAAACTTCACGTTAACTTTTGAACGGTAAGTTAAGCTATAGCGGTTATTTTCATCAAACTGGTACAAAAGACCGGCATTCCAACCATAACCCCAATCTTTACCTTCCAAACGTGCAGCTTCTGCCGTTGAAGGAATGCCTTTAAACGTTGGAATAAGTTGCTGAGCCCTTTTTGATAGGATTGGCCCAATTTCGCCCATATGACGCACGATTTCAGCATCAGCATGAACAGCATTAAAACCCAGACCAAAACTAAAATGGTCATTGAATTTATACGCGCCCGCCAAATTCAGGTTCATTGTCTTCAGTGAAGTTTTCCCACCAATTGAGCCGGCAGTATAGTTATTACTGAATTCTGTGGATAAACCAAAGTTACTTGTGACGGATGCGCCGACAAACCATTGGTCAGTAAGTGGAGTGATAAAATGCAGGTTTGGTATAAAAGCATGTGGCGCAATATTACTTGCATTAGTACTAGCTTGAGTAACAGGAGATTTGCCAGTGATATCAACACTTGGTTTAACGTAAATCAGGCCGCTGGAAAATGTCGGGCTGTTAAATAGCGTCATTGCAGCGGGGTTACGACTCCCCTCAGAAGCATCTTCTGCGACAACACCTGCGCCAGAATATGCACGGCCTAACCCTGATACTGAATATTCATTCAATTGGAAACCTGCAGCATTAGCATTGGATGATATTACTGCCACTGTTACTGCCACTGCTAATGTTGAATGTTTAAATAGGTTTTTTTGGTTCATAACCAAAACCCTCATTGTTTAATTATTATTTAACATGCTACTCAAGTAGCTGAGAGCGCGGGATTGTAGAGTCGCTTTATCACACTGACAAATCAGACCAGTAGGAAGTATAGGCCTGATATCGCCATGTGTTGCAAGAATGTTTTCAAAATATGACGAAATTGATTATTGAAATGCGATTTAGTTAACAAAAAATAGGCATCTGTCTTAACAGTTCATAAACAAAAATCAAGAAGCGTATTGAGATCAATAAATAGTGAAATAAATAATATCAGGCAGTGTAATCACTGGTTATTCAAGAAAAAGTCAACGTAAAATTGGCTGTGATTTTCATCGTCGGAGAAATAAAATGATTGATACAATAAAACGTTGTAGTGTAGAAAAAAGTGTAGAGGAAACGTCTGCCTGCTGCTGTGTTGATGTGGGTATGGTGATTGATAATGAAGATAAAACAGCCTCTTACCAACAGCTGTTTGCCAGTGTTCAGGAAGCAAAAGAAATGCTTAATGTATTGACTAAAAAGGCAAAATCCGTAGAGTCTGCACCTTGCACAATCAAAGATAAGACAGAAGAAATTGATGGGAAAGTACAATTGACAGTAGAGTTTAAGTTTAGTTGTCAGGCAGAAGCTATGATATTTCAGCTAGGGTTACGTTAGTATTTTTTTAGATATTCGCTTCTCCACTGTGGGCTAAAATAATCGAAACGGTGGAGAGAAAAATTGTTAATCGTTGTAATTACCCGTTGTTTTTTCATCTTTTTCTCGCATATTACTTGTGAAAATTGCGTAAACGATAAATATATTAAAGTTGCGCTTGCTCGCATTTTTAATTTATTCCTGTTTGCTATTTTCCAACATTGCGTTAACAATGCTCGGTCAGGTCAGACCTCTTATGAGGCGGTAAATATTTTTAATCAATTGATATAGTTAATGATGATTGCAGGAGTTGCTATGAGTCGTTCTTCAACAAAAGTGGCACAACAGAAGGAGCGGGTGGCGATTGTCAATGGGTTGCGCCTTCCTTTTGCAAAACAGGCAACGAACTACCACGGTATTCCGGCTGTTGATTTGGGAAAAGCTGTTGTCAGTGAGTTGGTCATCAGAAGTGGATTGCCACCAGAGAAGGTCGACCAATTGGTTTTTGGGCAGGTTGTTCAAATGCCGGAAGCGCCGAATATTGCACGGGAAATTGTATTGGGTGCCGGTTTAAGCGTCAGCACAGACGCTTACAGTGTTTCCCGCGCCTGTGCGACGAGCTTTCAAGCAATCGCGAATGTGGCAGAAAGCATTATGGCGGGAACAATCAATGTAGGAATTGCCGGCGGTGCTGATTCTTCCTCTGTATTACCCATCGGAGTAACGAAATCGTTAGCCCGCACTCTGGTTGATATGAACAAGGCCAAAAGCCTTTCACAGCGCCTTAATTTATTGAGTAAGCTTAAATTAAAGGATTTATTTCCGGTATCTCCAGCAGTTGCTGAATATTCAACCGGGCTGCGTATGGGCGATACTGCTGAGCAGATGGCGAAGACTTACCAGATTAGCCGCGCAGCGCAGGATGAGTTGGCTCATCGTTCCCACGTCTTGGCCGCGAAAGCCTGGGAAAAAGGTTTATTACGTGATGAGGTAATTTCGGCTCATTTTCCGCCATATCGTGAATGTTTGCTGGAAGATAACAATATTCGGCGAAATTCAGAATTGGCTTCTTATGCAAAATTACGTCCTGCTTTTGATCGCAAATACGGCTCGGTGACTGCCGCCAATAGTACGCCACTGACTGATGGTGCTGCCGCTGTTATTTTGATGAATGAATCCGCTGCCAAAGCGCTGGGCATGACTCCGTTGGGGTATTTGCGTAGCTATGCGTTTTCGGCCATTGATGTTTGGCAGGATATGCTATTAGGGCCATCTTATGCAGCTCCGCTGGCGCTGGATAGAGCCGGAATCACTCTGAATGATCTTTCCCTTATTGATATGCACGAAGCCTTTGCCGCACAAACCTTAGCGAATTTAAAAATGTTTGCCAGTGATAAATTTGCCCGTGAGAAATTAGGGCGTTCACAGGCCATTGGCGAGGTGGATATGGATAAATTCAATGTGTTGGGAGGCTCAATTGCTTATGGTCATCCCTTTGCTGCCACCGGAGCCAGAATGGTGACACAGACTTTGAATGAGTTACGGCGCCGTGGTGGTGGGCTTGGGTTGACGACAGCCTGTGCTGCGGGTGGATTGGGTGCAGCGATGATATTGGAGGTAGAATAATGGCTCAGGATGAAAAAGAGACAATGTCAGCGATGCTATCTATATCAGAAACGAGTGCAATACCAGAAACACAATCGGTATTCGGTTTTTCTGTCAGAGACGACAAAATTGGCGTCATTACAATTGATGTACCGGGTGAGAAGGTCAACACACTGAAAGCAGAATTTGCTGAACAGTTTTTGACTGTTTTTGAAAAAGCACAATCGGTTTCGGGTCTGAAAGGTTTAGTCATTATCTCCGGTAAGCCAGATACCTTTATCGCGGGTGCAGATATCACCATGATTGCTGGTTGCCAGACTGCCCAAGAAGCCACGGAATTGGCAGTAAAAGGTCAGGAATTATTCAACCGGATTGCCGATTATTCTTTACCCATCGTTGCCGCCATTCATGGCGCATGTTTAGGGGGAGGGCTGGAGTTAGCCTTAGCCTGTCATGCACGGGTTTGCTCTCTGGATGACAAAACCCGGCTTGGTTTACCGGAAGTTCAGCTTGGGCTATTACCCGGTTCGGGGGGGACTCAGCGGTTGCCTCGCTTAATCGGCGTCAGTTCGGCATTGGACATGGTACTGACAGGCCGCCAGCTTAAAGCAAAGCAGGCAAAACGTCTGGGTGTTGTCGATGATGCCGTGCCGTTAGATATTTTGTTGGATGTGGCTGTTCAATATGTCAAGAAAGGGGTAAAAGGCATTGCCAAACGCAAACCATTAGCATGGTCACAGCGTCTTTTGGCAAGTTCTCTTGGCAGGCCACTCTTGTTCCAGATGGTTCAGAAAAAGACACGGGCAAAAACGCACGGCCATTATCCGGCCGCTGAACGGATTATTGATGTGATTCGCATCGGGCTGGAGAAAGGACAAAATGCGGGTTTTCAGGCGGAAGCCAAAGCATTTGGTGAATTAGCGATGACGCCGGAATCGGCAGCTTTACGCAGCCTGTTTTTCGCCGCCACTTCGTTGAAAAACGAAACCGGATCTTCAGAACAACCGGCTAACATTAAACACGTTGGTATCTTAGGTGGTGGTTTGATGGGCGGTGGCATTGCTAATGTTACCGCTACCCGAGGTCATTTGCCTGCCCGGATCAAAGATATTAATGATAAAGGAATTAATCAGGCGCTGAAATATACTTGGGATCTGCTCTCTAAGCGCGTAGCAAAAGGGCGTTTGAAGTCTTCGGAGCGTTCTCGCCAGATGTCCCTGCTTTCTGGTACAACGGATTATAGTGGCTTTAAGCAAACTGATATTGTGGTTGAAGCGGTATTTGAGGATTTGGCGCTGAAACGCAAAATGGTTTCGGAAATTGAAGCTCATGCAAAACCTGAAACTGTTTTTGCTTCTAACACGTCTTCATTGCCCATTCACCAAATTGCAGAAATTGCGAAGCGGCCGGAGAATGTCATCGGTCTTCACTATTTCAGCCCTGTCGATAAAATGCCACTGGTAGAGGTGATTCCACATGCAGGAACCAGTGAAAAAACGATTGCGACCGCAGTAGCGCTGGCGAAAAAGCAGGGTAAGACAGCCATTGTTGTGGGCGATAAAGCCGGGTTTTATGTTAACCGAATTTTATCTCCGTACATCAATGAAGCGGGTTATTGCCTGCTGGAAGGTGAACCGGTTGAACATATTGACAAAGCATTAGTCGATTTTGGTTTCCCGATTGGGCCAATCAATTTGTTGGATGAAGTCGGCATTGATGTTGGCACCAAAATTATTCCTGTTTTGGTGGAACAATTAGGAAATCGATTCGCTGCCCCGGCAGTTTTGAGCGCCGTCTTAAATGACAATCGTAAAGGCAAGAAGAACGGTCGTGGTTTTTATTCCTATGAAACCAAAAAGAATAAAATTTGGCTGTTTGGAAAAAATCGTAAAAAAGAGGCTGATCCGGCTATTTATACCCTGTTAAAAATTAAGCCTAATGCCAAAATGTCATCGTCAGACATCGCCCAGCGCTGTTTAATGCTGATGCTGAATGAAGCTGCCCGCTGTCTGGAAGAAGGCATTATCCGCAGCCCTCGTGATGGTGATATTGGTGCGGTGTTTGGCATCGGTTTCCCGCCATTTTTGGGAGGGCCATTCCGTTATATGGACAAACTTGGCAGTAGTAAAGTGGTGGATATTTTGCGTTATCTGGAGCGGCAGAACGGAGAAAGATTTGCGCCTTGTGAATATCTAATCCAAATGGCTGAACAGAATAAAAAGTTCTATCAGTAAGTTATCGCACTTATAAGATTCATTATATCGGCTCTATTAATCAAAGGGCCGATTTTCATAATAATATAGAATTGTTTCTTATTATTAGAATATATTTACTCCTTATTTGAGTGGAAAAAATAATAATCAATAAACCAAGAATAGTTATTTTCTTAAAACAATAGATTAATCAAAAAATATAAAACATTTTGGTTACATAAGAAAAAATAATAAAATCAGGTTAATAATCTATACCCTATGGATTTCGAGTTGCATCGCTTGCTGCAAGTGAGTAACAAATTCGGCGGGAACGAATTTGAACAACAGTAGGCTGGCCTTCGGTGAGAGGCAGGAAGTCTCTCATAATTCCCTGAGCATAGATAACCGTATGTTTATAAAAACACGGCGATTGGGGGGAGCGAGCGAAGCCAACGAAGAGGCAGCTTGAAAGACAACGGGTAAAACTCAATGGTGAATTATGTACGTTTTTATTATGCGTCATGGTGATGCGGCTTTTGATTCAGTCAGCGATGTAACGCGAGAATTGACTCAACGTGGTTGTCAGGAATCAGAGAAAATGGCGCATTGGCTTTCACGGCAGTTGCCTGATATCGAGTCTGGTATAGATCATGTTTTAGTCAGCCCTTACATTCGTGCCGTGCAAACGTTAAACGTTGTTCGTGAGAATCTGGCACTCCCTGACAGCAAAGAAGTGCTAAACGAGCTAACGCCATCGGGTAATGTCGCACTGGTCGCGAGTTACTTACATGTTTTGGCAGAGCAGGGGAAAAAAGCGGTGCTGTTAGTGTCGCATCTGCCTTTGGTGGGTTATTTGGTCTCTGAACTTTGCCCCGCGCAAGCGCCACCTATGTTTACCACGTCAGGTATTGCTTGTGTCGAGTTGGATACGCAGACCCAGAAAGGCTGCCTGTTATGGCAAACCTCTCCGGCGCAATTAAATTAGCAAAATAGCGAAAGCTTATACCCTATGGATTTCGAGTCTTGAAAGGCGACGCGTATATTAGCGCTGTATAAAGTCATCCTGCTCGACCAGAATAAGCAATGCAGCGCTTCCTCCCCATTCTTTGGGTGCCTGATGAAAAGCAATAATATCAGGATGTTGGGCGAGCCATAATGGTGTTTGCTGTTTGAGAATATGTTTACCGTAACCATGCATAATGCAGGCGCAATAGACATGTTCACGACGACAAGCTGCGATCAATGCGCCAATTTCCTGTTTAGCCTGTGACTGGGTTAATCCGTGTAAATCCAAAAAAAGTTCAGGAGAATAATCTCCCCGCCGCAATTTCTTCAATTCATAATGGTTGGCACCTTCACGCACATAGCGAGCCGGGCCATCCATATCAAGATTGGGCTGGAATTCATCAGAAAAATAGTAACTGGCATCAACCTGTTCTTGTATCAGGCGTTCAGGTGCAACTTGGCTGATTTTTTTTCTTTTGGGAGAATGTAAAACCTTATCTTGGGTAACCTGACGAGTTCCAGCGACTGATGTTCTAAACAGACTAATGTCTTCTTCATTTAATGTTATTTTCTTCTTCATTACCGACTAATTTATTAACAACTTTTGGCAAGTGTACCTGATTTTTTATCATTTTGCTTAAATGTTATTACACCATATAACCATAACTATTTGATGGATATTTATTGCATCCGTCAATTTAATTCACCCGTGTTTAATCTCTTTTGAATACGGAAAAAACGGTGGATGGCTTTTTCAATTGCTAACGTCAAAAAACCACCGTTCTCCCACTTATTTATAAAATAAATTGACAAAATTTTTTGGTTATAAAATAAATGTATATACAAGCTGACATTAACAAGAAAAAAGTAACGGAGAGAAACGAGTGTCAATTAAATTGCAAGATATTGAACTGAAAGATAGCGATATTATCTGGTGTAACGGCAGGCTCGCCACCATGAACCCAACGATCAGTAATGCAGAGGGTAAGCATAACTATGGCATTCTGGAGCAGCATGATTTGATCGTCAGGGAGGGCAAAATTCTGGCGGTTTTGCCAACGGAAAAAGTTCCCGCCAACCATTGTAAAGTGATTGATGCAGGGCAGCGATTAATCACTCCCGGCCTGATCGATTGCCACACGCATTTAGTTTTTGGTGGCAATCGGGCATCGGAATGGGAACAGCGCCTGAATGGTGTTTCTTATGCCGAAATCAGTGCCAAAGGCGGAGGAATCAATTCTACCGTCAATGCGACACGAGAAAGCTCAGCCCAGCAGCTAGAAACGGCAGCGCAAAAACGGCTCAATGCTTTGATTGCTGAAGGTGTGACAACCATCGAGATGAAATCCGGTTATGGATTGGATCTGGAAAATGAAGAGAAACAACTGCGTGTCATTCAGGCATTAGGGCAAAAAAACCCGATTGAAATCAGCCCGACATTGCTTTCCGCCCACGCAGTTCCCCCTGAGTACCAGCACAATCCTGATGCTTATATCGATTTCGTCTGCAACACCATTCTTCCCGCGCTTTGGCAAAAACAACTGTTTGAATCTGTCGATGTATTCTGCGAAACCGTTGGTTTTAGTCTTGAACAGACCAAACGTGTCTTCGATAGCGCTAAAAAACTGAACATTCCCGTTAAAGGGCATGTCGAGCAACTTTCCAATTTGGGCGGCAGCGAACTGGTGGCGGGCTATCACGGGTTATCGGTTGATCATATCGAATATCTGGATGAAAAAGGGGTTTCAGCCATCAGCCATAGTGAAACCGTGGCGGTTTTATTACCGGGTGCCTTTTATTTCCTGAAAGAAACACAGCGCCCGCCGATCACTTTATTGCGCCAATATCGCGTACCGATGGCGATTTCAACCGATTTTAATCCGGGCACCAGTCCTTTTACCTCTTTGCGCATGATGATGAATATGGCTTGCGTTCAGTTTGGCCTAACGCCGGAAGAAACATGGCAGGGCGTCACCATTCATGCAGCACAGGCATTAGGGCGCTCAGCGAGTCACGGCCAGCTGGTCGCAGGTTATATGGCGGATTTTGTTGTCTGGGATGCACAGGAACCTGTCGAGATATTATACGAACTTGGGCGTAACCCATTAGTTTACCGGGTTTATCGTGGCGTGATTTCGCATCATGCCAATCATGTATAACAAAGCAAAATGATAAAGAACACAGGAGGATATCACATGAATTTATGGCACTTAGTTTCCGAAAACATCTGGCAAGGGCGCAATGATCTGGCAGAAGCCAATAACGCGCTGCGCATTTTTCAGACAATAAAACAGCCTGATAGTTTCGTCCCGGAACAATTCCCGAACCATATTGCGTTGTTGGGGTTTGAATGTGATGAAGGGGTGAAACTTAATCAGGGGCGGCCGGGCGCTAAGCTCGGACCCGAATATTTGCGCCAGTCACTGGCAAATATGGCAAGCCATGACGGACATGAGTGGCTGGTGGAGTTGGGGAACATCCGCGCCAATGCCGGGCAGTTAAGTGAAGCCCAAAACGCCCTGAGTGATGCGGTTTATCGCTGTCAGACGCAGAAACTGCGGACACTTATTCTGGGCGGCGGGCATGAAACCGCTTTCGCTCATGGCATGGGCATCTATCGTGCATTTCCAACCCAGCGCGTCGGGATCATCAATTTCGATGCGCATCTGGATCTGCGTAATGCACCGCAAGCCACATCAGGTACGCCTTTTCGTCAGCTCGCGGATTTCTGTCATCAACAACAGCGTCCATTTGATTACACATGTATCGGGGCAAGTCGAGCGTCGAATACACAGGCTTTGCTGGATGAAGCGAAACATCTCAATGTCAGGATTATTTGGGATACCCACTGTTCTGAATTGATGCTGGGTAAGGTGCAGCAACAACTACAGGATGTTATCGATCAGGTTGATATTGTTTACATGACGATTGATTTGGATGTGTTACCCATGTGGCAAATGCCATCGGTTTCAGCCCCGGCAGCGTTGGGTGTTCCGCTGGAACGTTTGTTGGCGCTGATCGAGCCTGTCTGCCTGAGCGGAAAACTTCAGGCCGTTGATTTGGTCGAACTTAACCCACTGTATGATATTCAGGGAATGGGCGGAAAAACCGCGGCGCGCCTTGCATGGCAAGTGGTTCATTGGTGGAACGGATAACCCGAAGCCCGCAGGGTGCAAAATAGCAGGAATTAATCATGTCTACTGATTTATCAGATAAAACAACAAAACCCGTGCCTCTGTACGCAAAAGTGAAACAGACCATTGTTGAGAAAATCTATACAGGGGAATGGAAAGCCCATGACCGAATTCCTTCAGAGTCTGAATTGGTCAAAACATTTAACTGTAGTCGTATGACTGCTAACAGGGCGTTACGGGAGCTGACCGCAGAAGGGTTTTTATTCCGCTTACAAGGCGTCGGATCATTTGTGTCAGAACCTAAAGGGCAATCTGCCCTGTTTGAAATTCATAGTATTGCGGATGAAATTTCGGCACGCGACCACCGGCACAGTTGTAAGGTCCTGAAACTGGCAGAAGTGCGTGCCAATATGACTCAGGCAGCAGAGTTGGAGATCGCCACTGGCACACTGATTTATCACTCGATTATCGTCCATTATGAAAATGGGCTTCCTGTGCAAATCGAAGATCGTTATGTGAACGCATTGGCGGCGCCCGAATACCTGCAACAAGATTTCAGCCGGCAAACTGCCCATGACTATTTATCCAGAGTCGCACCGCTGACAGAAGGAGAACATATTGTGGAAGCCGTTGCAGGCGATGCCCGCTCTTGCCGTTTGTTGCAAATAACGGAAAACAGCGCCTGTCTGTTAATCAGTCGGAGAACTTGGTCGAAAGAATATATTGTTTCCAGCGCTAAATTATTATTCCCCGGTCACCGTTATAAGCTGAAAGGGCACTTCACTTCCTGATACCGAGTATATGATTGATGCTGAATTAGCATATTCATTGTCATTGTGACATCAACAGCTCTCCTCTTTGCCTTGCGCACAAGAGGAGACAGGAATAGGCTGTGATGGCAATGTAAAGAAAATGTGACTAAAAACACAGAATCAGCAAAAACCCCCGCCCGCCGGTTCAAAATAAGTCATCAATATCATGTTGATATTAATGAAAAAAGGAAAAAACAAAATTATTGACTTTATCTTCGTCACATTTTTGCCTATTGAATGTACATGTATATACAACTATATCTTTAACCTTTCATAAAGATAAAAAAGGAAAAAACCGTGACAAGGCAAAATAATAAATTCAGTAACGCGGTCATCCGTGCCCCCAGAGGAACACAACTCACAGCAAAAAGTTGGTTGACGGAAGCACCGCTTCGTATGCTAATGAATAATCTTGATCCTGACGTCGCAGAAAATCCCCATGAATTGGTCGTTTATGGCGGTATCGGTCGTGCGGCCAGAAATTGGGAAAGCTATGAGAAAATCGTCGAAACCCTAAAAAATCTGGAGAATGACGAAACATTACTGGTGCAATCCGGTAAACCTGTTGGTGTTTTCAAAACCCACGAAAATGCCCCCCGTGTATTAATTGCCAACTCGAATCTGGTGCCACATTGGGCAACTTGGGAACACTTTAATGAGCTGGATGCCAAAGGGCTGGCAATGTATGGTCAGATGACCGCCGGAAGCTGGATCTACATCGGCAGCCAAGGCATCGTACAAGGCACTTATGAAACCTTTGTTGAAGCCGGACGCCAACACTACAACGGCGATTTAACCGGCCGTTGGGTATTAACCGCTGGTTTAGGCGGCATGGGAGGCGCACAACCGCTTGCTGCAACATTAGCGGGTGCTTCCTCGCTGAATATTGAGTGCCAGCAAAGCCGCATTGACTTCCGCCTGCGGACGAAATATGTGGATGAGCAGGCCACAGATTTGGATGATGCGCTGGCGCGTATTGCCCGTTACACCCAAGAGGGCAAGGCCGTATCTGTCGCGCTGTGTGGCAATGCCGCCGAAATTCTACCGGAGCTGGCTCGCCGTGGCGTTCGCCCTGATATGGTCACTGACCAAACCAGCGCCCATGATCCGTTACACGGTTACCTGCCGATAGGCTGGGCATGGGAAGAATATTGTCATCGCGCCGAAACCGACCCGGAAGAGGTCATTCAGGCGGCAAAAGCCTCAATGGCGAAGCACGTTGAAGCGATGCTGGCATTCCAAAAACAGGGCATTCCGACTTTTGATTACGGCAATAACATCCGCCAGATGGCGAAAGAAATGGGCGTTGAAAATGCCTTTGATTTCCCCGGCTTCGTTCCTGCCTATATTCGTCCCCTCTTTTGTCGCGGGATTGGCCCATTCCGTTGGGCAGCGCTTTCCGGCGATCCAGAAGATATCTACAAAACCGATGCCAAAGTGAAAGAACTGCTGCCGGATGATACCCATTTACATCATTGGCTGGATATGGCACGGGAACGCATCAGTTTTCAGGGGCTGCCAGCCCGCATTTGCTGGGTAGGTTTGGGTGATCGCGCAAAATTAGGTTTGGCATTCAATGAAATGGTTCGCCGTGGTGAGTTGTCAGCGCCAATCGTGATTGGGCGTGACCATCTGGATTCAGGCTCCGTCGCCAGCCCTAACCGTGAAACCGAATCGATGAAAGACGGTTCTGATGCCGTTTCTGACTGGCCATTACTGAATGCGTTGCTGAACACCGCAAGCGGTGCAACATGGGTATCACTGCATCATGGCGGCGGTGTCGGCATGGGATTCTCCCAGCATTCAGGCATGGTGATTGTCTGTGATGGTTCTGCTGAAGCCGCAGAGCGCATTGCACGGGTACTGCATAATGACCCGGCCACGGGGGTTATGCGTCATGCTGATGCAGGTTATGAACTGGCGATTCAGTGTGCGAAAGAACAGGGATTAAACCTGCCCATGCTCAACGTCCGATCAGACAAACGTTCAGAAGAAAAAAATTCAGTCAAAAAATCAGCGTCAGAAACCAAATAAGGAGTGTTATTGCTATGAAACAGATCACCATTCATCCGGGGAAAATGACGCTTGATGAGTTACGCCACGTTTACCTGCATCCGGTACACGTCACGTTGGATACCCAATGTTTCCCGGCGATTGAAAGCAGTGTCGAATGTGTTAATCGCATTATCAGCGAAAACAGGACCGCTTACGGCATTAATACCGGCTTCGGTTTACTGGCAAATACCCGCATTGCCGCGCAGGATTTAGAAGAGCTGCAACGGGCTATCGTGATGTCACATGCGGCGGGTGTGGGCGAGCCTTTAGCGGATGAAATCGTCCGGCTGATTATGGTCCTGAAAATCAACAGTCTGGCGCGGGGTTATTCCGGCATTCGTTTACAGGTTATTCAGGCATTGGTGACACTGGTGAATGCTGAAGTTTACCCTTGTATTCCAAGCAAAGGCTCTGTGGGGGCTTCCGGTGATTTGGCGCCATTGGCCCATATGAGCCTGTTATTGCTGGGAGAAGGAAAAGCCCGTTACCGTGGTGAATGGTTACCGGCAACGCAAGCGCTGGCAAAAGCCGGTCTTCAGCCCATTACGCTGGTGGCGAAAGAAGGGTTAGCGCTGCTGAACGGCACACAAACCTCAACGGCCTTTGCCTTGAAAGGCTTATTTGCTGCGGAAGAATTGCTGTCATCAGCCGTGGTTTGCGGCGCGTTGTCTGTGGAAGCGGCACTGGGTTCCCGTAAGCCTTTTGATGCGCGTGTTCATGAAGTTCGCGGGCAACAGGGGCAAATAGATGTTGCAGCGTTATACCGTTACGTCTTGGAAGAGCAAAGTGGCCTTTCTGCCTCTCATGAAAATTGCGCGAAAGTTCAGGATCCCTATTCATTACGTTGCCAGCCGCAGGTCATGGGCGCTTGCCTGACGCAAATCCGCCATGCAGCGGATGTCATCATGGTTGAAGCCAATGCCGTTTCCGATAATCCACTGGTGTTTACCGAACAGGATGAAGTGATTTCTGGCGGTAATTTCCATGCCGAACCGGTTGCGATGGCATCGGATAATCTGGCTATCGCGCTGGCAGAAATCGGCGCATTGTCAGAGCGGCGGGTGGCCTTGCTGATGGACAGCAATATGTCCCAGCTACCGCCGTTTCTGGTTAAAAACAGCGGCGTGAATTCCGGTTTCATGATTGCTCAGGTCACAGCGGCGGCGCTGGCGAGTGAAAACAAAGCACTGGCGCATCCTTCCAGCGTTGATAGCCTGCCAACCTCAGCCAATCAGGAAGACCATGTATCCATGGCGCCGGCAGCAGGCCGTCGGTTGTGGGAAATGGCGGATAACGTGCGGGGAATTCTGGCTATCGAATGGCTGACAGCCTGTCAGGGCATTGATTTCCGCGAAGGCTTAAAAAGCAGCCCGATACTGGAAAAAGCCCGCCATATTCTGCGTGAAAAAGTGTCTCATTATGATAAAGATCGCTTTTTCGCCCCTGATATTGACATGGCTATTCAGTTGCTGGCAGAGCAAAAACTTTCTACGCTGTTACCGGCGAATAAAATACTGGTATCAGCAAATAAAACCCTGTCGGTTGATAATATCCTGAAAGGCCACATCAACTAACTTATTCTCAGGCCGGTTTCCCCGGCCTTGTTCTTGCCTGATTTCAAGGCACGGTTAACAAATTGTCAGTCGAAAAACGATGGGGGATATCGTTGTATTTATCTTTCACATTTAATAATAAAAGAAATAGGGATAAATCATGCAAAACACGTCACAACTCAAGCGTGGGTTAAGCGTTCGTCATATCCGGTTTATGGCATTGGGATCGGCAATTGGCACCGGGCTGTTTTATGGTTCTGCGGCCGCCATTCAGGCGGCAGGGCCTGCGGTATTACTGGCATACGCCATTGGTGGCGCTGCCGTTTTTATGGTCATGCGGGCATTGGGGGAAATGGCTGTTAATAACCCTGCGCCGGGTTCTTTCTCCCATTACGCCAGCCACTATCTGGGACCATTGGCGGGTTTTCTGACCGGCTGGACTTATGTATTTGAAATGTTGGTTGTCTGTCTGGCGGATGTCACGGCATTTGGTCTTTATATGGGGCTGTGGTTTCCGCATGTCGAACAGTGGATCTGGGTGCTGGGGATCGTCTTTTTCATCGGGGCGATAAATCTGTGTAACGTCAAAGTATTCGGTGAAATGGAGTTCTGGCTTTCCATCATTAAAGTGGCGGCTATTATCGCCATGATTATCGGTGGCCTTGCCATTATGATGTTCGGATTTGGTCAGGAAGCCGGGCACGCGACAGGAATATCAAACCTGTGGGAACACGGTGGTTTTATGCCGAATGGCGTTGCCGGCGTGATTGCCTCATTTACCGTGGTCATGTTTGCATTTGGTGGCATTGAAGTGATCGGTATTACCGCCAGTGAGGCGAGAAACCCGATACTGTCCATCCCTCGCGCCATCAATGCAGTGCCGTTGCGCATTCTGCTGTTTTATGTGCTGACTCTGTTTGTACTGATGTGCATTTATCCGTGGAATCAAGTCGGTCAGAACGGCAGCCCGTTTGTGCAAATATTCTCCAGCCTGAAATTCGATTATGCGGCGAATGTCCTGAATATCGTGGTGATTACGGCGGCAATTTCAGCCATTAACAGTGATATTTTTGGTGCCGGGCGCATGATGTATGGTATGGCGCAGGATAAACAGGCTCCTCACTCTTTCACCAAAGTGACGCAAAACGGCGTGCCGTGGATCACGGTGCTGGCAATGACCGCTATCCTGTTGATTGGCGTGGCGTTGAATTACTGGCTGCCCGGCAAAGTCTTTGCGATTATTGCGTCCATTGCCACTTTCGCCACTGTCTGGGTTTGGCTGATGATTTTGTTGTCACAATATATCATGCGCCGAAAAATGTCTGAGGAAGAAGCGAAACAGCTTAAATTCCCGGTTCCGTTATGGCCGATAGCGCCGATTCTGGCGATTGCCTTTATGGCATTTATCATCATCGTGTTGGGCTATTTCCCTGATACCCGTGTTGCACTGTATGTCGGCGTTGTGTGGATCGCCTTACTGACAGCCAGTTATTATTTATGGGTAAAGAAAGGAATGACTATAGAGAAATAAATGAATAAGGAAAAGTCAGCTAAAAAAATCGGTTAATAAACAAAGTAATCCCTGTCAATACCTCTATATCTCCCTCTGAGTGAGGGCGATATAGAACCTATATATTTTAATATACTCCTTGAACGACAAGGGGTATATTATATGAATTTGGATGGTAATAATCATTTTTAAAAAGTTTAATTACACTAATATTAAAATAATTTATTTCACTTCTTTTTTTTATAAATAATTTTTCAAATTAGTAGGAGTAATCCTTACCCCGCGCGGGGCAAGGAAGCATCACAACGAATACTCTCGCCATTATGAAAAGGTATTTATTATAGGATAAACATATGTCTGAATCTATAAAAGATATTCTTGAAGAAGTATTAAGGGAATCGAGAAGGTTTTTTAATCTTAAATCAGGAAACAAAATATACCCAGATCTCTCCAGAGTAAAAGAAACAAAAAGAAATTTTTATTCAATAAAAGCAATTAATGAAAGGAAATCATTAATCAATAAAACATATCAAGAATCAAGATTAAGAAAAAAACCATGTGAAATAAGTAATGTTATCTTAAGAGTTCAAGGAGAAATTAATCATGCCGGAAATTGTGATCAATATGCGGTAAAAGCATTCGAATTATTAAGAGAAAGAATGGAAAGAATTGCTGATATATACAGTGACAAATTTTCTATTTTAGCTGTTGGAATTATGTCTAATAGAGCCGAATCTAATTTTGGTCATACTTTTTTGATGCTAGCTAATTATCATTTTAATCGCAATCAACTACCAAATATATTTCAAAAAAATATCAATTCAGAAGCTTGGATATGTGATCCTTGGGCAAATATAGTCTGCCAATCACATCAGTATCCTTTAGAATGGAATATAAAAATGCTTAAATGGAGAGCTAAAGGTAAATTTTTTTCTCTTTCAGAATACTATAATCCTTTGTCACCGACAAACGTAATATTGCCATCAGTAGATCCAGCATGTTATAACCTAATGCGTTTTTCTGGAAATAGCAGGCGTATAATATATGGAATAAAGTATTCAGTTAATTCTGAATAAATAAACTTTCAACCCAACGAAGCAGAAATATTAATAATCACAATAAGATAATACAATATGCACGAATCTAACCTTGAGCAAAAAGTCACCGAAATTGCCGCATTATTAGCGGATAACAGCCGGACACAGATGCTCTTTCTGCTGATGGACGGCCGCGCTTATACTGCCACTGAATTAAGCGTTGCTGCTGATATCGCCCCTTCTACCGCCAGTGCGCATTTAAACCGCTTGGTTGAGCAAAATTTAGTGAATTGTATTAAGCAGGGGCGATATCGTTATTTTCAGATTGAGAGTGAAGAGGTGGCCGGATTGCTGGAAAATATGATGTGTTTTGCCCACAGTGCAATATTCGGCGCGATCAGCTCGTCCACCAGAAAACGATCTACCCTAAAACGATCTACCATAAAACCATCCACACCCGAATCCCTGCGTTTTTTCCGCACCTGCTATGACCATATGGCAGGCGAGATCGCCGTAAAAATTCATCGCAGTTTACTGGCTCACGGCTGGCTAACGGATGATTATCAATTAACTTCGCAAGGCAAAACGTTTTTACTGTCTTTGGGAGCGGGTGACATCATCGAAGCGCCATCAAAACGCAAATTCGCCTGCGGCTGCCTTGATTGGAGCGAACGCTGTTTTCACCTCGGTGGCTTTTTGGGCGCGGTATTGCTTAAGCTATTCTTGCAGAAAAAATGGGCTATCCGGCAATTTGACAGCCGGAAGCTAGTCTTGACGGAACAGGGAAAGAAAGTGCTTATAAAGCAATTTGGTATTGAAATATATCCGACAGAATATAAAAAAACGCTTTAATAGAATGAAATAATATTTAGTATACTCCTGAAACTTTACCATACTGAAATGGTAACTTAATTTAAATGTTATAAAATATAATAAACCCGAATATATCCGTCATCTTGAAATATCCGTTTGATTATCTTCCTGAGTAGTAAGGAAAGATATAAGATTCACTTTGAATGCTGATTGATATATAAACACATTTCAATGTCAGAAAAATAACAGTAATTTACTGTCGATAATATTAAATAATAAAGAGGCATATTATGAAAAAACAAAGATAATAACGCCTGAATTTATTGAGAATTTTAGCCGAAATATGGAAGATGAATTTGAACCTCATATTATTGATGAAAATGTAAATAAAATAATTAAGTTGAAAAATGAAAAATGAAGAATGAAAATATAAAGTCAGATGTTCTATAAAGACTGAATCTGATTTGTTATTTTTTTATGTGGAAACAGAGAGTAATAAGGCTTTTATAGGGGAAGCAAAAGAACCAAAATATATTGTCGATAAAAAAAGGTGAATGGTTGTCTTTATACAGATAATTTAGAACAACTTTATACTGATACCGTATTTTTTAATTTTACATTAACAATGTTAGAAACAAATATTCATTTTTATGATTTAAATCGTCATTTACTTGGCCATGTTATTGGAGAATCATTGTCATTCTTGCAACTTTTAGGTAGCGGAAAAGGAAAATGGTTTAATTAATGGATTTATTATTTATCGGTAACTAAAAGGTGCTGAATATATATTTCTGCCGATAATGTCAGATAATAAAGAGCGTATTATGAACAAAACAAAAGAAAGTAAAATTACAGCTGAAATTATTAAAAATTTCAAAGAAAATATGAAAGATAAACTGGAACCAAAGATCATTGATGATGCCGTAAATAAAATGGTTATTCTTGGCAATAACAATGCATATGAGGCTGTATGTACTGCAAAAAGCTTATTTTTTTATATACAGTTTTCAATCGCGACAATTTCGGATAAGAAAACCTTTACCGGTAATGCAGGGGGATACGCCACTCCTGGAGGGGCGTATACGCATGGATCAATTTATACCGATGATATAACCAAACTTTACTCTGATACTATCAGTTTTGAGTTTAATGCAACCCCTGTATATATAAGTGTGCTTTTCTTTGATGCACATAGCACTTTACTGGGGCATTTTCAAAGTGGCGGTGTCGGCACTATATCAGGAGTCGGCGGCGGGTCAGGTTCATGGAGTTAATTCTTTTATCTTTTTACCGATAAATAAGATGTACTGGCTAGCTACCAGTACATCTTAATTATTCCCAACCCAACGCGTGATTATTTAAACCAGCGGTTGGATTTTTTTTCCTGAGCCTTACCTTCGCTTTCTAAGTAAGATTTAGCCCCTGTCGATAAATTGCGATTAGCATCGGCATCTGACTGGATAACATCCGTTTTCGCCGCTTCTCTTTTCAGTTCCTGATCAATAAACTGGTCTTCACGTTTTACGCGGGCTGCGCGCCGTTGTAATTCGAGCTTTCTCTCTTCGAGTTCAAGTTTACGCAGTTCATCTTCATAAGACTGATCGCGGGTTTTATCGGCTTTTGCCTCAGCAAGAACGCGTTGTCTTTCCGCTTCCCGGCTCGCTTCCTGCTTACGGGTTTTTTCTGCTCTGGCCGTTGCCTCACGCTGCCTTTTTTCTCTTGCGATTCGTTCTGCTTTTTCTGATTTGGCCTGTTTCTCAGCCTCTAGTTTCTGTTCTGCTGCCATACCTTCACTTTCTGCCTGAGCAATGGCAGAAAGCTGATCTTGCAGTGAAGAAGCAAAAACCGGTGTTGATAAAGAGATCAACAAAGATGAAATAAGAATTTTTTTAATCATAATTCACCCGCGGATTATTTTTTATCCGGGCAAGCAGCATTAGGCTGGATACGTGTTTCATTGGTTTTAGTCGTAATGACAACGGCAACACCCGGCGCGAACTGGCATGTGCGGCCAACCTGCGTTGAAGTGAAGACTTTATTGTCTTCTTTATACGTCAGGGAAACACCTCCAACGATAACTTTATCTTTTACCATTGAACCGGCTGCCGCACCCAGCGCACCACCGCCCGCAGCACCCGCTGCTGTGCCCGCGCCAGAGCCTGAACCCACGTTATGGCCGGCAATACCACCGGCAACAGCACCCAGAATGGCGCCAAACATTTGAGCGGCTTCTTTATTGGATTTGTTGTCTACAGCGACTTTAGCAGGCAGAACAGAGATGATATTGATAGTCTTGGTCTCTTGTTTCGCATTTAATTGCCCTGTGTCATACACGTCTGCTGCATAGGAATCAGCGTTGGCCTGACAGCCGCTGATGATAATAGAAGAGGCGGTTATTGCTGAAACGCATAATGCTTTCATTTTTAATTTCATTTTATTCTCTACTGTCCTTAATGGCTAAAAAGCGTTAATCATGCATCCTCTAGTGAGAAAAAACAAGATAATATCGTTCTGATAGTTAATTGATCGATATGAGTTATCAGGAAGAAAATGACGAGAATGTAATGAAATTGTTTACATATTCACGATAAATAGTGACAGAAATATGCTGATATTTGTTGACAAAGGGGGAATGTTATTTATTAGCGCCTTAAATAAATCACATATTTGCGTGAAATGTGAACGGGGTCATTGTCTCTGGTCAATGAGAGACAATTTTTTAGGCTTGCGAATTATTATAAATAGGTTGTATTTCGTATACTCTGTTCAGTCATAAGCAACCTTGAATAATACAACTATTTTGATAGCCATTTAGGCCAGGAAAATAAAAAACGACGAGGTATCTGGTCAATCAGGCCGATATCAAAAATAAACGCAGTCATTGAGGGATTGTCATGGAAAAGAAACTTATTTATCTATTTTGTTCAGCGGGAATGTCAACATCGCTTTTAGTATCCAAAATGAGGCAGCAAGCTGAAAAATATGAAGTTCCTGTGATTATTGACGCTTTTTCTGAAACATGGGTCACAGAAAAAGGACCTGAGGCCGATCTTGTTCTGCTTGGCCCTCAAATAGCATGGAAATGTTCTGATATTAAGAAGTTGCTCCCCAACAAAATTGTTGAAGTGATTGACCCCAATCTATACGGCAAAATTGATGGGCTGGGAGTATTAAAAGCGGCAGTAGCATTAATTAAAAATAAATCGAGCTAACTTATTTTATTTTAATACTTGTTATGGTTGTTTTATTCATACAAACAAGAAATGTGATTGAAGTATCTAAGGATATTCGATGAATAATATAATTGCTTCTTTTGAAAAAATATTACTTCCCATTGCCGTTAAATTGGGGAATCAGCCCCATATAAATGCAATAAAGAATGGTTTTATCAGAATGATGCCGCTGGTATTAGTCGGGGCATTATTTGTTTTAATTAACAACGTATTTTTGAGTTTTGGTGAAGGGTCTTTTTTTTATTCACTGGGTATTCGAGTTTCGCCTGAAACAATAGAAATGTTAAATGGTTTTAAAGGCATCGGCGGTCATGTTTATAACGGAACATTAGGGATTATGTCGTTAATGACACCTTTCTTTATCTCAATGGGATTGGCAGAAGAACGCAAAGTTGATTCTATTTCGGCTGGGTTAATCGCCATTGCGGTATTTGTGACAGTGACACCTTTTGATGTTAATGGTAATTATGCGATAGGCGCAAATTGGTTAGGCGGCGCGAACATTATTTCAGGCATGATTATCGGCCTTGTGGTTGCTGAATTATTCACTTTTATTGTTCGCCGTCATTGGGTCATTACATTACCCGATAGCGTACCTCATGCGGTTAGCCGTTCTTTCTCTGCACTGATCCCCGGATTTATTATTTTATTAATCGCAGGAATGACTGCATGGGGATTATCAAGTATTTCCACCAACTTCCACCAATTTATTCTTGATACCGTATCAACGCCATTAGCTTCTTTGGGCGGCGTTGTTGGCTGGGCTTATGTTATTTTCACCACATTGCTTTGGTTCTTTGGTATTCATGGTGCGATGGCGTTGACTGCACTTGATAATGGCATTATGTTGCCTTGGGCATTGGAAAACGTTGCATTATATAACGAATATGGTTCGGTTGATGCGGCTATTGCAGCGGGTAAATCATTTCATTTATGGGCGAAACCTTTACTGGATTCGTATATTTTCCTCGGTGGTTCAGGAGCAACGCTTGGGCTTATTATTGCAATATTTATCGGGTCACGGCGTGCAGATTATCGGCAAGTTGCAAAACTGAGTTTACCGGCGGGCATTTTCCAAATTAATGAACCCATTATATTTGGTATACCCGTTATTATGAATCCGGTATTATTTATTCCCTTTGTTCTGGTGCAACCTATATTGGCGGTTATTACGATAATTGCCTATTATACGGGGATCATTCCGCCTATCACGAATATTGGCCCTTGGACGATGCCGACAGGGTTAGGTGCTTTCTTTAATACTAATGGTAATATTTCGGCACTCCTTTTAGCACTATTTAATCTGGTCGTTGCAACCTTAGTCTATTTACCTTTCGTCATCGTTGCGAATAAAGCACAACTGATTACTGAAGATGAAGAAAGTGAAGAAGACATTAAAAATGCGTTAAAATTTTAAATACTAAAATCCAGCATAAACAATAAAGGAAAATCTATGTTTAAAGTGGAAAGCAGTGGTGAACTATCTTCTGAAAGCCTTGAAGAAATTGTGATGGGCTTAATTATTAACTCTGGCAATGCAAGAAGTCTCGCTTATAAAGCATTAAGCAGCGCAAAAGCCGGTAATTTTATTGAAGCTGAAATGTTGATGGAAAATTCCAGAGAGGCTTTAAGCGATGCTCACAAAGTGCAAACAAAAATGATTGAAGCCGATATGGGAGAAGGAAAAATCAAAGTCAGCCTGATACTGGTACATGCACAAGATCACTTGATGAATGCAATGCTGGCGCGCGAACTTGTTGCGGAGTTAATTGATCTTCACAAAAAAATAAACCAATAAATAAAAGAGGTGTGTGATGCAGCCAACAATAAATGAAAACAGCTCTGCGGTAGAGATTAAAATGGTCTACGAGAATGAAATCTTCAACGATAAAGACTTTCATGTGGTTATTTATAATAAAACTGAAAGCGCTACCGGGCTGCACCAACACGATTATTATGAATATACGATTGTTTTGACGGGGCGTTATTATCAACGTATTAATGGGCGAAAAGTATTGCTTGAGCGAGGCGATTTTGTCTTTTTGCCTATTGGATCAAACCATGAAAGTTTTTATGAGTTTGGTGCAACGCGCATTTTAAATGTGGGTATCAAGAAATCATTTTTTGAACGTTATTTTCTGCCGTTACTTCCGTCATATTTTGTGTCATCCCAGTCTTATCCATTAAAACATGAATTTATGGCCTATATTGAATCCGTGATTGCATCATTAAACTTCCGCGACAGCGAATTCAATGAATTTATTGAAATTGTTACTTTTAATGTTGTCAATCGATTACGTCACTATAGAGAGATTAACGTGTTAGATGATACGCCACAATGGTTAAAAAATACGATTGAAGAAATGCATGAAATTGCTATGTTTAATGAGAATGCGTTAGAGAATATGGTTAATATTACGGGGAAATCTCAAGAATATTTAACTCGGACAACCAAACGCTATTATGGAAAAACCCCTACGCAAATCATTAATGATATTCGCATTAACTTTGCCAAAAAACAGTTGGAAATAACTAACTTTTCAATTACTGATATTGCATTTGAATCAGGCTATAGCAGCCCAAGTTTATTTGTGAGGAAATTTAAAGAAGCAACATCGTTAACACCGAGCGAATATAGAAAAAACCTACAGGCAATATCTTGATTATTCAATATAAGAAGGTATTTAGGCGTTATATGCCTTTTCATAATAGTGAGAGTATCAGCCGTGATTTTTCCTTATCCCGTCGTTATTTTAATTAAATAGGTTGGAATGTCCATGAGTCAAAAATTGAAAATTGTCACTTTGGGTGGCGGCAGTAGTTACACGCCTGAATTAATTGAAGGGTTTATTAAACGTTATGACGAACTGCCTATCAGTGAATTATGGCTAGTCGATATTGAAGAAGGTAAAGAAAAACTGGATATTATTTATGATCTCAGTTTGAGAATGATCGAAAAAGCCAATGTGCCCATTAAATTATATAAAACACTTAATCGTAAAGAAGCATTAAAGGATGCTGATTTCGTGACGACCCAATTGCGTGTAGGCTTATTAACAGCACGTGAAAAAGATGAAACTATCCCATTACGTTATGGTTATTTGGGGCAGGAAACGAATGGTGCGGGTGGTTTATTTAAAGGATTGCGTACGATACCCGTTATTTTCGACATTATTAAAGATGTTGAAGAAATTTGCCCTCAAGCGTGGATCATCAACTTTACTAATCCGGCGGGAATGGTAACGGAAGCAGTCTATCGACACACAAATTTTAAGCGCTTTATTGGGATTTGCAATGTGCCTATTGGCATGACAATGTTTATTAAGGATGTGCTGAATCTGACGCAAGACAATAATCTGTCAATTGATCTATTTGGTTTAAATCACTTGGTCTTTATTAAGGATATCTTTGTTGATGGTGTTTCTTATTTTGACGAGCTATTGAATGGCATTATTTCTGACACATTAAGCACAAACTCTGTCAAAAACATCACAGGGCTGCCTTTTGATAAAGGGTTATTAAGTGCATTGCGTTTAATACCTTGCTCTTATCTGCAATATTATTTTAAAACAAAAGAGATGTTAGCTATTGAGATGGCGGAGTTTTATAAAGAGGGCAGCCGGGCACAAATCGTTCAAGCGTTGGAGAAAGAACTCTTTAAGTTATATCAAGATCCTGAACTCAATATAAAACCCAAGCAGCTTGAATTACGTGGCGGAGCTTATTATTCCGAAGCGGCTTGTGAAGCCATTAATGCAATTTACAATGACAAACAAACTGAACATTATGTCAATATTCCACATTCTGGTCATATTAATAATATTCCGGCGGATTGGGTCATCGAAATGACCTGTAAATTAGGCAAAGAGGGCGCAATTCCCCATGAAAGATTGACGCATTTTGATGATAAAGTGTTAGGTCTCATTCATACAATAAAAGCATTCGAAATTGCGGCAAGCCAAGCAGCCGTGAGTGGTAATTTTAATGATGTTCTGCTCGCCATGAATCTTAATCCACTGGTGAATTCCGATAATGATGCACGTCGGATGACAAAAGAATTGTTAATTGCCCATAAACATCACTTGCCAAATTTCGCTGAGGTCATTAAACATCTTGAAGAAGAACAGGCTATAAATAGATTTTCAAAATGATAAGAAAAGGTACTCTTGCTATTATGAAAAAGAATATATAACCGGTTGAATGGAAAAATAATATGGCACCTTTATTAATTGTGAATGCGGATGATTTGGGATTATCGAAAGCCGTAAATTACGGAATTATTGAGGCGCATCGTAATGGTATTGTGACTTCAACCACCGCCATGATGAATATGCCAAATATCGAACATGCAGCTGAATTAGTTGCGGAATATCCGACACTGGCAATTGGCCTGCATTTTGTATTAACGGCAGGTAAACCTTTTTCATCGATGCCATCACTGGTTCGTGAGGGGGTATTGGGTAAATGGTTATGGGATATTGAGAAAGCAGGGGAACTGCCTCTTGATGAAATTATGGCAGAGCTGGCTTGCCAATATGCGCAATTTGTAACACTTTTTGGTCGCCGGCCGAGTCATATTGACAGCCATCATCATGTTCATATGTTCCCGGATCTCTATCCGTTGGTTGCAGAATTTGCCCGTGAAAAGAGCATTGCACTGCGGGCAGGCCACGGTTTAATCAGCGAAAATGCAGAGGTTCAACTGCCTCGCGGTACAGATTATTTCAGCATGCGGTTTTATGATGACAGTTATGGTGACAGCGATGGTGTATCAGATGAGTTGTTTCTGAGTATATTGGATGAGGTAGAAAAAAGGGAATATCACACTATTGAAGTAATGTGCCATCCGGCATTTATTGATAACGATTTGTTGGCGAGCCAATATGCTTATCAACGGTTAGATGAACTGGAAGTATTAACATCAAAATCACTAAAAGCGGCAATATTGGCACGGGGCTACCAATTGGGTTCGTACTTGGATTTGGCCTGAATTATACATTCATATTAAAAATTAAATATTCGTCACGGCTATCGTGATTGTTTAATAAATAACTTTCCAAAATGGTAGAAATATTTCTTATCCCGCGCGGTGCGCGGGATAAGAAAAAATCACTATTGATACTCTCATTAAAAAATAGTCAATGGCATCATGACCATAAATTTAATATCTTTTTCATCCTGAAATATATTACCGTATCCACCGCCATAACTTGGAATATCGGTATGGTTATTATATTTGGTAAAGTGTAATTTAAATAACGTGTCCTTTGCCTTTCCTGTCTGAATGGTATAAAAGATATCGAAATTCCAGGCACTCTCTTTTAATTTCACATCTTGTGCATATTGGGAATGGGTGCTTGGTTTTGCATCCCAGCCGTAAATATAAGACGTTCCTATTTTCCAACCGGCTAAATCCCAATTTTTTAAATCATACATCACGCCCGCAAACACGGCTTTTTCATTATTCGCATTATAGTCAGAACGGCCATCCCACCAAATATCCAAACGGCCATTAGAGGTTGCATATCCGGGTGTCATACGTTGTAAAAAATAACCCTGATTACCTCTTGCTTTGACATAAGTTCCTTCAAGACGGAAATCAAATTGATCATAGGTATAACCGAGCGTAGCGGCTTGCAACCAGGCTAAACCATCATAAACATCATTGATTCCACCACCCGATACCTTGTCTTTGGCGCCATAAAATTGATATGACATCCGTAGCTTGCGATCCGCAACAGGGACGTCATAGGAGACTTTACCAAGATATTGATCCATATAGTCTTTGGCCTGACCATATGCGGCTTCCAGCACCAACGCGTTTTTAAAATCATATTTAAAGCCAATGGATTGCAAGTCACTGATGCCTGTTTTTCCATCGGCTTCGCGGAAATTATACATGTCACGATACCAAGGCGCTTTGTAGTGGTCAGTCCACATGTAAGACAGACTCAATGCCCCGTTTTGTTCGAAGTCGAACGCGGCGCCAACTTCAAATCCACGATAAGTTCCGGGCATGTAACTCACGTGAGACGCCAGCAATGTTTGCCCCGTGGGTTGAATATAGCCGCCTCTTCCCCAGAATGGGCCGTATTTCAATTTAGCCGCTGCCTTATAAACACTGATGCCGTTGCGATCACCCGTCCATTTTTCATTCCAGCGGGTTTTCGCATCACTAAAACCGATTTCATTTGGGGCGGCGGAGCCGCTATTTGACAATTCAATTGCGGTAAATACCGCTAAATCTAAACCAATCACATCCTGAAAATAGCCCGATGAAAAATCGAGACTGGCATTAACGCTCGAATGTTTAAGATTATCGGCATATTTATTATATTCGTGACTATTCGGGTTTAATTCTTTTCTTGAACGGTCTCGTTGCCAATAATAAAGCCCCCCTTTAAGGGTTGAGTCATCTAAAAATTGCTCCGCAAAACTTACAGGCTGATAACTGATTGGCAGTAGTGCTATTGCTATTTTAAGCACGAGAAATTTCCTGCCAAAATTGACATTTTTATTAACCATTTGGATATTTCCTCTAATTTTTCACATTCTTCTTCGTTATATATTCCTTTTCATAATAGTGAGAGTATCAGTAGTGATTTTTACTTATCCTGCGTGGTGAGCGGGATAAGAAATACTCTCATCATTTTGAAAGGCTATTTATATTTTCAGTGGATCGTTAGATCGAAATTAGTATTATCATGTACAATTTTGAGTACTGCCTTAGCCTATTTTTCGCGCTGCGAATTATCAAGCCTGATATCGGATTTATTCCTAAAATATGACGCATGACACATTAATTCAGAGGGGCATGTTTTGATAAAAAAGCCTCGCAATTACGCAGATTTTTTATTTATCGTGAATATAGTCACAAGTTGGTCATGAACCCAAGCGACAGAGATATGGAATAGCCTATCGTTTTTTGATGCAGTTTTTTGATACGGATACGCAAGGTGAAATGAACACTCTCAATACGTTGAGTTTCCCTGAGAGACATGATGATTTAACGGGGAAGAGAGAACGAAAGGGAGAAAGAACAGGGAATGACAGGCTATTTAACATATTGATTATAATCAGGAGAAATAGCGATTCGATTCATTTTTAATGAAAATAATTTTAATGAAATCCGAATTGTTTATGATTTATTAAATCAACTTGTTTTCTAATCATCGTTTTAAATTTTCACATTGTTTTTTAAACGGCAACTTGAAGTTGAGTTGAATGGGTATATAAAAATAAGCAGATAAAGTGTTAGAAATCAAAATTAAAAAATGGATGAAAAATTGTCTATGCGATAGTTAAACCAAATGATAGTTAAACCAAATGGAACTAAAAAAATGGTTATCAAAGTAGCGGCTATGCTTAACGTTTAACTCATTATCAAAGAGACAAAAAATAATTTTCACCTGATTTTCCTTTATTCCGATGTATGTCTGGAGTATGCGGTAGCTTTAACCAAAAGCGGGAAAAATATAGGGTAAATAATAATTATGTTGTTTTTAAAGCTGAAAATTCAGATTGAACCGGTATGTCTTAAATAAGAAAAACAAGATTAAATAAAAAATGAATGAACAATGATTTATTGATATTTAATTTAAACAAAATACAAACAAAGATAAAGTAAAATCAGAAATTACAAATCGTAATCGTTATGATTGTACCAGCATCATGATGCCCGTTGATAAATAATATTCACCAGATGATCTACTTTGTATTCCCAGTAATGTGAGGGATATGCGGTAGCTATACGCCAAAAACCGAAAGCGAGCAGACCCCATGGAAAGACAATTTATCGTACATTCCTCATCTATTGAAACTTTATATTTTAAGTCACTTAAAGGAGATGAGAAATTATCAGAAGCTTACTCCTTTGAAATTGAGTTATTGAGTGATAAGAGATTGATTGATCCTATTGCTTTACATAACACTCCCCTGACTTTAGAAATAAAGACACCATCAAAACAGACAAGGTATTTAAACGGTTATATTGAAAAAATATCTTATACTCCGTTTCATAAATACGAGGATAGATTATATCTATACACCGCAACCGTCATTCCTAAGCTATGTGAATTGAAAAAAAATCTGGGGTATAGCATCTGGCAAGAAAAAACCGTTCCTGAAATAATTACCGACGTTTTGAATAACGCGGGCATCAATTTTGAAAACAAACTCTTTGAAAATTATCGCAAATGGGAATATTGCGTTAAATATAACGAAACAGATTTTGACTTTATTCATCGATTGATGGCACATGAAGGGATTTATTATTATTTCGAACACATCGCTGGAAATCAAATCATGATGTTGGTGGATGCTCCGCTGGCACTGCATCCTTTACTGGGGTATGAAGCTATTGATTATCAGAACAACGACTTAGATTTAGTTGATGAGTATTACTATGAATGTATCACTGAATGGAATGTCAACAGTACCACTATTCCCTGTAAATTCAGTACGGATGATTATGACTTTCGTCAACCGAGAGCGGAGCTGCAAAACGCCGTTCAGGCCTCACATAACACGGTGAATAATACCGAAATGTTTATGTGGCCGGGGCATTTTGTCAAAAGTGAACAGGGGCAATTTTATGCCAATGTACGTCAGAAAGAAGCAGAGGCTAACAGCAAACTGATTAATGGAAAAGGTAATGTGCTGGGAATGGCGCCGGGACACACTTTCCTACTTGTGCTTCCCAAGGATCTCATCACGTTCGCTAATATATTAGAAGATCAATGTAACTATTCAATTGTTGGCGTCAATTATGAGATTTATGGGGACGAATTTAACTATGACTGTATCGCAGGCAAATTAAGATACAAAAACGTTGTCGGATTCAATGTCATTCCGGCTAATGTCCAATGGAAACCGCCTGCAACGACTCCGTGGCCGAAAGTGACAGGTATTGAAACGGCGGTTGTCACCGGCCCTAAAGATAAACCGATCTGGACCGACAAATATGGCCGGATAAAAGTGAAATTTCGTTGGGATAAAAGCGATACAAAAGACGACACCAGTTCTTGCTGGATACGTGTAGCAACGCGCTGGGCGGGCTGGCGGTATGGTGCAATCAATGTGCCACGGGTCGGCGAAGAAGTGGTCATCAGTTTTGTCAGTGGTGATCCGGATAAACCCTTTGTGATTGGCAGCGCCTATAACGACGAAAATATGCCGCCTTGGGAACTCCCTGAACATGAAACCCGCAGCGGTGTGATGTCCAACACCAAAGAGGGTAAACATGAGCAGGCGAATTATATGTATATGGATGATACGCCGGATAAAGAATTATTTGATTTGCACGCAGAAAAAGACATGAATATTTCTGTGGAACACGACATGAAGACGACCGTAGATCATGACGTGAGTACTTCCGCAGGCCATGATATGAAAGTTTACGCAAAACGTAACATGGACACTTCTGCCGATCATGACATGAAAGTCGCCGCAAAACATGACATGAGCACGTCCGCCGGACATGATATGGGCATCTCCGCAGATCATAATATGAAGGTTTCCTCAGGACGTAACATGAAAGTTTCCGTGGGGCGCAGTCTGAATACCACCGTGGAAAATAATAACCATGTCACGATAAAAGGATTGCGGAAGACCCTCATCTTGAAAGAACAAAAAGATACGGTCACGGGCGCGGCGGATTTCAAATACAAGGATAACCGCGACACGCTTGTTAAAGGAAAAGATAAATTGACAGTTGAAGCCGGGCAGGAAAATAGTATCAAAAAAGGACGAAACACGGAGATTAAAGGCGATGATGTCTATAAGCTCACCGGCAATCAAAAATCCACAATTACGGGTGACTGGGAGCTAAAGGTCACAGGTAATATGGCATTCCACGTTCCGGGTTCTATCACGCTAGAGACGGATAGCAAGGTCAACATAATATCAGCCCTCAGTATCATGAACAGCAAATTACATAAATTTGATTAAACATTTCACCGGATGCTGACAGTTTTCTATGAAAATCATTAAACCCTTACGCTTAAGCGTGCTTTATCGGCCTTACCGCTGGATGCAGAAGAATCATCTGGGTATTTCCATTATGGCGCTGGCAGATATGGGAAAAACACCTCGCCTGCGGCCGGAACCGGAGTTTTGGCAACTGGTAGAAAAGGAGCTTAAAACCTGTAACAGCATTATTGACTTAGCGATACCCAAAGCTTGTGCGGAGTTTCTGGCAACCGGTTATGCCTATACCCATCACCAAAAGGATAAAACCGCCTGTGCGGCACGCATTCAGGTCGGGCAACTGGAAAAAACATTAGCCGTCTTTGGTGATCGCTATTGGGCCGGGGACAAGCCCTCCAAGCCACAGCCTTTTGAACAGATGCGGCTGGACTGGAGCCGGGCTTTTGGTGGTGAAGGTTATGATGACAATCCCCACGGTATCGGTTTTCAGCCGGAAACGTTGAAAGAGGGCACACATATCCATCGCCTGCCGAATATTGAAACATTGCACAGGCAACTGCTTTCACCTGAATCAGCGCCTGAACCGGCCGGTTTCTGCTCGCAGGATTTTACCTGGCCCCGCCGTTTTGCCCGCATAGGTAAACAATATGATGAGGCGTGGCTGGAAAATGAGTTTCCGGGATTTGCGCATGATATTGACTGGCGGATATTCAACGCTGCACCGCAGGATCAATGGTGGGATCAGCGGAATGCCTTACCCGTTCAGGCCCCGTGGCAGATTGAAAACATGCACCCTGAAAAGGCGATACAGGAAGGCATATTACCCGCATGGAATGTACGTTGTTTGATCAAACGGCTGCGTCTTGAAGAGGAAATTATTGAAGACGTGGCGATGCGTCAGACAACGGTTTGGTTCTTCCCGCATCTGGAACAGATGATCCTGATGTGGCACGGCAGTGCGCGGATTAATGAAGATGATGCTGCGGATGTGATCCAAATGATGGCCGCACTGGAGCACAATGATGCTCCTCGCCCGGAAAGCCACTATTTGCAGGTTATCCAGCAGCGTAATGATAAAGAGAAAGGGGTTTTGTATGCTTTCCGGGAAAAAGATTTGCTGCCGGAAGACATCATCGGCCCGTGGATAGATACGGAGCAACCCGAAGACGATTCACCCGAAAGCGCTTTACCTGAAAGCGATTCATCCGAACAGGAGAGCGTGCAAAATCAGTTTCAGCGCCTGCGTGAACAGCAGCAGGAACGTCTGGTCGCATTTGGTCAGGATATCCATTTCGGTATGCCAAAAATGCCCGCAACCGAAGCCTCTTTTGCCCGCCCAAAACCGGATGAATTGGCGGAATTTATGCAGAAACGGGAGCAGGAGATGGCACAAAAGCAAGCCGAAGCTGAACAAAAACAGGCAGAAGTGCTGGCTTTCGCAAAAAAACAGGGCATTGATATTGATAAAGAGGCGACACGAGGATCGGAAAATTTCTATCGGCTACGGGATACACTGCGCAGGCAACAATCAGGGCTGGCGTCGGATACACAAGAACCGGCACAATCGGAACAATTACTGCGTGAGATGTATTTCGCTTCAGTCCGGTTGCAACAACCGGCGCTGCGCCTGACGGGGGATTTGTCCCAGATCATCCGTAAACGGGCGCAAAAGATTATGCAGCAGGGCGGCGATTTCAGCGGCATGGATTTTACCGGCGCCGATTTATCTGATATGGATCTGCGCGGCGCCAATTTTTCCGGCGCACTGCTGGAAAGTGCCTGTTTCAATCACTGCCAGCTGGATAACGCGGATTTCAGTCAGGCAATGCTCGCCAGAGCGGAAATGGGCCATGTGTCCCTGATCGGAGCCAAATTCGATAAGGCCAATTTGATTCTGGCTAAATGCGAGCACAGTGATTTTTCAGCGGCCAGTTTCAACGAAACCCAGCTACAGGAAGCGTTGTTTGACCACTGCCAATTCAGTCAAGCCATGTTTACCTACCTGTTTTTGCACAACGTCTTTATCACACAGTGTGACTTTCAACATTCGCAATGGTCAGGCTGCATATTCAATGAACTCAAGTTACCCGTATTGAGTTTTAACCATGCAAAACTGAATAAAATCTCTTTTCTGGGCTGTAAGCTGGAACAGGTCACGTTTGACCACGCCCAGCTTGAGAGCTGTTCATGGGTCACTACGCAGGCTAACCAGACCCGGTTTTGCTCAGCCACCCTGTTAGCCTGTGCCTTTGCGATGAACAGTCAGCTGAATCAGGCGGATTTTAGTCAGGCAACACTGACTGAATGCAATCTGCGCCAGATGCCGCTGGTTCAGGCCCGATTCTGCGCTGCTACATTGAATAACAGCGATCTGAGTGAAGCTAACTGTCAGTCTGCGGATATGCAGCATATGAACGGAGCAAAAAGTGTTTTTATCAGAACCGATTTCACGGGTGCCCTGTTGAATAACGCGAATCTGATGAGTGCGTTGATGCAGAAATGCAGCTTTAATGGCGCAGACTTACGGCAGGCCAATCTGTTCCGCACTGATATGTCCCAATCGATTGTTGATGATGCCACCTTATTCGGGGGGGCCTACATAAAAAATACCAAAACCTTGCCTAAACGAAATAAGGAACTGATATGAAGTCACTGTCCGCTGCTGAATTAGTCGCAAAAATCAGGCAAGGGGAAGTGGTTGAGAATGTCAATTTGCAGAATATTTCACTGACCCGACAGGATTTATCGGGTGGGATCTTTAAAGCCGTTGATTTTTCCGGTGCCGATCTTTCCCATACTCAGCTGAAAGAAACCGTTTTTACTGAGTGCCAGTGCGAAGAAACCATTTTTGATTCTGCCCGGCTCGAACAGAGTGTTTTTGAACGAAGCCACCTGCTTCGTGCCCTGTTTAACAAAAGCCATCTGGCAAGCAGCGTATTCAACCAATGCGTCTTGAAAAAAGCCTGTTTTACCGAGACAAAACACAACGAGACGCAGTTTATTGCCAGCTCACTGCAAGATGCCGATTTTAACCGCAGTGAATGCGAACGGGTTGTCTTTACGGATTCAGACCTTCAGCAGGCAAAATTCAGCCATAGTCACCTTTCTATGGTCACCTTTTTTCAGCAGGATTTACGGGAAACCGACTTTTTTGCCAATGAATTCATAAAAACCGTTTTTTTTGAATGTGATCTCCGGGCGAGAAATTTTCAAAAACAGCAAATGACGGCCTGCCTGTTTACGGGATGTCAACTGGAAGGGAGTAATTTTGATCATGCCGGGCTGGAGAACTGCAATTTCAGCAAAGCGATTTTACAAGATGCCGTATTAACCAATGTCAATGCGACTCAGGCGCTATTTACTGACGCCGATATGACCCGGACATGTTGCAGCAACAGCCGGTTTGATCAGGCGCTGTTTATCGGTGCCTGCCTCGAATCCGCTGATTTCCGGCACAGCCAATTGGCGCAGGCCATATTTCACAACGTTCAGGCGGAGAATAGCCAATTTACCGGTTGCGAGATGCCTTATGCGGATTTTTCCTATGCCAATCTCAATCACAGTGATTTTCGCACCGCCCATTTTATGAGAACCCTTTTTCATCGCGCTCAACAGACCGGCACACTGTTCTCTGATCGTCGTGGCATTCTGGAAAATGATCCTGAGTTGTTTGCAGCGGAAGAGTGGAGCTTACAACGCAAAATTTAATCTGGAGATCCAACATGTCAAAATCTTCTAATGCGCTTTCTTTACATTCTTTGGGAGCCGAACCCTTGCCGCGTCCGCTTTTACAGCAAGATTTGCTACAACGTGATTTACTAGAACGCGATTTACGACAACGCGATTTACTACAACAGAAAGCATTGCCACAAATGCCAGGTCAGGTAATGAATCGTCTGCCGGATGGCAGTTTAATGGTGGAAAGCCATCACCGTGGCTGGCACTGTCGCCGGGCTGCCAGTTGTCTGCTGACACCTGAGCCGGGAGATACCGTCCTAGTGGCGACGGTAGAGGAACAACTCTGGGTTTTAGCCGTCTTAGAGCGGAATGAACAGCAAAATCTGGCGGAAATCAGCGTGCCCGGCTCTCTGACCATTGCCGCTCAGGGAGCGTTAAATTTCAACAGTCACGGCTTGAATATCACTGCTGACAATGGCAACTGCCATATCAATAAGATGCAGTACAGTGGCGAATCACTCTCTGCATGGGTTTCAGTCGCTCAACTGATGGGCAATAAATTTGAGTCTGTCTGGCAAACCATTACCCAATTGAGCCAGCGCCTGTTCCGCCATACCGCGCAAACAGAACAGGTCCGGGCCGGGCAATTAGATATGCAGGCTGAAGACTATATGCGGTTACATGCCCGGCACACCATGATGACGGCAAAAGCGGTCACCAAAATCGATGCTGAACAGATTCATATTGGTTAGGGAGAGATAATATGTTTGCCAATACTCAAGGAGGCGGTTTGGATTTTGCTGCGCCGGATGTTTGCCTGACGCCCGCAGGCCCTGCCGTTGTACCTGTTCCTTACCCCAATACCGCTCAGGGGAACACAGCCACTCCGAATGTCCCTAACATTTTATTCGTCGGCTCACCGGTCCATAATCTCGCAACGATCACTCCGATGACGAACGGTGATAATGCCGGTGTCAATATGGGAGTGGCTTCTGGCACAGTCATGGGATCATCCCGGCATACACAGGGGGCCAACTCTGTTTTAATCAAGGGCTCACCGATTACGCGGTTGAGCAGTATGACATCACAGAATTCAACCAATTCGGTGGGTTCTCGTATTGCACCGAGCCAGACTAAGGTGCTTATTTCGGCATCCTGATAATATCCGTCGTCTTTCGGGCTGCCTCTTTGTTGGCCGCGATGCAACCCGAAATCCATAGGATATCTCCGTCGTCTTTCGTTTTACTTTTTTGGAATTGGTTAAAATTCAGTCAATCACTCGGTTGCTCTTGGATATTCCCTGTTTTCTATTTCATACTGGATCTATCTGAAAGCATCGATATTGATTAAGTGAGCTTTATGGAATCCTTGTCTCTGCTAAAAAAAAACATTTTAATAATAACTTTATATTCAATTAATTATTGGGTGGGAAATAGAATACGGCTAATTTTATTAATATTTATTTCATCAGTAAGTCTGTTATCAATAATGACTGGCTGCTCTTCATCACCACCGCCAGACGTAAAAACACCGCCCTATAAATTAATTTTCAATACGGCCGGTAACGTAAATAATTCAGCACCCTTAAAAATACATATTATTTTATTGACGTCACAAGAAGATTTTATGTCGGCAGATTTTTTCGCCCTGCAAAGTAAAGCGAAAGAGACATTAGGCGATAAATTGGTGTCCGAAGATCAATTTTTTATATTGCCGAATAAGAATAAATATTCTTTCTTGGAAAAAAATCAACCTGAAGCAAGTTATATCGGCGTGATTGCGGAATATTCACAGCTCAATAACAAAAAGTGGCGCATTGTTTTTCCAACACCTGCATTAGAACATATTCCTTTTTACAAATTCTGGCGTTCGAAACCTGATGCACTACAGACGTGCATTAAAGTGACTGGCAACGGTTTAACCCCCGACTTAAATTGTGTCGCAGGAACTGAGTAATATTATGAATCGATCAGAAAAAGTTATTTGGACAGAGGGCATGTTTTTACGCCCCCATCATTTTCAGCAGTCTGAAAGTTATCTGGAAGCCTATGTCCGCGATTGGGGAAAAGCCCAATTGCCCTACCATTGGGGTTTTCTGACACTCGAACTGAATCAGGAACTCCTCAATCAGGGCAAAGTGATGATTGCCTCCGCGAGTGGCATTTTCCCCGATGGCACGCCATTCAGTTTTGATGGCACTCAGGCACCGGAGCCTTTGCAGCTGACTGAAAATCAGGTAGATATCAACGTCGTTTTAGCGCTTCCCCATTTTTGGCGGGGCAGGGAAGAAGTCATCTTCAGCGAGAAAAAAGATTCTCTGGCGCGTTTCGTCAGTTTTGATGCTGAAGTGAATGATTTTAATGCCATGTCTGTCGGCAGCGCGGCACTGCAATTTGGCAAAATGCGCCTGCGCCTGATGCTGGAATCTGATCTGACGCCCGAATGGACAGCGCTGAAAGTGGTGCATGTCGTCAACCGGACCAGTGATAATAAAATTTATCTCGATCAACAATTTATTCCACCACTGCTCAACTGTTATGCCAGCCCGCAGGTGGCCGGGTTTGTGACCGATATTCAAGGGCTGTTGGAACAGCGCCGGGCGCAGATAAGCCAGCGTTTGTTACAGCTGGGGCGGCACAATGATTCGGAAATTATGGATTTTCTCTTGCTGTCTCTGGTGAATCGTTATAGCGGTCAGGTGAATCACATCCGAAATCTGTCTTTACTCCATCCTGAGCGGTTATTCAGTGAATGGCTGCAATTTGCCACGGAATTAGCGACGTTCTCCCAGAACCGTATGCCGGATGAAAACGTGCCCCTTTATGAACATGACAACCTGACGCTCTCTTTCAATCAACTCATGTTCCAGTTGCGTCAGGGGCTGTCCATTATTATGGAAGAACACGCTATCCAGTTGCCACTGACGGAATATTCCCACGGGTTGAATATTGCCACTTTGCCCAATGCCAATATGGTCAATACGTTCAGCTTTATTTTGGCGGTTCATGCCGATGTCACGAATGACAACCTGATGGGCCATTTTCCGGCGCAGATGAAAATTGCGCCCGTCGGTCGAATCCGCGAATTGGTTCAGTTGCAATTACCCGGTATCACGTTGCGATCCCTGCCCGCCGTGCCGAGACAGATTCCCTGGCATTCAGGCTATGTGTATTTCGAACTGGAAAAAGGCGGTGATCTGTGGAAGCAAATGGATAAATCAGGCGGTTTTGCTCTGCATCTGGCGGGTGATTTCCCCGGCTTAAATATGGAATTTTGGGCTGTCCGTGATCAGCCTAAATAGAGATAATGACGCCGATGATGAAACAAAAAATTCAAATTCAACATATTGATAATGTAGAATTTTCTGGAAAATCCAGTGATAATCCGCTCGTTGCCGCTGCAAACCCGTTACTGAATACGCTTCCTCAAATTCGCCACACCACGACTCACCCGGATCCGGCCCGGTTGCGGCAACAATTGATTGATGAAATACGGCGTTTTGAAGTGGCCTGCCAACAGGCAAAACAGCCCTATGAAGTTATTATTGGCGCACGTTACTGCCTGTGTACCGCGTTGGATGAAGCCGCCGCGCTGACTCCTTGGGGCAGCAGCAGTGTCTGGTCCGGCAGCGGGTTGCTGGTGACTTTTCATAATGAAACCTGGGGAGGAGAAAAATTCTTCCAGCTGTTGGCGAAATTATCCCAAAGTCCGAAAGAGAATTTATACCTGCTGGAGCTGATTAACTTTTGCCTCCAGCTTGGGTTTGAAGGACGTTACCGTGTGATGGATAACGGACGTTCTCAGTTAGAAACGTTAAAGCAGCGCCTGTTTCAGTTAATTCGTTCAATCCGGGGGCATCACCCGGCAGAGCTGTCACCCAATGTACACATCATCGCCAAACCGAACAGACCTTGGTTACCTTTTTTGCCGATGTGGGCCAGCATTCTGCTATTCGCCATGTTAGGGGGGATTTTGTATATCAGCCTGAACTGGCGGTTAGAAAACATGGTTTCGCCGGTTTTGGCATCGATTTATCAAACATCGCTGCCCAATATGGCCGATGAGATCCCGCCCCGGCAACCCGCAGCTCAATTGCCGGATCTGAAGAACCGCTTAAAGGACGATATTGCCGCTGACTTATTAACCGTGACGGAACTGAGTGACAGAAGCATCGTGACATTGCGGGGAGACGGCTTATTTAAATCGGCTTCCTCCCGAATCAAAAATAATTATCTGGGTGTCATAAAAGATATTGCCAATGCGCTGGATTACTATCAAGGCACGATTTTAGTCGTCGGCTATACCGATAACGTGCCCACGGGGTCTCGTTATTTTTCTAACTACACACTATCACTGAAAAGAGCCGAAGCGGTTCAACGTGAACTTCAGCTCTATCTGACCACACCCGGACGCGTCAATGTGGAAGGAAAGGGAGACAGTGATCCGTTGGTTCCCAATGATTCGTCGCAGAACCGGGCTAAGAACAGGCGAGTAGAAATCACGCTATTAGTTTCTCCTGCTGAGCAAACAAAATAAGGACGCAGAGATGAATGCACTATTTTCTATGATCACCAGTCGATTAACATGGAGTTTTCTGGGAATTTTAATCATCTCCATCCTTATCTGGTTTTACGGACCGATTGTTATGGTAGGTAGCGTGGCACCTTTTGCCTCCGTTTTTGCGCGGGTCGCCACCATCTTCTTGCTGTTTTTTATCTGGATCTTAGCGGCGCTGGTTCCTAAGTTGTACCGGATATGGCTGGATAAAAAGCTGGCTAATCAGTTAAGCAGCAGCATGAACAGCACGATTAATGCGAAAGAGAATAAAGCCCCGAATGAGCAATATTCTACCTTGTCAGAGCGATTTTCTGATGCAGTAAGGTTATTGAAGAGAGCCTATTTTTCAGGTTTACAGGGGAAGAAGAAACCCAGCTGGAGAGGGCGTTTCAGTCGCCAGTATGTCTATCAATTGCCTTGGTATCTGGTTATCGGCGCACCAAGCTCAGGAAAAACCACCGTACTGTCAAATTCTGGCCTGAATTTTCCCTTACTGGATTACTTCGGCAAAGCCGATCTTTACAGCATCCGGGATATGAATAGCTGCAACTGGTGGTTCACCAACGATGCGGTTCTGCTGGATACTGCCGGGCGTTACACCATACAGGATAAGAGTTCATCCCGGTTGGATAAAAAAGAATGGCAGGTTTTTATCAAGCTGCTGAAAAAATACCGTCCCCGCCAACCGCTCAATGGTGTCATCATTACGGTCAGTGTCGAAGATTTATTGAATTCGTCGGCAGAATCCCGTGACAAACAGGCTTATATGATACGCAGGCGCCTGTATGAGTTACACGAGAGGCTTAAGATTCAATTTCCGATCTATGTTCTGCTGACCAAAACCGACTTGTTAAAAGGATTTACTGCCTATTTTACGAACGTTGATAAAGCGGCCAGAGAGCAAATCTGGGGATTTACGTTCCCACAGGACAAACGCAATGATCTGGGTATTCAAACAATCTTTGAAGAGCAGTATAGCCAGCTACAACAGCGGCTGGATCTCGAATTGCCCCATATTCTTCTTAATGAATCCGATCCACGGCAATGTGCTGAAAGTTACCTGTTTCCACAAGAATTTGCGGCGTTGCGCCCACAAATCAGGCAATATCTGGAAATTGTGTTCACCCGCTCAGGGTTCAAAATTCCGTTCTATCCACGCGGGATTTATTTCACCAGTGGCACGCAGAAAGGCGTCTCCATCGATCAGGTGATGGAAAAACTCAACCGTCAATTTCAGTTACCGACCAACAATGACAGCGCTTCAATGTCGTGGGGAATGGGTAGAAGGGAGGATGATGAGAGAGATTTACCGATTGCTCCGACGACCCAGCAGACCTATTTCTTAAAGAAACTGCTGGAAAGTATCTTTCAGGAAGCCGGGCTTGCCACGAATAATCGCTGGTGGGTATATCAGAATCGCCTGATTAACTGGTTAGGCTATCTGGTATTGGTGGGCGCGATGACGTCAGCGATAATCTTATTTTTCACCAGTTACGCCAACAATAAAGACTATCTGAAGGACGTCGGGGCTAAATTTCCGGTGATTAAGACTCAGGGAGAGGCATTAAGCAAAACCAATGATGATAATACACTGAATGACATCTACGACTTGTTGCCCATTCTGAATAGTTTGTCCAGTCTGGCTGAAAGCGATAATTTCCCGCTGAACGATCCGCCAATCTCTTACCGTATGGGGCTGTACACCGGAAAAAAAATCAGCAGTGCCAGCGATGTGTTGTATAACAAGGCACTGGAAAAATTATTATTGCCGCAGGTTGTCAAGTTAATTATCCGTGAATTGCGCAATGGCAATAACAAAGATACGGAAAAAACCTATGATGCGTTAAAGGCTTATCAGATGCTGTATCAGCCTGACCATTATGATGCGCGTTACCTGCATAATTGGGTGATGCAAGATATAAGATCCCGTACTGAACAGAAAGCCACTCAGTTACAGTTACAACAAATTGACAACCATCTCAGCCAATTACTGATTAATAAACCCGTCACCTCACCTTATCTTCGGGATGACAATCTGGTGAAACAGAAACAGGCGTTAATCAGCAGTATTCCCCCGGAACAGCGGGCTTACAATGCCCTGAAACAGAGTTTGCGCAACGATCTTAACTTAACACCGGTGGATTTAATCTCACTTGCCGGCCCTGATGCCGAAGCCATTTTCTCACTTGCTGACGGAGCAGCCATCACCAGCAGTATACCGGGCATGTTCACCCCGGCGGCTTATCAAAAAAGCCTCGGTAAAAATCTGGTGACGTTTATTACCGGCAGACATACACAGGATAAATGGGTACTGGGTTCTCAGGTGGAGCAACCGGCGATAAGCAATATCGAATTATCTGTCCGGCAGTTCTATATCGATGATTACATCCATTATTGGGACAGCTTTCTGGCCGATATCCGTCTGAATCATATCGACGGATTAGAAGAACGAACCCGAACAGCCCGTTTGCTCTCCGGGCCGGATTCACCGCTGCGTATTCTTTTAATGAATATCAGTAAAAATGTCACGATAACGAATCCGCTTGATAGCCTGATGCAGCAGGGCAAAACACTTCAACAGATTAAAACAATGGCGGGCACAGCGATGCCGCAGGGCAGAGCCGGTCAGTTAGCCAGCAAACTGGCCCAGAACGATCTGCTGAAAACCGATCTGCTGAAAAATGCGCTGTCTGATAATGAACAACCCTCACCGGAACAAACGCTGGCAGATCATTTCGCCCCGATTACGGATTGGGTGAAGAAGAGCCAGAAGGGGAAAGACAGTGGCGTCCCGTTCGATGAAGTATTGAAAATGATTGGCGGCTTATACCAGTATCTGACCACGGTGAAGGACACGATTAATACGGATGGGAAGTTACCTTCCAATGAGATTATTATGCAGCTGCAAGCAGAGTCTGCACGCTTGCCGATACCTTTCAGAGAGATGGTTTCTTCACTGGCTATCAACGCCAGCAGTGATACACAACTCAGTGATATGAAAAGAGTCAGCCAGCATTTCACGTCAGAAATCAGTGACTTTTGTTATCAGGCCATCGCCAATCGCTATCCGCTGACAAATGCGGCCGAGCAGGATATCAAGACAGATGACATCGCCCGCATGTTTGCACCCGAAAAAGGTCTGATGACTGCTTTTTTCCAGAAAAATTTGGCGGGCAAAGTGGATACAACCCAACCAAAATGGCAGTTTATGCCCGGTGTGAATGGAAAACCGCTGCCCGGTGGAGAAAAACTTCTCGTTCCGTTCCAGCAGGCTGAGATCATCAGCAACACGTTATTTGCCAATAGTTCACCGATGCCATCATTTCGTGTCACCGTCAGCCCAATCGAAATGAGCAATAAAATTTTAAGTATGGAACTGAATATTGACGGGCAAAGAATACAGTACAGTCATGGGCCGCAATTTTCACAGCTTGTGAACTGGCCGGGAACGGCGGGTTCGAATCAGGTTCGCCTCCAGCTGAATCTGGAGGATGGTACAACGGCAAGTTTAGCCACGTCAGGCCCTTGGGCGCTAAACCGGTTTGTGGATCTGGCCATGTTGAATCACCACAATAGCCAGAATGAAGATATGAGCGTACAGGCGATGTTCCATATCAAAAATTATACTGTTTTACTGAAATTCACGCCGAACAGTGTTTATAGCCCGTTTAAGTTACCTAACTTCACCTGTCCTAATCCGATGAGTATGAAAACGTCATGAATATTGATGAACTACTTGCTCCAATCAGTGAAGACGCGCCCTGTGGAGAAAATCTCGAATATGATAAGGCATTTCTGTTACTGGAACAGGCCCAAATCGAGAAAAACGAGCAGCAGTTTGGTGATGTCATTATTCCGGCAGAGCCGCCAAACTGGGTCAACGTAGAAAAGCAGGCCGCTGAATTACTGCGTTCCCGCACCAAGGATATACGCGTTATCACCGCACTGATGCGGTCATGGGTGGAGATGCGGGGAATATTCGGTTTTGCCGATGGTTTGGGTTTACTCCGGCAAACGCTGGAGCGTTATTGGGAAGAGGTATGGCCACGGCTGGAGTTTGAGGGCGAGTTAGACCCCTTATTTCGCCTCAACGCCTTAGCGGATATCGAAGATGGTTCGCCATTGGTGATCAAACTTCAATATTCCACCCTGCTGGAAAGCCATGCGCAGAAACTCACATTCAGGGAGGCCTGTTCACTGCTTGATGGTACGGTCAGTGAAATCAGTGGCTTTACCGGAGGGCGTCCTCGTCTGCTGGAGGAGTTGAAGAAGAAGTTTGATTCACCGGAAATAGCGGCTGTTACTCTTATCCGGGATCACCTGACGGCGTTGCTTGACATCATTCGTGAGCGTTTATCCGCCGGCCATATGCCGGAAGTCACGCGGTTCCTGAAACATTTGAATATGATCATGCAGTTCAGTATGGTCGAACAGCTAAAAACAGCGGATGAACGCCAGACAGACGTTTCCCTGTCTGATGCCAATGCGCAATTATCCGTAGCATCAGAGCCCGGAGAAATGGCGACAGACGCAGCAGCATCGGCGGCAACAAATAGCGCATCCCGGAGAAATAATTCATCATCAATTCGTTGGTACGAAGTAGAAATCAACAGCCGGGATGAAGCACAGCTATTATTGGAGAAAGCCAGAAAGTATTTCATGACTCATGAACCGAGTCATCCTGCACCGATGATGATTCAACGTATACAGCGTTTGATTGCTCTGGATTTTCTTAGCATTGTCAACGACCTTGCACCCGAAGGACTCAACCAGCTCTCCATCCTTTTTGGTTCTCAGGATAACCCGACCGACGACGCTGATTAAGTTCCCCACGACAACAGCAACAACTACTAATTGTTTTAACCATCCGATAACGGCTTTAACCCGTTTTATCTCTTAAAGCTTATCTCTTAACTTATCGATCCAGTAATGGAGTATTTGCCATGAAATCAAGCGGACAAAAATTTATCGCCCGAAATCGCGCGCCCCGTGTCCAGATTGAATATGATGTCGAGCTTTATGGCTCGGAAAAAGTGGTCCAATTGCCCTTTGTTATGGGGGTAATGGCGGATTTGGCAGGAAAACCTGCCGAAGCCTTGCCAGACGTCAGCGACCGGAAATTTATGGAAATTGACGTTGATAACTTTGATGACCGCATGAAGTCAATGAAACCCAGAGCGGCTTTTCAGGTCGATAATACGCTGACCGGTGAGGGCAAGCTGAATGTGGAACTGACTTTTGAAAAAATGGAAGATTTTCAGCCAGATGCTATCGCTAAAAAAGTGGAACCCTTGGCGAATCTGTTGGAAGCCCGTATTCAATTGGCAAACCTATTGTCTTATATGGATGGAAAAAGCGGCGCAGAACAACTGATTGCTGAAATTTTGCAAAACCCTGCCTTATTGAAATCACTGGCAGATGCGCCCAATCCTGAAGCCAAAGAGGTGACTTCAGGTGAAGATACCGCAAATGCAGATAAAGGAGGCACTGATGAGTAATACTGAACTTGAAAATCTGGCTCTGCACGAGCAGGCTCCCAAAGAGTATACGGTTGATGAACTCACTTTGTTACTCGGTAAGGAATTCCGTCCGCAAAGTGATCAGACTCGCAGTGCCGTTGAAAATGCGGTGAAAACACTGGCACAGCAGGCACTGGAAAATACCATCACAATATCGGGTGACACGTACCGTACCATTCAGTCGTTAATTGCTGAAATTGACAGCAAAATATCCCAACAGATGGATCAAATCCTGCACCATAACGAATTCCAGACACTGGAAGGCGCATGGCGTGGTCTGCATCATTTGGTGAATAACACCGAAACCGATGAGATGCTGAAAATCCGGGTAATCCCTCTGACTAAAAAAGAGCTGGGTAACACCCTGAAAAAGTTCAAAGGGATCAGTTGGGATCAAAGCCCGTTCTTCAAGAAGATTTATGAAGCGGAATATGGCCAGTTTGGTGGTGAACCTTTCGGTTGTCTGGTTGGGGACTACTATTTTGACCACACCGCACCGGATGTTGAACTATTACGCCAGATGTCGCAGATCAGTGCGGCTGCCCACTGTCCGTTTATTACCGGGGCTTCTCCGAATGTGATGCAAATGGAATCGTGGCAGGAGTTAGCCAACCCGCGTGATCTCACCAAAATTTTCCAGAACACGGAATATGCTGCCTGGACCAGCCTGCGGGAATCGGAAGATTCACGCTATCTCGGCTTAGCTTTGCCGCGCTTCTTGTCCCGTTTGCCTTATGGTGCGCAAACGAACCCGGTGGATGCGTTTAATTTTGAAGAAAAAGTGGATGGCCCGACTCATGAGAATTATGTCTGGGCGAACGCGGCTTATGCGATGGCTGTCAACATTAACCGCTCTTTTAAACTGTATGGCTGGAGTACCTCGATCCGGGGCGTAGAATCCGGCGGAATTGTCGAAAACCTGCCTTGCTATACATTCCCTTCTGATGACGGTGGCGTGGATATGAAATGTCCGACCGAAATCGCTATCAGTGACCGCCGCGAGGCCGAATTAGCCAAAAATGGCTTTATTCCGCTGCTGCACCGTAAGAATACCGATATGGCGGCTTTTATCGGCGCTCAATCGCTGCAAAAACCGGCTGAATATTTTGACCCGGATGCCACCGCCAATGCCAACCTTTCCGCGCGTTTGCCTTACTTATTTGCCTGCTGCCGTTTCGCCCATTATCTGAAATGTATTGTCCGTGACAAAATCGGCTCTTTTCAGGAAAAGGCGGATATGGAGAATTGGCTGAATAACTGGATTATCAATTATGTTGACGGTGATCCGGTGAACTCTTCACAAGCAACTAAAGCGCGAAAACCGCTGGCTGCTGCCGAAGTGCAGTTAGAAGCAATCGAAAGCAACCCCGGTTATTATCAGGCGAAGTTTTTCCTGCGTCCCCATTATCAACTGGAGGGCCTGACCGTTTCCCTGCGTCTGGTTTCAAAATTACCTTCACTGAAAGGCAGCTGATATTTAACCGGAATTTTTTTCAACGCTATTATTTCTCAATGCTGGTATTTATCAGCGCTATTATTTCTCAATGCTGGTATTTATCAGCACTATTATTTCTCGATATGCGTTATGCCCTATGGATATCCCCTCCCTGACTGATAGATAGGGAGGGCGACTATCCTCTCCTTCTGTACTCTTTTTAAACATGGACAATCGGGATGTATGCCTATGCGATTCACCATTGTTAAAAACACCGGTATTAACCAACCTGCACACCTGAGCCATGATTTTTCTCCGCCGGGAGGAACGCTCGGCCGTAGTCAGGACAATGACTGGGTTCTGCCTGATGAAGAACAGAAGATTGCCCGGCTTCAGGCGATTATCTCTATCTCTGTTGAAGGGGAATGCCGGATCACTAACCGGGGTTCTGCCACTGAAATCTTGTTGAATACCATACCGCTGGCGCCAAATCGTCAGGTTGAACTTCGCAGTGGTGACGTATTGAATATCGGCAGCTATCAGATCCAGGCCACTGATAGCGAGAAACCCATTTATCGCCGAGAGAATGACAGCGACGAAAATTCGCCCATTCAGGCGACGACGAGTAGTGACGTTCCGTCAGGGATCCCTAATTCCGTCTGGGATGAGCTGGAACACGTTTTCACACCTGCTGCTCCCCATTCTGCGGAAAACCGATCAACGGACAGAAAACCGCAGGCGATAGCGGAGAGAAACGACAATAATCCGTTGCTCAAAGACCAACAACAGGAAAATGAGGAACGTAACCCGATTGATCCACTGGCGAAAATCAAAACGACCACCGATCTGGACTCATTACAGCAACGGGCGACAGATCCGGTTACCCTGTTTAACTCGGACTCTCTGTTCCAGCAAAAAAATATCCTGCATAACAATACCCCGACAACCTTATTCCAACACGAAATGCCCCATGACGTTGATCACAGCGAGAAAAAAGACTGCATTGATCCGTTGGCGTTGTTTTCTGATAGATCGCTTTCTGATAGATCGGGCAATTCCAGACAGCGTACTAAAAGTGATGATCCACTTGACTTAATGTTGGACAATGCCGTCCCTCTGACATTACCCGAAAACCCGGACATCGTTGACATTGATTCTATCATTGCACCACAGCCTGATGTTGAACGCGTCAATGTTGATCATCACGTTGAATCTGCGGCTCAATCGCCCGCCATACCGCCACTATTCACCTCTACTGCTGATCCGCAGCAGGTCACCGCTACTGCTGATCCGCAGCAAGTCACCGCTGAACCGCAGCAAGTTGATACGCAAGCGGCGAAGATGGAAGAAGTGAAGACAGAAGGGCCGAAAGCAGAAAAGCCGAAAGCAGAAGAGCCGAAAGCAGAAAAAGCAGAAGCGGCGGAAACCAAAACGGCTGAACCGATGCCCATCACGAATGACCTTTTTGATTCGAACAAGGTTCAGGCGGAACGTAAGCAGTCAACCCGCGATATTTTAATTGAGTTAAAGGCGCATCATCTGGGCATGATCGCAGGTGGCCGCGCGATGGTGGCTGAAATCCTGCATCGCTTTCACCCTGACGTTCTTGAACAAACAGCGCGGAAATGCGGAATATCACGCTTATCCGCATCATCAACTGAATCCGCGTCACCAACTGAAACTGACCACGCCGCATTGTGGGAATTTCTCACCAACTACTATCAAAAAACAGCCATTGAATTTGAACGAAGTTCGATTCTGTTTAGTGAAACATTCCTGCGAGCCTATGAAAACGAAGTGAATACATATCAGGAATCGCAAAGTAAAACTAAATGAAATTTAAAGTGTATATAAATTAAAAGTGTGTCTAGGTGAATCATGAAGAACAATACCGATTCAATATATGGTGATTATGCTCAGCGGAATAACGCCAAACGGGTCACGACCAGAGACAAAATGCAGTCTTCCCTGCTGGACAGACTGACGGATGATGAACCGGGTAAGAAAAAAGAATCCGCCAGACACTATGTGGTATCGAACCGCATATTACGCCAGAATATCCTGCGGGATTTACAGTGGTTATTCAATACGATCAATGGTGAGGCTGAACAGGATCTGACGTCGTTTTCGGCAATCCGCCGCTCGGTGTATAACTTCGGCCTATCGCCTTTAGCGGGTCAAAATATGTCCGATATCGAGTGGGAAGATATCCAGCATAAAATCATTGAGGCCATACACACTTTTGAGCCTCGCATTATTCCCGATAGCCTCGAAGTTAACTGCATCGCTGATCAGAAATCACTGTCTGTCAACAACACATTATCCATTGAGGTTAAAGGATTCTTGTGGTGCATTCCGTGGCCGCTTGAATTCCTGTTCCGCAGCGATATCGATCTGGAAAACGGCTATTTTTCTATTAAAGATGCAAGATAACACCGCAACCGAGGGGAATGTTCATGGATAGCAAATTGCTGGAATATTACAATCGTGAACTGGTTTACTTACGGGAGATGGGGAAAGAATTCGCCGAACGTTACCCGAAAGTGGCGAA
>JAIRVT010000020.1 GCA_031253755.1 Enterobacteriaceae bacterium
ATTATGCTCAGGGGCTCACTCACTTGCCGCCGCGATGCAACTCGAAATCCATAGAGTATACCCGCCGTTTTTCAGGTTTAGGCTGAAATACATAGGGTATCTCATTAAATAATGGAGAAAATTAACGATAGGATATATTCAGCCAGTCATTAATATTCCAGCCAAAATAAATGTATTATTATTGAGGACTATGCAGTTGTTACCTTTGCAGCAGCCGGCCCTTTTGGACCATCTTGAATTTCAAACTCAACTTTTTGGCCTTCAGCTAATGTTTTGAACCCTTCTTTCTCAATTGCAGAGAAATGGACAAATACATCTTTGCTGCCATCAGCGGGAGTAATAAAACCAAAACCTTTAGACTCATTGAACCATTTTACGGTACCAGTGATTTTTGCCATTTCAAAAATTCCTTTGAATCACTTTATTCATCAATTGATATAAAAAGACCAGTTTATGCAACTGCCATTGTATATGTCGCTGCTATTTATTAGCAGAAACAGTACTGCGTTTACCACGTGTTTTATCACATACTCTTTATATAATCGCAAGCCATTTTTTTTCGACGCACGAGCTGATGCACATATTTTAAATTCTTAAAAACCATTCCAATCTGACGTTATTTAAACATTCTCCCTTTTAATAACTCAATGAATTTTAAATGAAATTAACTTTTAAGCCGGAAATTTCCATTTTCTTCGCCTGATATATAATTCTGTTTTATACACTCATTGAGAGGGATGCCAGTGTATTATCACTTTCAACATGAATTGAAAAACATCAAAATAATCGTTAATTTTATATCAATGTTTTCAGGCTGAATATGAGTACTCAAAATTAGACTGTTTTATGTTTTGTTTATTCATTATTAAATATTGTTAAATTAAAACCCCTACTATTCAGCTGCAACTCGCTAATTAGAAAGGCATCAAGCCATAGTAAGTTGGATTAAATAAAAATAATATTTGACATTTATTCCATGATTGGTTTTTAACGGATATTTTTTCGAGGATTAAATTAAATACCGCATTGACATAAAGATTAAATAAAATCAAATTCTATTATAAAAAATCAGCCGGGTATAAAGACCCGGCTGGATAATAGTGCGTATTTTCAGCGAGATATTATGACTTAGATTTATTTGATTTGGAAAATAAATAACCTATCCATAATACTCCAACCCAAAATGGCATCAGAATAACAGATATACGTGTATCCGGTGTTTTCAGAATGATAATAAGAATAAATGCCAGAAATATCAGACACAGAATATTGCCGAATGGATACCAAAGTGCCTGAAATTTGGTCTTGACGCCTTCAGCATTCTTGGCAGCCCGAAATTTCAGGTGTGATATACAGATCATAATCCAGTTAATCACCAGTGTTGTCACGACCAAGGCCATTAAAAGTGCAAATGCTTTGCTGGGCATTAAATAGTTAATCAATACACCGATTGATGTAGCCAGTGCCGATAACCCAATCGATAAGACAGGAACACTGCGTTTATTGACTTGAAGTAACACATGTGGCGCATTACCCTGTTTCGCCAAGCCGTACAACATACGGCTATTCGCATAAACGCCACTGTTATATACCGATAATGCTGCTGTCACGACCACAACGTTCAGCGCATTAGAGACCAATAAGCTATTGAGATGATCGAAAATTAAAACAAACGGGCTTCCGCCTTCCACAACCTTTACCCACGGGTACAGTGAAAGCAGGATAAACAATGAACCGATATAAAACAGCAAAATACGATAAACAACCTGATTAACCGCTTTCGGTATATTATTTTCCGGGTTTTCAGCTTCTGCGGCAGTCATTCCCACGGCTTCCAACCCGCCGAATGAAAACATAATTACCGCCATTGCCATGACCAGACCGTTAATGCCATTAGGCAGAAAACCGCCATAGCTCCATAAATTGGTCACACTGGCGCTTTCCCCTGCGGTACCACTGATAAGCAGGTAGGAGCCATAACCGATCATGCCGATAATGGCTGAAACTTTGATCATAGAGAACCAGAATTCCGCTTCTCCATACATCCGGACATTCACCAAATTGACGGCATTAATCAGAACAAAAAACACCGCCGCCGAAACCCAAGTCGGAATATCAGGCCACCAATATTGGATATACACGCCGACAGCAGTTAGCTCGGCCATTCCAACGAGGACAAACATTGCCCAATAATTCCAGCCAGAGAGAAAACCGGCAAAGCCCCCCCAGTATTTATACGCAAAATGACTAAACGAACCTGCTACCGGTTCTTCAACAACCATTTCACCTAATTGACGCATAATAAGGAATGCAATAACCCCGGCAATGGCATATCCAAGTAAAACCGAAGGCCCTGCCATTTTTATCGTCTGGGCAATGCCCAAAAATAACCCCGTCCCAACTGACCCACCAAGGGCAATAAGTTGAATATGCCTGTTCTTTAAACCACGCTTTAGCGCAGGTTGTTCTATTTGTCCTGTCATCTAGTCCTCTGATTGTGATACTTAGAACCCGTTTAAACTATTTTATTGCCGTTGGGACCTGAACAGGCCGAAAAGACCCTGCATTGCCTCAATCTTGATGCGATGTGTTATATCACTCGTTCTGACATTGCGGTTCTGGCACTGTCATTCTTAAGCCGGATTCTGGTTTGTGCCTGATGTTTAGTTTGTCATTTCGGATAAGCGAATATTAAAGCATCATCCGTAAAGAATGGATACCGAAAGCGCATATTAACACATATCATTACAAGTGAATTCTTGCGATGTGTATCAAAAAAGCAGGTATAAACTAATAACATATATGCTACGAGTTCCAAAATGCATCATAAGCACAAGGCCAAACCTATCATTGCCTGACAAGCATAAAGAAAAAAAGTTGTGTATACTTCACTCCACCTTCAATCACTTTAAAATTGTAATGCCACAGGATAATCACTTAGCACTTGTATGCGCACTGAGTAAATGGATAGAAAATCACCTTGGTCGTGTCATCCATCTTGAAGAACTTGCTGCTTACTCTGGCTATTCGCTTTGGCACATGCAGAAAATATTCAAGGAAGTTACAGGGATTTCGCTTGGCAAATATATACGCCAACGTCGTTTAGCCGGTGCGGTACATCTCCTGAAGAACAGTTCACTGCCTATTTTTGATATCGCGCTGGATTTTGGCTTCGGCTCTCAATCCCACTTTACTTATATGTTCCGTAAAGAATATGGCATTACACCTTACGATTTTCGCCAGAGCACAACAATCGAACTTGAGGTTAAAAGCCCTCTGCATCTCTCCGATGATTGCCAATCATAGTGTCAACCCATAGTGTAAAACCATAGCGCAAACCGGCGGTCAGATATCGACACCTGACCGCGCGTCCTCTGTCACAAATAGCGATTCGTTGAAAGCAAGTTTAATTTGTACTTTTCGATCAGAGCCAACGCGATGGCTTCAGTTTCGGCATCCGGGTTACCCTGAAAATCAGCGGGGCGGAAGTGCATCTGGAACGCCTTAATGGTACGACGCGTGTCGTCATCCAGATAACCTGTTTGCGGAATGGAATAACCATAATTCGCCAAAACTTTCTGGATCACAGCGACAGAAACCTGCGCATCAGGTGGCCTATTCGCCAAATATTTACTGACTGTAGCGGGATCAGGCCAGGCACCAATCCCGTGTTCATACAGCACCTTCCACGGGAAAACAGGGCCGGGATCTTTCTTGCGTAGTGGCGCGATATCACTGTGACCAACCACATTCACAGCCTCAATGTTATATCTGCCGATAATATTTTTTGCCAGCCGAATCAGAGCATCGATTTGCGATGGGTGGTATTCGCACCATTCCGTTTCGATAACATCTCGTTTTATAAAGGTTCGAAAGCCACAATTAACAATTTCCACCCCAATCGAGTCATTATTCAAACTTTGATATCCCTGCCATTCACTCCTGCCGGCATGCCAGGTTTTTTCCTTTTCAGAGGATAATTGAAAAACAATCGGTTCATTATGTTCATACTTCGGCCGTGAAGAGATCACATAATGGGCGCTGACCTGACCACTGGTTAAAACTCGCAAGGAATCCAGATCATCCAGTGCCGTATAATGCAAAACAAGAAACTTAACTGATTTAAGGTCTTGTTTAGTGGAATAGGAATAAGAGCGATCAATAAGAAAACTGCCTCTTTCTTCTAATAAGATCGGCTGATGACCACAACCCATCAACAACGTAATAAATACGCCTATTAACGTTTTTCTCATTATATTCAAGCAATAGTGTATGCCAATCCAATTTCAAGTTGCCGCTTGCAAAGCAATAATAAGGCGCATCATGAAAGGCGATTGGAATAAGAAAAATTAAAGGATGTGATTATATAGTAGATGAAACGACAATCAATGCAGTCTTTTTATTGGTTGGAAAACGATTCGCGAAGAACTTTACCGATTATTTTCTTCAGAAAAATAAAAACCGGGAATTATTCCCGGCTTTTATGTTTATTGGTGCTTATATGTTAAATCGCTGACATCACCTCAGTGACTGCGTTTTTCGTTACCCTGAGCGGTATTATTATCCCAAATACCTTTTTCAACTTGCTGCTGAATTTCAGGATACATCTTGATATCGAATGTCGGTAACCGGCCCGCTTTTCGCTGTTGGTTATAATCCTTAGCCAGTTTCATCGCGATGCCCGATAGCATAAGAATGGCAATCAGGTTCACAATCGCCATGAAGGCCATGGACATATTTGCCAGATTCCAAACTAATGGTACATCTGCCATTGTGCCAAACATCACCATCGCTAATGCGGCCAGACGCAAAATAAACAGGCCCGCCGTGTGGTTACGCTCAAGGAATATCATATTGCTTTCAGCGTAAGCATAGTTGGCAATAATTGATGTAAAGGCAAAGAAGAAAATAGCGATCGCAACGAAAGTGGCTCCCCAGCCGCCAACGACTGATGATAGTGCGCGTTGAGTTAATTCAATTCCACTGATGGCAGTGACATTTTCATTGAGGATACCGGAAGAGAGGATAATAACGGCGGTAGCACTACAGATAACTATCGTATCCATCAATACTCCCAGCATCTGCACATATCCCTGAGAGGCCGGGTGTGGCGGATAAGGTGAAGCTGAAGCGGCCGCATTTGGTGCGGACCCCATTCCCGCTTCATTTGAGAACAGCCCTCGCTGAACGCCCTGAAGCATGGCTTGCGATATGCCATAACCCAGCGTTCCTGCTACCGCTTCCTGAAGACCAAAGGCACTTTTAATAATTAACGCGAATACTTCTGGAATACGTTCAATATTGTGACCAACAACCCAAAATGCCAAGATTAGATAAGCCCCCGCCATAAACGGTACGACTAATTCGGCAACCCGCGCAATTGAGCGCAACCCGCCAAAAATAATCACACCACTAATAATGACCAGTACGATACCAACATGGATTGGCTTGACACCAAAGGCACTTGAAGCCGCTTGCGCAATTGAATTAGCCTGAACAGCATTAAATACAAGACCAAACGCGATAATAAGGAAGATCGAAAATAAGATACCCATCCATCGCTGCTTTAACCCTTTCTCCATATAGTAGGCTGGGCCACCACGATAATTTCCTTTATCGTCTTTCGTCTTGTACAACTGAGCAAGCGTGCTTTCCACAAAGGACGTTGCCATACCAATAAAGGCGACAACCCACATCCAAAAAATAGCGCCAGGGCCACCGGCAGTGATTGCAATGGCAACGCCTGCGAGGTTACCGGTTCCTACGCGAGCCGCAAGGCTGGTACATAATGCCTGAAAGGATGAAATACCAGAGCTGTCTGACTTATTGCTATTTTTCAGAACCGAAAACATGTGACCAAAATGGCGGATTTGTATGAGGCCGGTGCGCAGTGTGAAGTAAAGGCCAACACCAAGAAGCAAGTATATTAAGACGTAGTCCCAAAGAATGCTGTTAATGCCGTTAACGAAGTTAATCAGATACGTCAAGATAATTTCCTCTTACTATTAGCAAACATTAGCTGACTATATGCAGTGTTTGTAGAAAACTGATTGTGCTTAATATCCTTTATAATTAACAAGTAACACAATTATGCGTATCTGTGCGCAAAATCACAAAGATACTAGCCAGTAAAACGGAAAGAATGTAGCACAATATCGATTTCAATGGGTAACTTTTAATGAAAATTTTACATTCACTTTAGGATTTTTGAACATTAATCTCGGTTTCGTTGATATTCAATACGCTATTTCAATCATTTTAAACACTATTTTCCGTCAACAAATAATCAATTACATTCCATTTTCAGATATTTGAGATATTCGAAAAACACATCATTAATAGCAATTAGCCCTCAATTTAGATACAAAAAACAAACAAAAAATAAACTTACACAGAAAAAATCAGCATAAATCTACTGCCAATAATGTGTCTGGAATTTATGCTTCTTCACCAGATATTGCCAATACCAAAGAATCACTTTTCACTCATCGTGTACTTTTATTCTGTTCCTATAACCATAAATAAATTCATTAAAAATATTAAATAGTTACAAGGCCTAATGTTGGTTTCCTTTATTTAAGAAAGTCTATATCCCCGTCGCCTTTTAAGGTGCAACTTAAAGTTAAATGGGTATAGCAATATTCTTCTTTAAATGAGATAACTAAATTTTAATGCTGTGATAATTGGAAATCGCTACTCTTTCCTATTAGGATTTTCAATTGTTATTTTTACATTAGAAACAACACCAACAGGGTAGTAACACATTCATATTCCACTATCTGTTCATCAGATAATCTACTAGTGAGGTTATAAATGATGTTAGAAAGAAAAAGGAAAAATTCAGCGGATAACATACTGCCAAAACGGGTATATAGAGGAAAATCAAAATACGAGTATCACCCAGCAAAAGGCGGCTCCATTTCAATTTGCTGTCTCAGCTCCCCTCCCTCTGTTGTCTGGAAAGAGTATCATAAGATTCTAGAAAAAATTGAGAAAAACAATACCTAGTGGCATGTTATATATGTCAAATTTAATCAAACGGGAGTTTTTACTCCCGTTTGATTTCAGCCTTCACTCAAAGATAATTAATCACTCACTCATTAAATAAATTATCTATTTTTAAAGTTATCACCTTTATTCACGACGAATATTCCATTCATATTCTGGGTTAACCACCTATTCATTGATACCATCCGATATAATTTTACAAAACTGATAAAAATAAAATAATTTAATGTTTTTTCTTATATCTATTGCTTCCTCTGACGCTATCTCACTGACATAATTCTCTTTGTTTTTCTTTTCTTCATTGCTGCTATCGACTTTTGAAATCCATGCTACGATATAAGTTTCTGCGATCTCGACATTGAAACGACACGAAAATAACTGGAGTACTCGTTATGTTAATGAATCTTAGGTTGAAGAATAAATCGATGTTAATAAATAAAAGAATAAAATTTCCTCTCATCTCAACGTTGCTAACGTTATTACTGGCATCCCCCGTCTTTGCAAAAGATGGCGTATTGATTAATTTACCTGATAAAAATTTTGCGGTTATTTCAATCGGTGATCTGGAAAGTGAATCCATTGGCAGCTATTCCGTTGCCGTTTTCAAAGACAAAGATCTCACCGATTTCAGCACCGGTGCTATTTTTTCCCGTGATGGTTCGATATTTCAAGATAATGGCAAACCCAGAGTGACCTTCGCAGATATTGATGGAGATGGCGCCAAAGAGATGATTGTCTCCAAACTGAGCGCAGGATCAGGAGACTACCTTGAAGTTGATGCGCTTAAAATTACAGGTAAGAAAATCAGCTTACTCACCCGCATCAATACTGACAGCAAAGGTGACCTGATTAAATTACTCCAAGCTCATTGTAAAAAAGAGCACTGTGCAAAGCAGAAACACTGATTATATTTGAAGCGATAAACTCAAGGCGCGAAAAAAATTTACCGCGCCTTGAGCCTTTATTTTGGAATTGAAATAGATGCGGAAGAAACCGGTAATAATGCCTAAACAGACCACTCACTATTTTGCAGAACAACTCGATATCCATCTACATCTTCGAATGTTTTTCCATTGACATCCCAATAATTATTGTATGATGTAACCTCCTTAAAACCTGCGTTTATCATATGCTGGCAACATTGTTGCCAAATATTATGTTCGCTGAAATAAAAAACCAGCAAATTATCTTTTGTTGGTGCGCGACCAACAGTGGTTCCCTGATGATGGGTGAATTCTAAATGATAGTTATGTTGTTCATGACCAATTATTGAGCCATCAAAACCATTATGCCCTTGAAATTCAGCTAATAATTTAAAACCTAAACCATTAATATACATATCAGTAATTTCTTTAAGATTATCAGTTGGTCTGGCTATTCTTAATGTTGTTAGTTTGGGTATCATGAGGTTCTCCAGATTATTTAAGCAGTGTTTATTTCATGCCAAAAATAATTATTCCATCTACTTTTAATTAAGAACGAATAAATTAATAATTTCTTTATGAAATTAAATTTTACTATTATGCATCGTTGTTAATTAACGGGAACACTTTAAAACCTCAAGCTAACTTTATGTCAAGGCCTATTTGTCTTATTTTTATTTAAAAGTCATTTAATTGAATATTATAACTTATTTATAGAATTTTTTTCTGATAAAAATAATCGAAATTATCTATTAAACTTGGGTTCGTTTAACTAATAAATGTAATTTATAATAAATTATACTTATTAGTACGAACCCAATTTCATAATTAAATGATATTCACTAACTCTTTTAGTGTTTTTATTTTCCAGTCAGATAAATCCCAATATGCGTGATCGTATTCAATCTTATTGGGTACAACAACACATTTCATCGAGGCGGCTTTAACTGCAATCATGCCTGTTTTGGAATCTTCTATTCCTATACATTCTTTGGGCGAAACATTCAGTTTTTCAGCGGCATTGAGATAAACCATAGGATGTGGTTTATTATAGGGCATATTCTCTGCTGAGGATATATAGTAAAAATAATCAGCGATACCACATTGCTCAACTATTTTTAACAAAAAGGGTAATGGAGAAGCAGAGGCAATAGCAATTTTAATATTTTTCTTCGTTAATAGTTCTAAACATTCGACTACGCCATCCATCAATGGTTTTTCTGTAATAATTGATTCAACGCCTTTGTTAAAAAAATCTTTTTCGATTTTAGATTTATCGACATCGTTTTTATTATGAAGCTGACAAGCTCTATCTATCATGCCCGGTACTGGAATACCTGTCATACTAAACATTTCATCATAGGTAATCGGAACGCCATAGTGATTTAAAACTTGCATACCTGATTTTTTCCATAATGGCTCAGAATTTATCAATACACCATCCATATCGAAAATAACTGCTTTCATAATCACCTTCTTTGCGTAGTTATACAGGTTCTGTTTATAAATTCATCTTGAATACTTTTGTTTAAATCAATGCAAGCATACATCAAGTCTAATGAAATTGAGGC
>JAIRVT010000023.1 GCA_031253755.1 Enterobacteriaceae bacterium
TTAACGCAGAATAGTCTTGCTCTGTCAGCCCAAGGTGGTGTTGCGTAATGTCACCCAAAACAGGAACGATGCGCTGAAGTTTGTCCCGGCACTGTTGTTCCTGATCGTAGGTAAATAGAAAATTTTCCAGACGCGTCAGTGCCTGAGCGTTGTTTTCCGCTCTTATCAGGCAATAGACACGGGCATCGGTGGTGGACAGAATTTCATATAACACCCTGCCGCCCAGCACGCCGGTTGCTCCCGTCAGCAGAATATTCTGCCGGCTCTTTTTATCGTTCATCATTTTTCCCCTTCTCCTATAACGTACCGACCCGCATTCCACCATCCAGCTCAATCACCGCAGTATTGAGATAATTGGTTTTGCAACTCGCCAGAAAACCCACCACTTCCGCCACGTCTTCTGACGTTCCCCAACGCCCGACCGGCACAATGGCACGCACAATTTTGTCTTCTGCGGCAGATTCCATTGAGTTCGTGCTGACATACTGTTCCAGCATGTCAGTCTTGCAGACCCCCGGCGCAATGGCGGTCACGCTGATATTCAGCGGCCCCAGTTCGCGTCCCCAGGATTGTGTGGCGGAAATCAAGCCGGCTTTGGAGGCGCCGTAAGCCGCGCCCCCTGCTGCGCCCCAGATCCCCGCAATGGAGGCGATATTGATGATGCGCCCGTACTTTTGCGCCACCATGTAACGAACAAATGTTGAGGTACAGTTGAAGGCACCGGTCAGGTTGACGTTGATCACGTCAGCCACATCCGCCAGCCCGTGGCCGGACGGCCCTTTGCCGGATAAACAGAACGTCCGGTGGAGAATGCCCGCGTTATTCACCAGCACACTGACGGCCGTGCCTGACGTTTCAGTGATCTGTTGCGCTGCCCGTTCGACAGAAGCAACATCGGTCACATCCATCTCAAATACGGTGAGGGATTCAGGCTGCCCAAGACGCTCCCGCAGGAGCGCCAGTTTTTGTCCGCTGATATCTGTTGCCGCCACCTGATAGCCAAGCGCCAGTAACACGCGGGTAATTGCGGTGCCGAAGCCGCCCGCAGCACCGGTAACGATCGCGGTTTGCCGGTTCATCCGGCCAGCCCTTCTTTAAAGGTGATATCAATGACTTTGCGGGCATTGGCCATCGCATCAAAGATCCGCTCTTCGAAGAAACGCACGTCATCCTGTGACATCAGCAGGTTGGAGTACATGCGGGACAACGGGGAAAACTGAATGCCGTAGCGTTTGGAAATTTCACGAATGATAATGTCGCAGAATTTGACTTTATCGCTGTAGCCTTCACTGGACGTGACCGGCGTATCCTGCGAGTGATAAACCAGCGCCGTTGGCATTCCCTGCACGACCAAAGGTAATTCCACCGCTTCCGCCGCTTTCACGAAAGCGCTGGAAATCTGGCGCATCACGTCCCCCATCCGCTCATAACAACCGGGGTCCTGTTCAATCAGCCGGAAAGTGGTCTCAATCGCCGCCAGCCCCAGCGGATAGCCGTTGAACGTGCCTGCATGAATGACTTTGCCACGGGTGTACAGGTTCATGATGTCACGACGGCCGGCAATGGCAGAGATAGGCATCGCGCCACCGCCCAGTGCTTTGCCGAACGTTGCCAGATGCGGTGTGACCCCCAGAATTTTCTGCGCACCCCCTAATCCCAGACGCACACCGGTGATGATTTCGTCGAAAATCAGCACGATATTGTGTTTTTCACACAGGGCTTTGGTTTTCTCCAGATACCCTTCAGCCGGGAAAATGCCGCCGCCGTTAATGCACAGCGGTTCCATCAGCACAGCGGCAATTTCACCGTGATAACGTTCAATGGTGGCAGTTAAAGCGTCAATATCATTCCACGGCAGCATAAACGACTGCTCAGTCATGATGTCAGGGGCGCGCCCTAACGTGTCCAGCAGGTCGCCCTTGAACTGCTCCGGCACCGGCCAGCTCAGATCCTGCTTCTTGCGCCAGCCCATAATATTGTCGGCGTTGCCGTGATAATGACCGTGGAAGCGGATAAAACGGGTTTTGCCGGTAAAGGCGCGGGCAAGACGCAGCGCATTCTGCACCGCTTCGGTGCCGCTCAGGCAAAAGCGCACCATTTCAGCACAGGGAATGTGTTTGACCATCGTTTCACACACGCTGACTTCCAGATCACAGGTGTCAACGGAAGTGACTTTGTTCATGTATTCCATCAGCGAATGGTTGTAGGCTTCGTTGCGATGTCCCACCAGTAATGCGCCGAATTTACAGAACAGATCCAGATGCTCATTGCCATCCAGATCCCACACGCGGGATTTTTCGCCACGATTAAACGGGATCACCAGCGGACGCTCAGGATCGCCGAAATTGTAATGGGATCCGCCGGGCATCAGATCCCAACATTTCTTATAAAAATCTTTTGAGTGATCAAGACACAATTTTTTATCTGTTGAAGCATCCATCGATTCGTTACTCCTCACCTTGGGTTTTGAGTTCTGTTTGTGGTTATGTTTTTGGTTCTGTTCTTGGCTAAATACATTGAATGGCGCGATGCGGGCAAGACAGGCCGCGCCGTTCATCAGCAGTCTGGCGATCTCGCTGACACGGCGGTTTTCGACGGCGGCAAACGGCGAATCTTTCAGCCATTCATTCATCGCTCCCATCGCCGCACCGCACCAGATTTGGTAATCCGCCTGACGGGCCGGATCACCGTTGATTGCCCAGCGCGACGACTGACCGAGATACCACTGGAACACCAGTGCCATTTTTTTCTTCGGCTGCTGTACTGCTTTCGCCACGATCTCAGGCTGGTTGTTGGTGTGAAAATAGTTGACGGTTTCCTGCCAGACCGCCGCCAGCGGTTGGTGGAAGATCTGTGTTTCCAACAGCATGATTTCCGGCTCCGGCAACGCTTCCAGACTGTCATACTGCTTGTACAGGCTGTACAGTTTCTGTGCCCGTACCGCATACATGCTGCCCTGTTTCAGTACCTGCACCTTCGCGCCCAGCTCAAACATGTCCGCTGACGGCGCGAGAGCGACATCACTGATCCGTGCCTGCTCCAGCATTTTCTTCACCGCAGCAGAAGTCCCCGCTTCGACGCAGCTCTGGTTAACCGAACCGGTGACGACATAAGCGGCGCCCAGTGCAAACGCCGCCAGCACCGCGTGCGGCGTGCCCAGACCACCGGCGGCACCGATTCGCACCGGATAATGATTTTTACTGTCGGTTAGATTTTCGTTGGCGATCAGATTTTTGTTGGCGATGTCGTCCCGTAGCTGAACGATGGAACGGAAGATACAGGCCAGCACGCCCTGATCGGTGTGTCCGCCGGAATCCCCTTCGACGGTAATGTCATCCGCCACCGGAATTTGCCGTGCCAGCGCAGCCTGCTCAGGAGTGATAAGCCCGTCTGCCAGTAAGGTTTGCAACAGTTTTTCCGGTGCCGGATGCAGGAAATGCTGCGCCACTTCCCGGCGGGAAACTTTGGCGATCAGGCGATGATGACGCGCAATCGTGCCGTCCGGCTGTTGCGCCAGACCGCTGGCCCGGTAATAAACCAGTGCCGGACTCAGATTGATATAAGCCGAGGCTTCAATCACCCTGACCTGATGTTCGATACACAGGCGGACACAGGCCATTTCCCATTCAGGATTGGCGGGGTTATGCAGTAAATTGACGCCGAACGGCCCGGCGGGTAATGCCTGCCGGATACGGCTGAGAGCCTGCGCAATGCGTGGAATACGCAGGCCACCGGCGCCGAAAATGCCCAGTAGGCGCTGCTGCCCCAACGCAATCACCATCTCTTCGGAATGAATGCCGTTCGCCATCGCACCGGCATAATAGGCATAATCCACGCCATAATCCGCCATAAAAGTGGCATCCCCCAGACGGGGAAAATCGGCTTCCAGCAAGTGTGCATCAGGCTTGACGGCGTACATATCTCACCCCCATATTGTCGCTGACTCCCACCACATTGCCGCGATAAAGGGTTTCGGCAATGAAAAACAGCGTGACCGATTGCAGTTGCCCGCCGGTTTTTTGATCCGCCAAAGCATCATTCATACAGGTATCGTCCGTACAGGCATCGCCCGTACAAACATCGATGGATTTACAGGTCAGCCGGAATTGCAGCGCACTGCGCTCACATTTCACCTCGCCACGGAATTTGGCACTGGTGGTGTAGCCGGTCAGTGTTTGTGCTTCCAGTTCCGGCAGGGAATGCAGGCCAAGATAGTAGAGGTAGAATTTCATCAGTTGTTCTGACCCCTCCACCAGCAGGGTTCCCGGCATCACCGGATCGTGTTTGAAATGCGCCCTGAATGCCCAGTGAGCCGGATCGATATCGAATTCCCCGACGATTTGCCCCAGCCCGAACGCACCGCCGGTTCTATCCACACTCAGGATCCGGCTTAACATGCGGGTTTCAGCGCTGCATAAGCCGCCACGGATTTGTCCTCCTGCGGGTAAATAGTGAATACCAAAGCAAGCCGCCAGATCCCCTTTCATGACATGGGCGATATCCTGTTCGCTAAAGGCGGTTTTATCGCAGCGCAGAAAGAGGTTTTGCGCCTGTTTCCCGTTAACGTTATCTGTTTTCGCGTTGGCTTTCGCAAAATAGATGCGGCTATCAAACTCTTTGGCACTTTCAATTTCTTTGCGGTTAAAGAAGCCGGACGTGGCAACCAGCCGGAAAACCAGCCGATCCCCGACGTAACACAGATATTCATAGTTCGCCAGCAAACGCCCGCCGACGCGCACCATTGAGGTGATATTGACGCGTCCGCGCAACACTTCGCCGGTTTTTGGCATCTCGCTGTAAATCGTGGTGCTACAATCCACCGCCCGGTAACAAAGCTGGCCTTTAAACATCATGTCGCAGCCAATTACGGTAAATGCCACGATCATGGCGTGGGATGATTCCAGCGCGACGAAAGAAGGAATGCGCCCCTTCACCGCATACCACGCATCGTCAGGAATATCGTATTCCCATTCGATGTAACACGGCGCCAGTTGGCCTTTCACCGCCGAGAGCGCCGTGATGCGGGAAACAAACATAAATGGCGGCGATGGCATCCGCGTGCGGATCAGGTAACTGTCCACTTCGGCGTAATCCGCCCCCAGCACCTTTGCTACGCTGCCGTCGGTCAGTTCCAGCAATTGCTGTTGGTCAAAAATAACCGGTGTTTTTTTCACCACGCTTTCTGGCTCAGGAAATACTTGCGCCGGAGGCTGTGTAAGCCGTGATTGAAATTGCTGACTGATCAGCCGATAAAATGTCTGTTCCAGTTGCAGATAATGCAGTTGCGTTTTGGCATTGCGCAGAAACTGGCTGATTTGCAATGAACTGGGCGGCGCAAACCTTGCCGCCACGGCGGCAAAACGCGCCCTTGTTTGTGGATTGAGAATAAATTCCTCAACGGTTTTTTCCCTTGCGGTATAGGCAGTGACTTTCAGACCGGGCTGATTGGCTACAGTCGCAGGCATGGGCCGCGCCCGTTTGCCATTTTGCGGCTCACTTAAAATGACGTGACTGTAGCAACGGTCGATACCCAGATGGCTGATGGCGGCACGGCGTGGCGCATCAACGGGCGCGGGCCAGACGGTTGTTTGCTCCGGCAAGCGGAATTTACCGGCGGCGTGTTGTGCCAGCAGCCGGCGCTGCGGGTAATCCGGCAATACCGGCAGATAACGCTGCGCCAGTTGTAACGCTGATTTGATGATCGCCAGCAGCCCGCCCGATGCGGACACATGTCCGTAATTGGCTTTCAGCGTACCGATGGCGGTGGCTGTTTGGCGGTCTTTGTGATCATAAACCTGCCCCAGCGCAGACAGTTCTGCCGCAATTTCGCCGGATTTTCCCCCGGCATACAGTTCGATATAGCCAATCTGATCCGGCTGACAACCGGCCGCGTTCAAACCGGATCGGGCGGCGGAGGCGATGGCTTCTGCATTTGTGCGGAAATTCAGGCTGTGATCCGACACATAACAACCCGCCATTCCCTCCAGTACCGCGTAAACCGGCGTGTTATCACTGACCGCATCCTGTTCGCGTCTGAGGATAATGACGCCGCCGCCATCACCGACGTTCTGATTGCCCTGTTCGGACTGATGATCCCACAGCACATTTTCCAGACTGCCGCCAAAATGGCTGCCGGCAATCATCACCGCATCCACATGCTGCCGGGCCAGCATAAACTGCGCCAGTTCCAGTGCCTTAAACGGTGAGCTTTCTTCACCATACAGCGTAAAGGCCGGGCCGTTCAGTTTCAGATGAGCTGCCAGACGGCTCGCCGCAATATTGCCGATGCCGCCGGTAATGCCTTCGGGATACGGCTTGGGAAACAGGCTATCTTTGACGATTTCCTGCAACGCAACAGTGTCTTCTTCCGATAACTGAATGCCGCAATCTTTCAGGCTCTGTTTCAGTTGCCAGCTCACTTCATTACGCGCCTGATAACGCAGGCTGCTGTAGTCGATGCCGCCCGTGACGATCACGGCAATATTGCGTTTACTGCCATCCAATCGGTAGCCCGCATCCAGAAAGGCGCGCTCAGCGATGGACAGTAAAAACAGGTGGCAGCTTAAATGCGCACCCACCACATTCGGCGGTAATTTGAATTTCTTGCAGTCAACATCGAATTTTTCAATATAAGCGCCAGACGGCGGCTGGCTGATCCCGCGCATCGCCAGTACATCCGGCCGTTTTTCCATGCCAAGCCAGCGGGTTTCCGGCAGGGCAGAAAAATGTTGGATGCCTTGTTGAAATGCCTGATCCAGCGTCTGGTTATCTTCGGTGTGTGCCAGATGGACGCCAATGCCGACAATCGCCAGCGGCGCTGTTTCCGGCTGATGTTTGGCGACCCGCGAAACACTCGCCGCCCGTTGTTCCGGTCTGTCTTCGGTAATCAGCATATGTCCGTTGACACCGCCGAAGCCAAAGGCATTAATGCCAGCACATTTGGGTTGATCGCTCACAGGCCACGGTCTGGCTTTGCGCACGATATGCTCGATATTGAGCTGCCCTTTGGCGGTGGGCACCAGTTCATTGACGCGGGGCGTGGCGGGGATCAGGTTGTGCTGCATGGCCAGCAACACTTTCAGCAGACTGCCCATACCGGAGGCGGTGAGCATGTGACCATTCACCGCTTTATTCGCACCAATCAGGGGGATGTTTGCCGATTCGCCAAAGAAAGATTCAATCGTCGAGAGTTCGATTTGATCGCCGATATGGGTGCCGGTGGCATGGCATTCAATATAGTCGATATCCCGTGAGCGCCCCTGATAGGCGCGTTCCAGCGCAATGCGCTGGCCCTGATTGTCCGGCACCAACAAGTGTTTGCTGCCTGCATCATTGGACAGGCCGATGGCTTCGATCACGCCGTAGATTTTATCGTTATCACGCACCGCATCGGCGTATCGTTTGATCGCCACCATGCCGACACCTTCACCGGCTTTTACCCCTTTCGAGGCTTTATCAAACGGAATCGAATCGCCGTTTTCCGGGAAGACCTGCAAAATATTAAAACCGTGGTCGATATAGATATGATCGACGTGGCAAATCGACCCCACCAGCATCATATCCGCCTTGTGACTGAGCAGATAATCCGCCCCCAGTTTGATGGCATATAACGCGGATGCGCAGGCAGCATCGAGACAATAACGCGGGCCAGCCAGACCGAGTGCCAGTGCTGCGATGGTGGCATTATGTCCGCCGGTCATTAAATTCAGGTCTGAATGATTTGCCTGCGGCCAGAATGAATTAAATTTAAAATCCGGCCGCCCGATTAATTGCTGAATATAAGGTTGTAATATTTTGTGATAAAACGGACTCATTAATTGTTTGGTGGAATGGGTCGGCATACCGATATTACCCATAATTAAACCGGTTTTTTGTAATAACGTTTTATGCTGACGATAACCACTGTCATTTAATGCCTGTTCAGCAGCATAAAGGGTCCATTGAAATAACGGATCCAACCGGTTTAATTCCGCTTCCGGCAAATGATAACCTTTGCCGTTAAAATGAAAATCCCGCACATGTCCATTATTGACATAATTAATGGTATCCGGCTGACCTGCCTTTGGTGAATAATAACAGGCCGGATCAACGCTTAATTCCCGCGACGATAACGCACTGGAACAATCTTTTTCCTGCAACAGATTCTGCCAATATTTTTCCGGTGTATCGGCGCCGGGAAATAAACAGCCGATCCCAATAATTGCAATAGGTTCTTTATCCATAATAAGGAGAGACTCCTAATATCCCCGTTTCGAAATCCATAGGGGAATATATTTGTATTTTCCTGAGTAAATAGTTTTTACTCAGGATGATTATTTATTGTTTTTTCGGCGCGATATACGTTCTCCCGCCAATGGTAATTTGGCACGAACGGGAGTCATTAAACTCGCGCACAAAACGCTGTGTGCCTTCCTCAAGTGGAATAATCACCATATTCTGCGCTTTATACGCCCGTTTCAGCACATCACTCACCATGCCGCCATCCCACGGCCCCCAATTAATGGCGCGGATCAGCGGGCGGTTTTTGCGGCCGTTTGGCTTGTCAGGCAAAGGCTTTTGATTAAAAAGCAGATGCGCAAATTTATTCAGCACCTCGTTTGCCATCGAATAATCCGTTTGCCCCGCATTGCCAAAGAACCCCGCCACCGATGAAAACAGCATGATATGGCGCAACGATGCGCAATTTCTGCCGGGGCTTTCCAGAGCCAAATTCAGGTTTTCCAGACCTCGCAACAGGTTCTCCAGCCCTTTGACTTTCACTGTAAAAACCGAATGCCAGTCTTCCCGCGTTTTCTTCTCAATCCGCTTATCCGCCAGATTACCGGCACCGTGGATCACGCCCGTGATCTGACCGAACTGCTGCTGTCCCTGCTCCAGCGCGGCTTTTACCTGTGCCGGCACGGTGATATCACAATGCAGATAAAGCGCCCGCGAGCCGGTTTGCCTGATGGCCTGCAAGGTGGCGTTGATTTCATCGGTATGGATCAGGCGGCTCAACAGCTGATTGACCTTAACCGGTGTCGGCGGAATGCCTTTTCGTTGCAGATAAGCAATGGCGGCGGCCTGACGCTCTGCCGGTGTGGTTTTGCCGATTGACCATGCCGGCAATGGCGCGTTGATATCAGTACGCCCCAGCAGAATAAACACCGCCTTCCGCTGTTTCGCCAGCGCAATCACGCATTGGGCGGTGATGCCACGGGCGCCGCCGGTGACGACAAATACGTCATCGGGCAAGGCATTATCCGAACTGGCCGGCATGGCGGCGGCTGACGCTGGTTCACTCGCCGCCAACACTGGCTCTTCCACCAGCGCCAGCGTCATGCGTTCGCCCTGTCGGTTGCGCCCGATTTCTGCCACGTCCGTCCGGCTGTCCTGAAGCTCTTCCAGCACGATGTTTGCGATGTCCCTGTCTGTAAAACCGTCGCCGTGAATACCCGCCTCAATATCCACCGTTCGGCAGAAGACATTTTTCCACTCAATATTCAGCGACTTGGTCAACCCGGTGACGCCCGCAGACACAATCGGCAGGCATCCGCGCCCGGAAGTCAGCAATTCACCATCGCCGCGCATCATCACCATAAAATACCCCTTGCCGCTCCCGGTCAGGCTGCCTTGCAGGCGTTTTGCGAGCCAGAATGTGGTTTCAACGGCGCGATATTCCTGTTCACTGAACACTTCAGCCCACGTTTTCACCGGCTGTTTCGGCGCTTGCAGGCAGATAACGCCCTCAATCGTGCCATATTGCCGCTCGATATCCGTCAGCCGCCTGTCCAGCGCGGATTCATCACCCGCCAGCGTTGGCGTCAGAGACAGAACCGTCACCTGTTGCCCCCGCTGCCTTAGCGCGGCAGCGATATTTTCTGCGATCATCTCGTTTGCATCGCCCGTGCTTTTATCAACCGCGCTTTCATCCACCACCAGCCAGCGTCTGGAAGATGAAAAGATATTCGCCTGATTCTCCGGCATCGGCAGCCATTGTTTCACCACCTTAAACCGCGACACCGATGAGTGAGCAAACGGCGTTTGCGTATCTTCTTTATTCTTCCGCACAGAAACAGCTCTCAGTTCAGGCTGGCTAATGGCTTTTTTCCGCTTGTTCCTTCAGTCGCCGATGTTGAAGTTACAAAACCGAGTGTTTGCAGTTTACCCGATGGATCGCTATGGGCTGCGGCCGGGGGTTTTACGGGTGAAACGTTAGGCGTTGGCACGGCTTCGGCGCCAGCAGATAAACTGTGAATCGCTTCCTCCACCATTTGCCGGAAGAAACCGCTCATGCGGGCAATGGTGCTCAGTGAATCCACTTCGAAATTGTCCAGATCTTTATTGCGCGATGTTTCGCTGTACAGCCCCAGATTGGCGGAGAACGCATCAAACATCGCGCCAAAAATTTCCAGCCGTTTGATGGAATCAATGCCTAAATCCGCTTCCAGATCCATTTCGGCGCTGATCATTTCCGGCGGATAACCGGTTCGGTCACTGACAATAGCGATTAATTGGCTGATGATGTTGGCTTCGCTGATCAGCTCAAGGCGCTTGATTAACTTTTCGGTTTCAGGATCGAGAACCGTTGTTTTCGGTGCCGGCACAGATTTCGGTGCTAATTCCGCTTCTAATTCCGGGACTACGGGCGGGCGTGATATCGCGGCCTCTTCTATTATGGCTTCCATGCTTTCAGCCACCATCGGTGAGGGTATTTCGATTGGCTGTATGTTTGATGGTTGAATGCTTGATGGTTGAATGCTTGACGGCTGAACATTCGGCACAGAAACGGCAACAGGTGTTTTGACCGGAGCGGCGGTGAAAACAGGTTCAGGCGCTTTCACTTTAACCTGAGCATTAACCTGAGCAGGAACAAAAACAGGCGCTCTCTGCCCGGACTGGAACAGGCTCTGCTGCGCCGCAAAATAGCGTTCATGGTTGCTATGGTACAGTTCAAGGTTTTTATCCAGCAATTGAACGCTCTGGCTCAGGCTGGAAAGCATCGCAGGCAGGTTCTGGTGATCTTTGCAGTTATCCAACAAGCCATATTGCTTCTCCAACAACATCCCCAGCAATTGAATGTACTCTTTCTGGTTAGCCTGAAATTGCAGGTGCTGCTGGCTCATCACCTGCTGTGCCTGCAACAGGTTATTTAAAGAAACGTTATTTAAGGACGACTCATTGACTGCCAAATTGTTCAAGGTGTCTGCATGGGTGTTTTTGGTTATTGGATTAGTCTGTTCCATAGGTTTATCTCGTTTTTGTATTATTGGAGAGCCATCACGCAGGGCATGTTGACGACGAGCTTTGTTTTTCTCGGATAAAAAAAAGCCGCCACTTAACCGGAATGTCAGGCGCTGGCCTTTGTCTTCTTCTACGGGCGGGATACGGGCATGGCGGTGGATATCCTGCAATCGGATGCCTTCCGCCAATAATCTGGCCTGAGCGCGGGCGAACTGTAAGCGTTCTTCCCCTTTGTCGCTGGGTTTTGCTGAGGTATTGCAAATGGAAACCATGCTGTGCTCGCGCCCTTGCAGGATCTCCGACACTAATTTACCCAGCACTCCTTTTGGCCCGAACTCCACAAATAAGCGCCCGCCCTGCCGGTAAAGGTTTTCTATCATCTGGCGGAACTTAACCGGTTTTATCAGCTGCTCCGCCAATGCGCTGCGGATCGCCTGTGGTTCGTGCACATAAGGTTCTGCGGTTGCACTGGAAAATAAGGTGCAGTCTGGCGAGCGAAAACGGATATCAGACAGGAATGCGTGGTAAGGCGGGTAAGCAGGCTCAATCAGTTGGGTATGGAACGCCGCCGAGACCGGCAGGATCCGGCAATAAATGCCCTGTTTTTTCAGCTCATCATGCAGCCGATAAATGTGCGCCGTTGCGCCACCAAAAACCACCTGCTGCTCAGAATTATCATTGGCAATAATCACGCCGGGATAACGTTGCAACACGCTTTCACGCTGGGCACCGGCCAGTGACGCTGCCAGCATCGCACCGGCATCAAATTGTTTATCACCGATCCGTTCATCTCCGATCTGTCCAACATCAGGCTGACTGGCAGAAGCGGCAGCTAAGCCTCTGGCGAGAGAAACACGGTAAAAATCTTTCTCGCTCAGCACGCCCGCCGCCCAGAGTGCCGTCACCTCGCCATAACTGTGACCGGCGACAAAATCAGGCCGGAAGCCCATCGCCTTCAATATGTTGAAATAACCCGCGCTGACAGCCCCCAATGCAGGCTGGGCGTTCGCGGTATCGGTCAACCGTTGCTGTTGCCTGCCCTGCTCTTCCGCTGAAAACGCCGGAACGGGATAAATGACCGGTGACAGCTCATGCCCCAGTTGATGAAGCGCAACATCATCCAGCGCTTCCAGTGACTGGCGCATTTCAGGGTAGTCATTGGCAATGTCCCGCGCCATATTGACATATTGCGAACCCTGACCGGGAAACAGCGCCACGATTTTGCCCGCCAGTGCTTTTCCTGCTGGCTGAAAATAGATGCCACGCGGATGTTCCCAGCCGCGATCTTCACAAAAGCGATCTTCACAAACACGATCTTCACAAACACGGCCGTCACAGGAACGAGCACTATTTTGCTGTAACTGACGGACGGCGATCGCTAACAGTTCCACCACCTGCTGTGTGGATTGCGCGACAAACAGCACTCTGGCCTGATGCGGCTGTAAGCCATGAATATCCTGTTGTGCAAGATGCTGGAGAATGGCTTTTTCCGCTGCTGATTTATTTTTCAGCACGCCATTCTCTGGCAAATCATCGGTAAAACGGGATAAAGCCGCTTCGCACTGCGCCAGCAACTGTGCCGGCGTTTCATCTTTGAACAGCACAATCCACGGGGATTCATTCAGGCGATAACGCCCGTGGGTCTCTTTTTCATACTCTTCCAGAATGGCATGAAAATTCGTTCCGCCGAACCCGAAAGCGCTCAATGCCGCCCGGCGCGGCGCGTTGCTGAGTGAACGCAGCCACGGCCGGGCTTGTGTGTTGACGTAAAAAGGGCTGGTTTCTGACCGCAACAGTTCGGTAGGCTGCTCCACATTAATCGTCGGCGGCAATACCTTATGATGCAGCGCCAGCGCCACTTTAATCATGGCCGCCGCCCCCGCCGCACAGCGGGTGTGCCCAATCTGCGATTTAATACTGCCAATCGCCACCGATTTCGGCGCAAGCGAGTGTTCGCTGAAGACTGCGTGCAGGCTCTTTAATTCCGTATCATCGCCGGACGCGGTGCCAGTGCCATGCGCCTCCACCAGCCGGATATCCCCCGGCACAACTCCCGCCCGGTCATAAGCCCGTTTCAGCGCTTTCACCTGCCCTTCCAGACGCGGAGCAAAAATACTCTTGGCACGCCCGTCACTGGAGGCTTCGACCGCTTTAATCACCGCATAAATCCGGTCGCCATCCAGTTCCGCATCTTCGAGACGTTTCAACACCAACATACCGACACCATCTCCCAGCATCATGCCATCAGCGCGCTGATCAAAGGGACGGGAGACATTATTTTTCGATAACGCCGGCGTTTTACTGAAACAGAGGAACGAGAAAATCGAGTTCTCCAGATTGACACCGCCGGTTAACACCGCATCACAACTGCCGGAGTGTAATTCCCCTATCGCCGCTTTGATGGCGGCCAGACTGCTGGCGCAAGCCGCATCCACCATATACGAGGTGCCGCCGAGATCGAAATAACTGGCAATTCTGCCGCAGGCGACGTTGCCCAAAAAGCCGGGGAAGCTGTCTTCATTCCATTCGAGATACATGCCGTGGGCGCGCTCGATAATTTCGTCCGCCTCCTTTGCTGCCAGCCCGGCTTTCAGCATGATTTCGCGCAGGTAAGGTGTCTGCTGACGGGCCGCCAACGAAAACGACGTGTTGCCATTGCCGCCGCCACCTAAAATCACGCCGATGCGATCACGGTCAACATGGCTGTTTTTCGGCTCCAGCAAACCGGCATCCTGCATCGCCTGTTTAGCGACATACAGCGCAAATAGCTGGGTGGTACTGAGGGAATCGAGAATCGCGGGCGGAATTTTAAATTCCACCGGATCAAAATCAATGGCGGGCACAAACCCGGCGCGATGCCCGTAGGTTTTATCGGCGGCGGCGGGGTCGGGATGATAAAAATGGTCTTTTTTCCAATATTCAGCCTCTGGCATTTCGGTAATATCCGTCAGCGAATCCTTTTTGCCGATAATATTTTGCCAGAACTGATATAAATCCGGTGCGTCGGGGAAATGGGTTGCCATACCTACGATGGCAATATCTCCGCTTATTTTCTTCTCATGTAAAAAATAACTCTCTGACATACATTCCTCGCGTGTTGAATAGGCAGCCTCATACCCAGCGCATATTGAATTTTGTATATTTCATTGCACCCGCAATCAGGAATATCATTCTTAATCCATTGAATAAGCTAAAAGCAGATTAATAGGATATTATGACAAGAAGATTACTTTATACCCGTCGTCTTTCAAATTGCCTCTTTGTTGGCTGCGCTCGTTCGCCCCAGCCGCATATATGCTCAGGGGACTTATTATAAGAGGCTTCCTGCCTCTCACCGAAGGCCAGCCTGCGGCTCGAAATCCATAGGGTATATTAGTTTTCACGTATTATTTTTTATTATTATTGCCTTTATAAATATAAACTACTGATGTTTTCCGTAACAGGCTCTTTGTATACCTTTAATTGATGAGGGTTTCAATCTTAAAAATTTAACTTTGTTTAGAAATGCTATTTCCGAGCACATTAAAAAATAAATAATTAATTTCATTTTTTGTAGGTATACCAATCCAATTTCAAGCTGCGTGTTATATTTCCCCGCGTCGCGGGGAAATATAAGGCTTCGCATCGTCTTGCGAATTGCAACGCGAAATTTATCGAATACATTAAGATTAATTGATTTAGGGTAAATAAAAAATATGATGATTTCAGATTAAAACTTTCAACTCGTGTGTTTTTATTGAAATGAAAATATCATTATTGTTGTTATAACTTGCTGGTGTTTTTCAGTGATGGGGTATTTTGAACTATGGGGGAAAGGGATAGGGAAGTTTTGGGAGTGAGTTTTTGGTGTATTTTTATTTGTACTGACACTTTTAAATATAGTGTCAGTACAAGCTTGTAGGAATATTTTGGGTTTTTCTCTATTTGGTATACATCTATCCTCGTAATTTTTCAAAATACCTCTTGTTATTTTACAAGCTGTAAATTGAAATCCATAAGATATATAGTCTGTCAAAATTTAATAGGCTCGACAAAAACGATGGTATTCTCAATCGGTTTTATATCAATATCATTGATACCAGTAATATTTATAGTAAACGTTGAATGTACTGCTTTGTTGGACGTTAATCTAAGAGTTGA
>JAIRVT010000001.1 GCA_031253755.1 Enterobacteriaceae bacterium
ATATCCCCCATTTTTTTGTAGGCGAAATCTTCATAGGGTTTAAGCCATGCCAATAAAGTATCTGCACTTGCCGGGTCAACTGCATATTTACGGATCAGAAACATGGCACTTTGAGCAGCTTTTAATTCGCACAGAAGATGATCGCGCAATAAAATCGGCAGATTCTCCGGTTGCTGCGCTTTTTCAATCCATTGATTGGGCGTTTCACATTGTAAAAATTGATAAATTGGCTCTAACAGGCTGATATTGCTGTTTGCTTTTAAATCAGTTGTTTTTAAATTGATCGTTTTTAAATCGATCACTTTTAAATCGGTCGTTTTTAAGTCAATGAGTTGCGAATCCGTCATTTTACACCATGCTCTAAATATTTTTTTCATCATGATGGGACACTCAAATAAATAAGTTAGTTCCCTTACTTCCCGGCTGCGAGAAGTAAGGTTGTATCCGATCATTTAAGCAGTTTTGCCTAAATAATAATTTTTCAAAATGATAGGAATATTCCTTATCCCGCGCGGTGCGCGGGATAAGGAAAGATCACTTTAGATACTCTCACTATGATGAAAAAGCATATATAGATGCTGCCAGAACCATTAAATTAGCAAATATATAAGTCCAATATTTTATATCGTATTTTTATTTATCAAAATGATTTTATAAAAAAACAAATATCACGTTTACTTAATGAAAATATCAAGCATAAGCAATAGATGAACTTCATCACGACCTTCTCTTCGCAAGCCACCTCTTTGCTCCCACGCCGATACCCATCAATTGATCAGTAATTTTAATACTGTATATCAAAAATTAGATAGTCAGACCCTCTTTTAGAATAAAGATTAAGCAAATAAAGTATCCACTTTGTGAAAAAAAATTTATTCAATTCCCAAGCAATTAAATAACCAAAATTTAACACAACAAGATCACCAAGATAACAAACAGGAGTTAAATCATGTTTATGGCGTGCTATCACATCAATAACACAATACAACTTTCACATGAGAAAACTTCTGTATATTTATATTTTTTATCTGTTTTTTATTTAAATTACTTTCAGAGAAGTATCTCAGCCGACTCACTATTTATGGCCTATAGCACCCTGCCCGCACCGCCTTCGTTTAAATACCTCCATTGAGGAAGAATAAAAATTTACCACATTATAAAAATTAATTTTTTTAATGTTAAAGCAAAACCAATACATCACATTCAACCATTAGATTAATTGATACACCTAATAAACAGGAGTTAAGTAATGCCCATGACGCGCGATCATAATAACCATGAAGCACGGCCTTTATACGAAAACACTTCTGTATCGGCTTGTTGCACATTCTCGCTCAGTTCTCCACAGCAGGTTATCTGGCTTGACCAAATCCTGCGCCCTGAAAACACTTGTTACAATATCGGTTCAGTGATCCATGTTGAGGGCGAATTGGATGAAACACTGTTAATTCGTGCCGTAAAAGCGGTGGTTGCGCGTCATGATGCGTTGCGTTTACGCCTTGTGAATACTCAGGAGTTACCCCAACAAACCGTGGCGGACACCCTGCCCGTCACCATTAATATTCACGATTTCTCCGCTTATCCCGATCAGGAAAAACGGGCGGAGCAACATTTTCATGCCGTTCTTACCCGCCCGTTCGATTTAAATAGTGGCGGCTTGGAGAGCAAAACGTCAGATAACGGATTGTGGCGTTTTGAGCTGCTGCGGATGGGTAATCAGCGCTGGTATTGGCAGTTCTGTAGTCATCATCTGATTGGAGATGGCACGATGCTGGGGCTGATCACCGAAGATATCACCAATACCTATAGCCAGTTAGTCAGGGGAGAGGAAATCACTGAACCAGCCCCCTCCTATCTCGATTTTGTGGCTGAAGATGTGGCTTACCTCGATTCAGCACGCTATAGGCAGGATCGGCAATTCTGGCTGGAGCGTTATGAAAATTTTCCTCCCCCCTTACTTCAACCCGCTCCCTCTCTTTCATCTTCATCTTCACTTTCACACGGCGCTTCAACAACGGGCAAAACAGCGGAGCCGCAACATCCTGAGCCGGTGATCCATCAGTTCGACAGCCTATTTTTTCAGCAAATCGAAGCGCTTGCCACGGCGCAGGGGTTATCCGTCCTGCATTTTATGTATGCGGTTCTGGCCTGCTATTTCTTCCGCACCACCTCTTTTTCACGCACCGATAACGATGCCGACAGCACAGAAATCGTTTTTGGTATTCCCGTACATAACCGTAAGAATGCCAAACAAAAGCACACGGTCGGTATGTTTGCGTCAGTGATCCCGGTGGGCATCACTCTGGCTGCCGATGATACGTTCCTCGATATCATGCACAAAGCGGCAACAGAATTACGGCGTTGTTATAAGCACCAGCGTTTGCCCATTGCCGAGATTAACCGCCATATACAGGCTCGGCAAAAAACCGGACAGGCTCAGTTGTTCGATATTATGCTGTCCTACGAGCAGATCGAAGTGAACGCCGAAATGCCGGACGCCACGCTTTCCTACACCAAAATACAGCGTGGTGCGCCGTTCCCGCTGGGAATTGTGATACACAAGAGCGTCTTCACCACTAACCGTAAAGACAGCCAGAAACCCACCCGGTTAGAGTTTGATTATTCGCCCGATTACCTGAACCGCGCTGAGGTTCTCACACTTCAGGCGCGGTTACTGACACTGGCGCAAGCAGCGCTGTTCTCCCCGCAGCAACGGGTGCGCGATTTGCCGCTGTCCTCTCCCGCAGAACAACAGGCGCTGGTGGATTTCAACGCCTCTCAGATGGCATTTCCCCAAACGCCGGACACGCTGGTGCATTCGCTGTTCGAACAGCAGGCCGCCCTGCATCCTGATGCCATCGCGGTGGAATTTGCAGAGCAGACCCTCAGTTATGGCGAACTGAACCGCCGGGCCAACCGTCTGGCGCATCACCTGATTGCGCTGGGCGTTCGCCCCGATGAACGTGTTGCCATCTGTGTTGAGCGCAGCCCGGAAATGATTGTGGGATTGTTGGCCATTCTCAAAGCCGGTGGCGCTTATGTGCCCCTCGACCCGGCTTATCCGGCTGAGCGGCTGAACTTTATGCTGAAAGATTCGGCGCCTGTCGCCTTACTGACCCAGCGTGCGCTCGCCCAACCCCTTAACGCGGCGTTGCCTGCTGCCGGCCATGCAACATTATTGCTTGATGCTGTTTTTCCTGATACGGACGCCGCTGAACTCGCTGAGCAGCCTGCCCATAACCCTGAAGTGCAGGGTCTGGCGGCACATCATTTGGCCTATGTGATTTACACCTCCGGTTCAACCGGATTACCCAAAGGGGTGGAAATGCCGCTGGCGGCGTTGTCAAACCTGCTGCTCTGGCACCGTCATTCGCCTGAAAAACTCACTGATACCGGTAAAACCCTGCAATTTGCTGCACTGGGGTTTGATGTGGCTTTTCAGGAAATTTTTACCACCTTATGTGAAGGTGGCTGTCTGGTGCTGATTAACGAAGCCATGCGCCGGGAGCCTCAACAGTTCCTGAAACGGGTTCAGCAACAACAGATTGAACGACTCTTTCTGCCTTATATCGCGCTCCAGCATCTTGCCGAAGCCGACAGCCATCACCATCCCAACGAAGAAAACGATCTTTCCTGCCTGAAACATATCATTACGGCCGGTGAACAGCTGCGCATGACACCAGCCATTACGCAGCTTCTGCAACGTGCCAAAAATTGCCGATTACATAATCATTACGGCCCGACAGAAAGCCACGTCGTTACCGCCTACACCTTGGAGAAAGCCCCTGAGCACTGGCCTGTTCTGCCCCCAATCGGACGCCCGATCGCCAATACGCGGATCTATATTCTTGACGCCTATGGCCAGCCAGTACCGCCGGGAGTGACGGGGGAAATCTATATCGCGGGAAAATGCGTTGCACGTGGTTATCTGAACCGCCCTGAACTGACCGCTGAACGTTTTCTGCCCGATCCGTTCTGCTCCGAAACAAATAGTAAAATGTACAAAACCGGTGATCTTGGACGCTGGTTAACCGATGGCAATATCGACTATCTCGGTCGTAACGATTTCCAAATCAAACTGCGGGGTTTTCGGATTGAACCGGGGGAAATCGAAGCAAAACTGATGTTGTGCCACGGTGTCAGGGAAGCCGCCGTGATTGTTCGGGAAGATGAGCCTAATCAGAAACGGCTGGTCGCCTACGTCTGTCCACTGGAGAAGCACTCACAGGAGCAACGCCCGCAGGATGATATCACGCTGCTGCCTGCCGCATTACGGGCACAACTCAGTACGCAGCTTGCCGAATATATGCTGCCCAGCGCGTTTGTCATATTAGACACGCTTCCGCTGACACCGAATGGCAAGCTGGATCGGAAAGCCCTGCCCGCGCCGGATTTATCGGCGGTTGTGGCACGCAGTTATGTGGCTCCGGTGGGTGAGACAGAAACAATGCTGGCGCAGATCTGGCAAGGGTTATTAGGGCTGGAGCGGGTTGGGCGTCATGATCATTTCTTTGAACTGGGTGGGCACTCACTGTTAGCGGTTCAGCTTGCGGCCCGTGTCCGGCAGATTATGGGGCGGGAGTTGCCGCTGCGACGGTTGTTCGCCCAGCCTGTCCTGATGGATTTGGCGCAGGTGATTACAGCAACAGAGGCGATCACGCAGGCGGTGATCCCGCTGGCGGATCGCAGCCAGCCGTTGCCGTTATCTTTCGCCCAACAGCGGTTGTGGTTCCTGAACCAACTCGACCCGGCTTCCAGTCTGGCTTACCACATTCCCGTTGCTCTGCAACTGCACGGTCAGCTTGACCGTCACGCGCTGACCACCGCGCTGGACAGTCTGGTCGCCCGTCACGAAAGTTTACGCACGCGACTTGTTTTAAGTACACCTGTTTTAAGTACACCTGTTTTAAATAAACGTGTTGTAAATACATCTGTTGTAAATAAAAGCGTCTTGGAAAAAACAGTATCCGGCGCAGGACAGCCCTGTCAGGCTATCGATCCGGCGGATACCGGTTTTACCCTGTCCAGCCATGATTTACGCCCGCTTGATCCGGTACTGCACAGCGCCCGCATTACCGAACTGACTGAGCGTGAAGCACGAACAGCGTTCGATTTCGCCCAAAGCCCACTGATTCGCGGGCACTTGTTGCAATTGGCGGATGAAGCACATCTGTTATTGCTGACCGTGCATCACATTATTGCTGATGGTTGGTCCATCGGCATTTTTGTGCGCGAACTGGGCACGCTCTACCACGCCATTCTCACCGGCGATGACGCGCCTTTGCCGCCGCTGCCGGTTCAATATGCCGACTATGCCCTCTGGCAGCGTGAATGGCTGCAAAACAATTTATTAACGGAGCAGCAAGATTTCTGGCGCTCACGGCTGCAAGATGCCCCGGCACTTTTGTCATTGCCGACGGACAGCCCCCGTCCGGCAGTACAAACTTATGTCGGCAGTCAGGTGCCTTTCCTGCTGGATAAAAGCGTCGTGACGGCGCTGAAAACGCTGGGGAAACAGCATGACACCACGCTGTTTATGACCCTGTTGGCAGGCTGGAGCATCGTTCTGGCACGCCTGAGTGGTCAGGATGATATTGTGATCGGCACGCCGGTGGCGAATCGTCCGTTACCTGAATTTGAGGGATTAATCGGCTTCTTTGTCAATACGCTGGCACTGCGGATCAGCGTGAATGATGACCTCAGCGTTGCCGGCCTGCTGGCACAGGTGCGGGAGCAAGCGCTGGCAGCTTACGCTCATCAGGATTTGCCTTTCGAACAGGTGGTAGAAGCCTTACAGCCGGAGCGCAGTCTCAGTTACAGCCCGATTTTTCAGGTCATGCTGGCGCTGGATAACACGCCGGTTCAGGCACAAACTTCTGCCGATTTACAGATTTCCCGCCTTGATCTCGCCAGCCGCAGCGCACACTTCGATTTGCTGTTGTTACTGACTGAAACCGATGACGGGTTAACCGGCGGGCTGGAATACGCGGCAGATTTGTTCGATGCGGCAACCGCAGAGCGCATGGTGGGTTATCTGGTCAATATCCTGACCGCCATGACGGCTGACGCAGCAGAAGTTGTGACTCGCCTGCCGATGTTGCCGGCATCAGAACGGCAGCAGTTACTGGTGGATTTCAACGCCACGCAGACCGATTTTACCGCTTTAGGCCGCCCGCAAAATGCGCTAATCCACCAGCTGTTCGAACGGCAGGCAGCACTGTGCCCGGCTGCCACCGCCGTGATAGGTGGCGACCAGATGCTCACTTATGACGAACTGAACCGTGATGCCAACCGTCTGGCCCATCATCTCATTGCGTTGGGCATACAGCCGGATGATCGGGTGGCTATTTGTGTTGAACGCAGCCCTGCCATGATCGTCGGTTTACTGGGCATACTGAAAGCAGGCGGTGCTTATGTTCCCCTTGATCCGGCCTATCCTGCCGATCGGCTGAGTTTTATGCTGGAAGACGCCGCACCCGCAGTGATACTGACGCAGACATCGCTTTCGTTGGATAAACAGCTGGCGGATACCCTGCTGACAGGCAAATTAACCCGCACCGTGCCGATGGTTGCTATCGATAACTTGTTGGCATCCACAAACCTATCCTTGGCAGCGCTGAATAACCCTGATCCGCAGGCATTAGGGCTGAACGATCGTCATCTGGCCTATATTATCTACACTTCCGGCTCTACCGGCCTGCCGAAAGGGGTCGCCATTGAACACCGCAATACCGTCAATTTCCTGAATTGGGCGCAAACCGCCTTTAACCCGGCAGAACTGGCGCATACCCTGTTTGCCACTTCGCTGAATTTTGATTTGGCAGTCTATGAATGCTTTGCGCCCCTGCTGTCCGGCGGTACGGTTCACCTTGTGCCTGACGTGCTGTCACTGCTCCAGCCAGAATTCACAGGGCAGACGATCAGCCTGATTAATACCGTCCCTTCAGCGATAGCAAGGCTGGCAGAAACCCATGCCGTACCTGACACCGTTCAGACGATCAATTTAGCCGGCGAAGCGCTGAAATCCCATCTGGCTGAACAGTTGTTGGCCCGGACGAACATTCAATCAGTGTGCAACCTGTATGGCCCTTCTGAAACCACGACTTATTCCACCTGGACACGCATGGATCGGGCGACCGGTTTTCAGCGTCATATCGGCCGCCCCATCGCCAATACCCGAATCTATATCCTTGACCCGCACGGGCAGCCGGTTCCGCTGGGTGTCAGCGGTGAAATTTACATTGCCGGAAACGGCGTTGCACGGGGGTATCTGAACCGGCCTGAACTGACTGCTGAGCGTTTTCTGCCTGATCCGTTCTTTTCCGAATCCGATGGCAAAATGTATCAGACAGGCGATTTGGGTCGCTGGCTGCCGGACGGCAATATTGAATATCTCGGCCGCAATGATTTTCAGGTCAAAATCCGTGGCTTTCGTATTGAATTGGGCGAAATTGAAGCCCGGTTGATGCAGTG
>JAIRVT010000019.1 GCA_031253755.1 Enterobacteriaceae bacterium
TTGTTTTTCAACGTTTTGATATTACGGAGTTTGTAATGGAAAATGCAGTAACACAAGTGCATAATTCCTCAGAAATTGATGCATATTTAAGCGCTTTAGCGGATTGGGAGGCTTGTAAGTCGCGTCGATCTAAGCTTGTTTTGTTACTTCAGGGTAACTCACACCGCAGTGGGGACAGGTGATTGCATCTTTTGAAACCTCTTTCTTACACTCTTTGCCATTTCACTCAAGCCATTTTTATTAACCTCATTGTTTTTTGGTGATTGTTTGATTTTTATTCAAAAAGTTAAATGTAAAGAATAATTATAGATGATTGCTTTATCCAATATAGATTGTCACAGATGCGATATTTCGTTATAAAAAAACCTCTAAATCAGAGGGTTTTTACTTAAAGGTTTCTGTTATAAAGTGGATGATATGTGGATAGAGCCGTTAAAAATCCCTTTATAATCAGTATAATTAAACCATATCCTGCCCCCGGCGAAGCGGGGGTTTAAATTAAAAAAGAAGATTTATTCCTGAGCACTGAGTGTAGTACGAATGCGTGCCTTGTAATTTTCGATCATTTGGGGTGTCAGTATCTTACGCTCGGCGTCTAACACAACTCCCCCCACGTCAGAAGCAATACGCTGTGCTGCCTGCAACATCAGTTTGAAATTCTGGTTAGCATCACCATATGACGGTACGAGCATAAACATGGAAATGCCGGGAGTACTGAAATCACCCATAAGCTCTGGATCAAAAGAACCCGGCTTCACCATATTCGCTAAACTGAATAATACCGCTCCGCTACCTGATGGATTTAAGTGACGATGAAAAATGTTCATGTCGCCAAACCGGAAACCGGATTGCAAAATGCTATGAAACAATACTTCACCATTCAGTTCCTGACCCGGATGTGCTGCCACATGCAATACCAGTACAGTTTCTTTTTTAGCCTGCTCAGTTTCAGCTCTCGGTTCATTTTCCAACTTCGGCGGCGCTGTAACCGCTTCCGTTGCTAAAACCTCTGCACGATCCTGTTCTGCCGATTCGAACAGACCAAGCTGTGCTTCTTTCTGATCTTTATCATCAACAGCCTTCACTTTTACCACAGGCGCTTCAGGCTGCGGTTTTGAAAGTAAAGGATCGATTTCATTACGATCTATTTCACTGTCAGCTATTTCACTGCGAACAGTTTTACTGCCAGACGCTACTTCTGATAAATCAGGTGCACCATGTCCAATAACATCATGTTCAATAACCGGTTCTTCTCGATTTTCATGGCGAGATTTCACGGGTTCATGAATATGTGATTTTGACGTATTATCAAGCAGCTCATCGCTACCATTATCCCCTAACTCTTCCTGTCGCTCCGGTTTTTGACGCTTCACTGGTCGATCACGAAAGAGTGACGAACGCTCTTTACGGCTGGTCCACAACCCATGTAATAGCAAAGCTATTATGGCTATCGCACCAACAACGATTAATATCAGACGCAAATCCTGCATCATCGCTATCTCTGTTGTTTAAATTAATTGCCATCACGGCCTGAATATTCTTTAGATAAGAGTATTTGTCAAATAGCACAAGTGCAAGCCTCTACCTGCTTTTCTTATCATAAAGAGAGATATCTCCTGTTTTTTCGCGTGTTTTTCACACACAAAATTACTGGTCAGCAGAAAACCCTGCCTATATCATACCGCCTCAATCATCCCGGAGAGAATAAGAAAATATGACTAATTCGACAAAATTGCCAAAACACTTAGGCGGGTTTTATTATATTACGCGGGGTTGGCATCTGGTAACCCTTCCCGGCATCAAAAGATTCGTCTTATTGCCTTTATTGGCGAATATGTTATTAATTGGCGGCTCTTTTTGGTGGTTATACCAACGGTTGGGTGACTGGATACAGTGGACGCTCAGCAAAATCCCCGACTGGATGCAATGGCTCAGTTATTTATTATGGCCATTAGCCGTTATTTCCATCATGCTGATTTTCACCTATTTCTTCAGTACATTAGCGAATTTTATCGCTTCGCCGTTCAATGGATTACTGGCAGAAAAGCTAGAAGCTAAATTAACCGGTCAGCCTGCCCCGGACACAGGCATATTTGATCTGATAAAAGATACACCTCGCATCCTGAAACGCGAAGTCGTTAAAATTCTCTACTATATTCCTCGCGCCATCGTACTTTTATTACTCTATTTCATTCCGGCTATTGGTCAAACCGTAGCACCGATTATCTGGTTCATTTTTAGTGCATGGATGCTGGCTATTCAATACTGCGATTATCCTTTCGATAATCATAAAGTCAGTTTTGGCAATATGCGCAATGCACTACGGCAAGACAAAATTGACAATTTTCAATTCGGCGCTTTGGTAAGTATCTTGACTATGATCCCTGTTATTAATCTTTTCATTATGCCTATTGCGGTTTGCGGAGCCACGGCCATGTGGGTTGACCGTTATCGCGCGCAACATATTTTGAAAAACATGTGCTGAAAAATAAAATATGAGTTGAAAAACATGCGTTAAAAATAGCGTTGAAAAATGGCCTTGAATAACCAGCAGAATGGATAGAGCTTAGCAATAAATAATATAAACAACCATTAATTATTCTTTTATATAATAAGATTAGACTGAAACCTTATTTCCATAAATATGATGTTCGCGTATGGTGACTTAATCTGTGTTTAAAAGCATCTAAGGGGCAATCGGACAATGAGTAAAATTTATGAAGATAATTCGTTGACTATCGGTCACACTCCACTTGTGCGCTTAAAAAATTTTGGCAATGGCAACATTCTGGCAAAAGTCGAATCCCGTAATCCGAGTTTTAGCGTAAAATGCCGAATCGGTGCCAATATGATTTGGGATGCAGAAAAACGCGGTGTTCTGACAAAAGATAAAGAAATTATCGAACCAACCAGCGGCAATACAGGCATTGCACTTGCTTATGTTGCTGCGGCTCGTGGCTATAAACTGACATTGACTATGCCAGAAACCATGAGTCTGGAACGCCGTAAACTGTTAAGAGCATTGGGGGCCAATTTAGTGTTGACCGAAGGTGCTAAAGGCATGAAAGGGGCTATCGATAAAGCTGACGAAATTCGTAATAGCGCCCCGGAACGCTACGTTCTTCTGCAACAATTCAGTAATCCGGCAAACCCTGAAATCCATGAAAAAACCACCGGCCCAGAAATTTGGCAAGATACTGATGGTGATGTCGATGTTTTCGTCGCAGGTGTAGGAACAGGAGGCACAATTACCGGTGTTGCCCGTTACCTGAAAAATACGCAGGGTAAACAAGTCACTATTGTGGCTGTAGAACCAGAAGATTCTCCGGTTATCAGCCAAAAATTGGCGGGTGAAGAACTTAAACCGGGTCCGCATAAAATTCAGGGTATTGGAGCAGGCTTTATTCCCGATAACTTGGATTTAACATTAGTTGATCGCGTATTTAAAGTCAGTAATGAAGAAGCCATCAAAACAGCCCGTGAACTTACTGAAAAAGAAGGCATTCTTTCCGGTATATCTTCAGGCGCTGCTGTTGCGGCAGCCGTTAAATTGTCGCAGGAAGAAGAATATCAGGATAAAAACATTGTCGTTATTCTGCCTTCCTCAGCAGAACGTTATCTGAGCACTGCGTTATTTGCTGACTTGATCAGCGACTAAATTGTAACCTTATCTTTTTTCCACTTTAGCAGCAAAAAAGCGCCACGAAGGGTGCTTTTTTGTGCATCAGATCAAACTTTAAAGCTTTCCTAGATGATTTATTTACGTAGCTTTAGTATTTAACCAGTAATTATTTTGATGCACGAAATTAATCGCCAAACAGGCACGAAAACACCTTTTGGTTAAACTTACGTATATTGCATTAAAACCAAAGGCGCGCATCATTATCAAGTGACGGTTGTACAAGCCCAGATAAATCCAACTAAACTAGTTTTAGCATGTTCTTGGCTTATCAACGGAAAAATTTAAGTTATTGAGGAAATACTATGTTCCAGCAAGAAGTTACTATTACTGCACCAAATGGCCTTCATACCCGTCCTGCTGCACAATTTGTCAAAGAAGCAAAGGGGTTTTCTTCTGAAATCACTCTGACTTCCGGTGGTAAATCTGCCAGTGCGAAAAGCCTGTTTAAACTGCAAACGCTGGGACTGACTCAAGGCACTGTTGTTACTATTTCTGCTGAAGGTGAAGATGAGCAACATGCTGTTGAGCATTTAATTAAGCTGATGGGTGAATTGGAATAATAATCCGCTGGTAAAACTCACCTATTTCATCCGGTCCTATCCCCGGAAAAAGACAATTCGGGGATATATAAAGCCTGCTCTTAAGAAGGCGCAATGAAAGATAATCACCCGCAGTAAGGTCATATAGTATGATTTCAGGCATCTTAGTATCACCAGGTATTGCTTTCGGTAAGGCTCTGTTACTGAAAGAAGACCCTGTTATTGTCAATCATAAAAAAATCACTCCTGAACAAGTCGAACAAGAGATTTCACGTTTTAAACAAGGGCGTGACAAAGCCTCTGCTCAGTTAGAAATCATTAAAAATACTGCTGAAAAAAATCTGGGCGCAGAAAAAGCGGAAATCTTTGAAGGCCACATCATGTTGCTGGAAGATGAGGAGCTGGAACATGAAATTGTTTCTCTGATCAAGACAAATAAGGCGACAGCTGATGCTGCGGTTTATTCTGTGATCGAAGATCAGGCCAAGGCACTGGAAGAGCTGGATGATGAATATCTGAAAGAACGTGCTGCGGATGTGCGTGATATTGGCAAACGCCTGTTAAAAAATATTCTGGGAATGCCGATCATTGACTTAGGTTCTATTGCAGAAGAAGTCATTCTGGTTGCAAACGACCTGACACCTTCAGAAACCGCGCAACTTAATCTGGATAAGGTACTGGGGTTCATCACTGATATAGGTGGTCGCACGTCTCATACTTCAATCATGGCCCGCTCTTTAGAATTACCTGCCATTGTCGGCACAACTAACGCGACAACTCAAATTAAAAATGGCAGCTACTTGATCTTAGATGCAGTCAATAATCATATTTACGTCGATCCTTCTGACAGCGAAATTGAACAACTAAAAAATATCAAAAGCGAATATCTGTCAGAAAAAGCGGAGCTGGCAAAATTAAAAGATCTGCCTGCCATCACGCTGGATGGTCATCAGGTCGAAGTCTGCGCCAATATCGGTACAGTGCGTGATGTGATGGGTGCAGAGCGCAATGGCGCAGAAGGTGTCGGTTTATACCGTACTGAATTTTTGTTTATGGATCGCGATTCCCTGCCGACTGAAAACGAACAGTTTGAAGCCTATAAAGCGGTTGCCGAAGCGGTTGGCAATCAGGCTGTTATTATCCGTACGATGGATATCGGTGGTGATAAAGACCTGCCCTACATGAATCTGCCTAAGGAAGAGAACCCGTTCCTTGGCTGGCGTGCAATACGCATTTGCCTTGATCGCAAAGAGATACTGCATTCTCAATTACGTGCTATCCTGCGAGCTTCTGCGTTTGGTAAACTCCGCATTATGTTCCCGATGATTATTTCGGTTGAGGAAATCCGGGAGCTGAAAGGCGAGTTGGTATTACTTAAAGAGCAGTTACGTAATGAAAACAAGGCATTTGATGAATCGATTGAAGTCGGCATCATGGTTGAAACACCAGCTGCTGCAACCATTGCTAAACATCTTGCAAAAGAAGTTGACTTTTTTAGCATTGGGACAAACGATTTAACTCAGTATACTCTTGCGGTAGACCGTGGTAATGAGCTGATTTCTCATCTTTATAACCCAATGTCACCCGCCGTGTTAAACCTGATTAAACAGGTGATTGACGCCTCACATGCAGAAGGAAAATGGACAGGCATGTGTGGAGAACTGGCGGGAGACGAACGCGCTACACTGTTGCTCCTGGGCATGGGATTGGATGAGTTCAGCATGAGTGCAATATCCATTCCGCGCATTAAGAAAATCATCCGTAATGCTAATTACGGTGATGCCAAGACACTGGCAGAGCAGGCATTAACTCAGCCAACGGCGCAGGAATTGATGGAATTGGTTGACACTTTCATCAGAGAAAAAACACTCTGCTAAATACGTTAACCAAAATAATATATTAGTTAAAACAATATATTAGCCAGAACACGGTCCCATTAAAACATTAGGAGAAGATTTATGGGTCTGCTTGATAAATTGAAATCATTGGTTTCAGATGATAAAAAAAACAGCGGCAGTATTGAAATTATCGCTCCATTATCAGGTGAGATAGTCAATATCGAAGATGTTCCGGATGTGGTTTTTGCCGAGAAAATCGTCGGTGATGGTATCGCTATTAAACCTACAGGCAATAAAATCGTCGCTCCTGTTGATGGCACTATTGGTAAAATCTTCGAAACGAATCATGCTTTTTCTATTGAATCCGATAGTGGGATAGAGCTGTTTGTTCACTTTGGTATTGATACCGTTGAACTGAAAGGTGAAGGCTTTAAGCGCATTGCCGAAGAAGGTCAGCGTGTACAAAAAGGCGATCTGGTTTTAGAGTTTGATTTGGCCTTTCTGGAAGAAAGAGCTAAGTCAACCTTAACGCCTGTTGTGATTTCTAACATGGATGAAATCAAAGAATTATCTAAAGTGAGTGGTGCTGTGACAGTGGGTGAATCTGTCATCATGCGCATTAAAAAGTAACTGGCTCATGAATCGCCATTGTTTTCTCAGGTTTTTGTTCCTCATCTTTTTTGCTTACTAAACCTGAGAAGACAAAGGCGATTTTTTATGGATGGCGATAAAACTTGCCGCAAAATTTAATTAAACACGCCTGTGGATAAATAACGGTCACCACGATCACAAATAATCGTCACAATAACAGCGCCGGGGTTTTCAGCCGCAATCCGCAATGCCCCAAAAACCGCTCCGCCAGAACTGACTCCACAAAAAATGCCCTCTTTTTGTGCCAGAGAACGCATCGTGGTCTCAGCGTCTTCTTGCGTAATATCCATAAGCTGATCCACCAACTCTTTCTGGAAAATGCCGGGCATATAAGCAGGCGACCAACGGCGGATACCCGGAATATGGCTATTTTCCGCTGGCTGTAACCCCGTGATTTGTATCTTCTTTGAACGAGATTTTAGGTAACGGCTCACGCCGGTAATCGTGCCGGTGGTTCCCATACTGGAGACAAAATGGGTAATCCGCCCCTGTGTTTGCTGCCAGATTTCCGGCCCTGTGGTAGTGAAATGTGCCAACGAATTATCGGCATTATTAAACTGGTCAAGAACTTTCCCTTCGCCATGCTGCTCCATTTGCAGTGCCAGATCCCGTGCTCCTTCCATTCCCAACTCTTTACTCACCAGAATCAATTCAGCACCGTAAGCCCGCATGGATGCCTGACGTTCAAGACTCATATTTTCCGGCATCAGCAACTTAAGCCGATATCCTTTTACTGCTGCAATCATAGCCAGTGCAATACCTGTGTTACCGCTGGTTGCTTCAATAAGCACATCTCCCGGCGCAATTTCACCACGTAGTTCTGCTTGCTGGATCATGAAAAGAGCCGCCCGGTCTTTTACCGAGCCAGCAGGGTTATTGCCTTCCAGTTTTACCCAAATTTCAGCTTCAATGCCCTGCGTAATTCGTTGTAATTTAACTAATGGCGTATTACCGATAAATTTTTCTAAGCTCGTCACAGCTCTACCTAAATCATATGAAAATAAGCAACAGAATAATCGTATTCAGAAAATTGCCGCAAGAGCTTAAATAAAAAAATCAGGCAGATTCAGCGAGCTTCATCACCTTTAATGACGTGTTTCCCTCATACAAACGCGCATCTTTGCCACCAATAAAATACAGGCTTCCCCGGACAGGCGTCGAGGAATTATCTGGCCAGATAACCGATAAATTCTCATCGCCCCATCCCACAGGTTGAACAGACAGCAGGGAGAAATGCCCTCTGGGGCTGACTTCAACAACCTTAACAGCCAGAGGACAAGAGGGTGTAGGCTGAGGATTGAGATACATATCCCACGGTCGAAAGAAAATATCAACGCTACCCTGATGAACACGGCCTTGATACAACGGCACCACATCCAGCGGGAAAATTTTTCCACCAATCCATAGCTGAGAACCTTTAATTTCACCGTGAAGCTGATTCACTTCCCCCAGAAATTCCAGCACAAAACGGCTTTCCGGTTCCTGCCAGACTTGCAGTGGCGTGCCTACCTGCTCGATGCTGCCATGATTCATCACAACCACCCTATCCGCAACTTCCATCGCTTCCTCCTGATCATGGGTGACGAATACGCTGGTAAATTTCAGTTCTTCATGCAGCTGGCGCAGCCAACGGCGCAGCTCCATTCGGACCTGAGCATCCAAAGCGCCAAAAGGTTCATCCAATAACAGGATTTGTGGCTCAACAGCTAATGCTCTCGCCAAAGCCACTCGCTGTTTCTGACCACCGGAAAGTTGTGATGGATAGCGTTCTGCAAGATGAGATAACTGCACCATATCCAGTAAAGACATGACTTTATTGCGAAGCACCTTCCCACTGGGACGCTGCCGACGCGGGAGCACCGTTAACCCAAAGGCAACATTATCAAATACGCTCATATGGCGAAACAGAGCATAATGCTGGAAAACAAAGCCCACTTGCCGATCTTTGGCATGAACCCGGCTCACATCCTGACCATGAAATTTCAGCCGTCCTGCACTTTGTTGTTCAAGCCCGGCAATAACTCTCAACAATGTTGTCTTACCCGAACCGGACGGGCCAAGCAAGGCAACCATTTCACCAGATTCAATATCCAGAGAAATATCATTCAGTATTTGAACCCGGCCAAAAGATTTACTGATTTTGCTGATTTCAATACTCATACTCGATTCCCCTTACTGGCGACTCAAACGCCATTGCACAGCACTTTTTATCATCAGAGTCATCATTGCCATCACTGCCAATAACGCTGCCGCCACAAATGCGCCAACCGTGTTGTAATCCTGATACAGCAGTTCAACCTGCAAAGGCAAAGTGTAGGTTTCTCCCCTGATTGCCCCTGATACCACGGAGACAGCACCGAATTCGCCAATGGCACGGGTATTGGTCAAAACAACACCATATAACAATGCCCAGCGAATATTCGGCAATGTCACACGCCAGAACATCTTCCAGCCAGAAGCACCCAGCAATACTGCCGCTTCATCTTCCTGGCTTCCCTGGCTTAACATCACGGGCACTAATTCACGTACAACAAATGGACATGTCACAAATACCGTGACCAATACCATGCCCGGCCATGAAAACATCAGCTGGATGTCATAAGCGCTCAACCACTCGCCCATCCAGCCGTTAGAACCGTAGAACAGCAGATAAAGCAGCCCCGCTACGACAGGCGAAACGGCAAATGGAATATCAATGAGTGTCAGCAATAATTGCCGACCGGGAAAATGAAAGCGCGTGACCAGCCATGCCGTTATCACGCCGAACACTAAATTGATGGGAACCGTGATAAGCGCAATGATCACCGTTAGCCAGATAGCATGAAGCATATCGGGATCAACAAGATTTTGGGTGAAAACGCCGATTCCTTGTGAAAAAGCGGTCAGAAAAATCCACACTATCGGAATGACCAATAGCAAAACAGAAACAATAATACCTGTTCCGATTAATGCCCATTTCCCCCAATTGACTGTTCTCCAATTGGCTGTTCTGCAATTGCTCGTTCTACAAGTGATCGTTTTCCAATGAGTCGAGGAACGCTGCGCTCGCATATTTTCAGAAAACTCGGCCATCATTGCCCTCCGATCCGTTTACCAAAGCGGCTTTGCAATAAATTGACGCTAAATAGCAACAGAAGTGATGTCGCCAAAATCACAGAAGCAATGGCACTGGCTGCGGGGTAATCAAACTCTTGCAAGCGGACAAAAATCATCAAGGAAACCACCTCCGTTTGCCACGCAATATTACCGGCAATAAAAATAACCGCGCCAAATTCTCCCAGACTTCGAGTAAAAGAGAGCACCGTACCCGCCATCAATGCAGGTGAAACTTCCGGCAGAATCACGCGCCGAAAAGCCTGCCAGCGGGTTGCTCCTAATGTCTGGGCGGCTTCTTCATATTCCGGGCCTAATTCTTCGAGCACCGGCTGAACGGTACGGACGACAAAAGGCAGGCTGGTGAACGCCATTGCAACCGCAATACCCAACCAGCTATTGGCAACTTTAACGTCGAAATGGTTGAGCCAAGAACCATACCAGCCTGTTGTGGAAAACAGGGTTGCCAATGTTAAGCCAGCGACGGCCGTCGGTAAGGCGAAAGGCAGATCCATTAGCCCATCGAGTAAATTACGTCCGGGAAAACGATAGCGAGTCAGTATCCACGCCATTAACATGCCGAAAACCATATTGAACAGGCTGGCGATTGCCGCAGCCAGCAACGTCACCTGATAGGCAGCAACAACCTGTGGATTGGCAATGACCTGCCAGTATTGTCCCCATGTCATGCTGGAAAGTTGTACGATTAAGGCACTTAATGGTAATAACAGAATCAAACAGGTATAAAACAGACTACAGCCCAAACTCAGCCCGAAGCCGGGTAATACACGCTTACTGGATGCAACAAACATGATTTATATCTTATCCATCATTGGCTAATGATTTCTCCATACTGTAGCCAGAATCTTTATAACAGGATAGGTGACTTCCCCTCATTTTATAGACCGAATTTTTATGAGAAATGATGAAATGCGATATACCCTGTGAGTTCAGGAGTGCGGGAACGCTGACACACCCTAGGTATTTTGCTGATTAATCGGTAGGCATTACTGTATGGTGACTCAGATCCTGCTAGAATCCTCGTCATGAATGGAATAGACAAAACAATACCAACGGTTAATTAAATGGAAAGTATGTACCAGAAACTGAATATATTGCGTAAAATTGATAATTTTTTAATGGATCATAAACCCAATAGCAGCAGAGGTATTAAGCGATTTATTTTAGAATTTCTTTTCTTTGGGCTAATTAATGCACGTTCATGCTTATTTGCTGGTTTTTTCTTTTTGGCTTTATTTTTAGTTCCGGCAAAAGGCCTAATGGGAATACCTCGCTATGATATATTATTAGTATTTGCAGTAACCTTTCAGGCATTATTAATATGGTCAAAACTCGAAACATGGGATGAATTTAAAGCCATCTGCATCTTCCATTTAGTCGGCTTTATTATGGAGTTATTTAAAACATCAGCATCGATTAGTTCATGGCAATATCCTGATGCTGCATTAACTAAACTTTGGGGCGTACCACTATTTACAGGTTTTATGTATGCAGCCGTGGGGAGTTTTATTATACAATCATGGCGCTTTTTTAAGGTACGCATTGAGCATTATCCACCCTATTGGATGGCAACATTAGTCGCACTGGCAATTTATATTAATTTCTTTAGTCATCATTATATTGATGATTATCGCTGGTATTTGACAGTATTTATTTTCGGCTTATATGCACGCGGTACTGTTTTTTATACACCATTGGATAAAGAACGCAGAATGCCATTATTACTTGCTTTTATTCTGATTGGTTTTTTTATTTGGCTGGCAGAAAACTTCGGTACTTTCTTTGGTGTCTGGCAATATCCGAATCAATTAGGCGCATGGTCTGTTGTTCACGCAGGAAAATGGGGGGCATGGTCATTATTAGTGGTTGTTACCTTTACAATTGTCGTACACCTTAAACATATTAAAGCAAATGTAAAAGTTGCCCGTTGATTTATATTAATCCATAAGTATAGAATTTAATTTTATATATCGATCCAACTTCAACCCAACTTCATAATGCGTATTATATCTCCCCGGTAAGCGGGGAAATATAATATTTTTCATCGTATTATGGATTGCAATTTATCGAGTATATATACTATAAGTATAGCGTGTTAAAATTAATAATTTACTTAGCATTCCAGATAATACGCGAAATTTTCCACGTTTTAAGAATATCATCTGAAGGCATTAAATCTTCAGGACCATTCCATGTTCCCGTAAATATATAACTGACATTCTGACTTTGTGGCGCAATACAGATAACCGCCGGGTGGATGGCAAAATCATCAGACCGATGACAAACATTATAAGCCTTATCGTACAATTCAGAAAAAGGCATACCAATTTGAGTTCCCCATTCTGTTTTAATTCCTTCATCCAAAATATCAATTTGATTGACTTTACCATTATTCAAACCCGATATTTCAATTTTTATTTGATCATCATCCATTCCCTGTACGATATTGATTAATTCGCCATTTTTAATTTCCATGCCGCTGCGAAAACGATATTTATTATCCAATCCTTGCCGAATGGCAGATAAACTCATATCGGTCTGTTTATTTATTTCACCGATACCTTGATCTGATACTATTAACGCATTATCAAACCAATTCAAGGGAGAGAGCGAAGACCATGAAAAACCAGATGTTGTGGAACAGGCAGTTAATAATAATGAACTATTCATTAATCCACTCATCACTATCACTTTACTTTTAAATAAAAAATTAAATTTAAAATATCTTTTCATTACTATTTTTACCTTAAATCATCAAAAATACTTAAGAAAAAAACATATGACATTATTATCAGAAATCATAAATAAACATCAAAGAATACACTGAAATAATGACTATTTCTATAAATTAAATGAATTTATTTTTATATACTCAATAAATTTCAAATAGCAATCTGAAAAACGATGCTAAGATTTATATATGCCTTTTCATAATGGTGAGCATATCAGTAGTGATTGTTTCTTATCCCACGCGATGCGCGGGATAAGGGATAATCCTATCATTTTGGAAAGCTATTTATTTCCCCGCAGCGCGAGGAAATATAACACGCATCTTGAATTTGGATTGATATATAAAATTATTAATATAATAAAAGCACATAATTGATTTAATTTTCTAATAAAATCATTATATTATTTTCTTTCCATACACTAAAGATTAGATCTATGGCCGGAGAAAATAACATTTCTCAGCCACTTATTTTTGCTCTTTAATCAATAATCAAGCGTTTATTAAAAACAGCATGTTCCTGTCCCAAATAATCATATTCCATTTTTTCGCACATACAAATAGTCGCATCATTTTCTTCAGGAACCATGATTAAAATACTGGGACAACCCCGCGCCGAGAGTTTTTTTTCCAAACGGGAGATTAAAGCATTGGCAATTCCCCGTCCTCTGAATTCAGGATGGACGCCCAGATAATAAGCATGACCACGATGCCCGTCATAGCCTCCCATCACTGTACCAACAACTTCCCCTGTCACTTCGGCAACCAGAAATAAATCAGCATCATGAGTCAATTTACGTTCAATGTCGATTTCAGGATCATTACCAGAACCGGTCAGTTCACAACGTTCCCAAAGTGTGATTACGGCTTCAAAATCATCTTGCCGAAATACCCGAATTTCCATAGTTAGTCAGCCTGCTTAATAATCAATTAAACCAATATTAATAATCACTACTTTCATTTTGTCATCAAGATGAAAATGCGTTTATTGATACTAACAGGTATACTGCCTATCGTCATAAACTAACCAGAATGAAAACAGAAATGAATGCACCTAATACATATTAGTTTCATGTTTCTATACTTGTCCATGATTATTATTTTTACGTTAAAATCAATAAATTAAAAACAAACAGATCTGTGTATTTTTCCAGTGTTTATTGGTGTTTTGCCACTCTTTCTGCACACTGCATATAAACATTTGACTTTTACTTAAATGAAATTAGGGTGTTAACTGCTACAAACCCAGATGTAGCAAGGCTTTTGGGGAATTGTGCACAGGTTGCATAGATATTTCAACATTGTGTCATGCTAATTTTTGAGGCTTAGCCATTCACTCCATAAATTAAATGCTGTATTTTTCTGATTTTAAATATAAAACTAGGGTATATAATTATCATTCACCTGTGCATCTAATTTACCCTTTATACATTAGGTTGCTTAGATTCGCATGATAATTACTTTCATGAATGTTGTGTTGCTTGTTTAAATTATTCAATATGCAAATAATATGGAGATGTAATTAAATGACAAGACGCAAAGACTATAATCCTACTTGGGATGGTTATCTGGGGGATTACTTAAATGGGAAAATAGGTATTAATCAGTTAACTCCTCAGCATGAATTTTTTGATTCTATAGGATTGGAAAAAGTATTAAGTGATAATACCCAGTATCACTATGTTCTCACATTGGCTCAGGCTCAAAGTATTATTGAAGACATTAATCCTAGCCCTCCCAAAAACCCAATTTATGGAGAAGACTTTGCAAGGGGAACAGATGTAGAACGCGAGAAAGAAAAACCTGCTTGGTCTTTATTTTCTATCACAGATCCTATCTCTGCTTATGCTGGAAATATCTATGATTCATTTGGATTCGCTGACGTTTGCCGAGAATTTAAAAGGCTAAGTATCACGGCAAAAACCTTTGTGGGAGAAAATGGAAAAAAATATATTCATCTTTCTGGTCATTCAGGCCTTAGACGACTTGTTAAAGGGACGCGATATGGCGCTAGCCATCCGCAAATGCTGGCGATGGGAATAGGGCAAAAAGGACTTAATTCAAATATTGTTAAAGGTGTTAGGTTTTGTATTGTTTTTTCTATCGGATATCGATTGATAGAAAGTATTTTTAAGAATGAATATACATTAGCCGATTTTATCGGAAATATAACAATGGATATGGCTAAAGCCGCTATTGTTGCTGCTGCTTCTTGGATTATCGGTACACTTTTAACAGCAACGGTTATTGCAGGTGGCAGCATTATTGTTGTTGCTGGAATAGTTCTTTTTGCGGGCATTTTAATTACCATGGGTTTAGATTATGTTGATAAAAAATATGGAATAAGTGAAAAGTTGATAGCATTCTTGAAAGAAGAGATGAAGAGAAAACCAAGATTACCAACAGCAGACTTACAACATTTTTTCAATACAATGGGAAGGATTAGATGAATAATAAATATTTAAAGGCTTTGGGTGGATTAGTATTACTAATTATATTTACACCTATTATGGTTTTAATATATATTAATTTTATTTCATTAATTTTCATGGAAGATGAAATGACATTTTCTGGTGCTGTTATCATAGGCGTTTTATCTTCTCCTATATTGTTTTATTCTATAGCGGGTTCTATTTATTTCTTCCTGTTTGATAAGTTGCCAAAATATAATAATGTAATTATTAAGTATCTGAGCAGATTGATGATTATATCATTTATTATTAGTTTCCCTATTTCTTTATATGTTGGCTATAAATTAAAACATGATGGCTATGTTACATGTGATAAAATATCTTGGATGTCACCAACAACCTATG
>JAIRVT010000012.1 GCA_031253755.1 Enterobacteriaceae bacterium
CCACGGAGAGACGGTAATTCCTAAATCGCCTTCTGCGGCTTAGGTTCGGCTCTGTGAAGTGGGAATCCTCGCCGTTTACGGCGGGGAGCAGTCAACCAAACTAGGTTTGCTATGTTACAGAAGGTATTGTGTGGCTACACGACAACCATAAGTAAGTTTAAAACCAATCTTAAATATTATTGTTTCAGGGATATAGCGTTTCAAAACAGAGTTTCAAAGCAGAGTTTCAAAAGAGAGTTAATGCAGCAATAAACTGCATCAACTCTGAATTTGAACATTAGAAATAAACTTACTGATGCGAAACAATCACCAGACGAATCGCATCCAAACGCCAGCTTGCCTGATCAAGATTCAGTAGCAGGTGTTTATGTTCTGACGCAATCGCTTCCAGTTCATCATCACGGATATTCGGATTGACCGCTTTCAGCGCCTCAAGGCGTGATAATTCAGCAGACAGTGCTTCGTCCGCTTCTTTCTTCGCTTTCTCAATCAGCTCACGCGCCTGCTGCTCAACTTGTGCTTCAGATTGCTGCAAAATCGCATGAACTTCTTTTTGAACCGCACCCACCAGCTTGCTGGCATTGTGGCGGGCGATGGCATTTAACTGACGGTTGAAGTTTTCAAATTCGACCTGAGGGGCCAGATTGGTGCCTTTCAAATCCATCAGCAAACGTACGGGCGTCGGTGGCAGGAAACGGGTTAATTGCAGATGTTTCGGCGCCTGAGCTTCCACCACATAAATTAATTCCACCAACAGCGTTCCGACCGGCAAGGCTTTATTCTTCAGAATCGAAACCGCACAACTACCGGTATCCCCTGACAGAATCAGATCCAGACCATTACGGATGATCGGATGCTCCCAGCTTAAAAATTGCGTATCTTCACGAGACAGCGCTTTTTCACGATCAAACGTGACAGAACAGCCATCCTGCGGCAGCCCCGGAAAATCAGGCACCAGCATGTGTTCCGATGGATTGAGGACGATAATATTATCGCTGCGATCTTCCTGATTAATGCCGATAATATCGAACAGATTGAGGGAAAAATTCACCAGATCAGTGTTATTGTCCTGCGCGGCAATGGTTTCCGCCAGTTTCTGCCCCTGAATTCCGCCATTGGAATTCATTTCCAGCAGGCGGTCACGGCCTTGTTCCAGCTGTTGCTTGAGCCGCTCATGATGCCCACGGCATTCGGCAATCAACTCAGGAAAATTCGCCTGCTCATTCGGTTTGGCAAGGAAACCCAGCAGCGTTTCATAATACTTGTCATAGATGGGACGGCCTGTCGGGCAGGTATGTTCGAAAGCATCCAGACCTTCGTGATACCAGCGCAGCAGCACGGATTGCGCGGTATTTTCCAGATACGGCACACTGATTTTGATATTGCGGTTCTGACCGATACGATCCAAACGGCCAATACGTTGTTCCAGCAAATCCGGGTTGAAAGGCAGGTCAAACATCACAAGCTGATTGGCAAACTGGAAGTTACGCCCTTCGGAACCGATTTCAGAACAGAGCAGCACCTGCGCACCGTCTTCCTCGGAAGCAAAGTAAGCGGCGGCGCGGTCACGTTCCAGCAGGGAAAGCCCTTCATGGAATACCGCACTGCGGATGCCTTCGCGCTCACGCAGAACCTGCTCTAATTGCAGCGCTGTTTCCGCTTTGGCACAAATCACCAGCACTTTTTCATCGCGATTTGCCAGCAGGAAGCCCATCAGCCATTCGACACGCGGGTCAAAGTTCCACCAAGTGGCATTTTCCCCTTCAAACTCCTGATAAATCCGCTCCGGGTAGAGCATATCCTTGGCGCGCGCTTCCACCGTTTTTTTCGCGCCCATAATTTCAGACACCTTAATGGCAGTCTGATACTGGGACGGCAATGGCAGCTTAATTTCGTGCAACTCACGATGCGGGAAACCTTTTACGCCACCACGGGTATTACGGAACAGCAGGCGGCTGGTGCCGTGGCGATCCATCAGCATCGCAATCAGCTCACGACGGGCGCTTTCGCTCTCTTCATCCTGATTACTGTTGGCGGCTTTCAACAGCGGCTCGATATCCTGCTCGCTGATCAGCTCAACAATCAGATTTTGCTGATCATTACTCAGAATTTCACCGGACAACAACAGCGCGACCGCATCCGCAACCGGACGGTATTTTTGTTGCTCATCGATAAACGCCTGATAGTTGTGGAAACGGTTTGGATCGAGCAGACGCAGACGGGCAAAATGGCTTTCCTGCCCTAATTGCTCAGGGGTTGCCGTCAGCAGCAACACGGCTGGAATTTGTTCTGCCAGCTGCTCGATAGCACAATATTCACGGCTCGGCGCCTGTTCGCTCCACTCCAGATGATGCGCTTCATCCACCACCATCAAATCCCAGCTCGCTTCCAACAGATGTTCAAAACGCTGCTTATTGCGGCGGACAAAATCCAGCGAACAGATAATCAATTGCTCAGTTTCAAACGGATTATCGCTGTCGTGCAGGGCTTCGGTATAACGCCCGTCATCGAACAGCGAAAAACGCAGATTAAAACGGCGCAACATCTCTACCAGCCATTGGTGTTGCAGGCTTTCAGGGACAATGATCAACACACGTTCAGCACGGCCTGCCATCAATTGCTGATGAATAATCATACCGGCTTCAATCGTCTTACCCAGCCCGACTTCATCCGCCAGCAACACACGTGGTGCGTGACGCTTGCCGACTTCGTTCGCAATATGGAGCTGATGAGGGATCAGGCTGGCACGAATACCGCGCAGACCGCTTTCTGCCAGACGAAATTGCTCGCTTTGGTGTTTCCGGGCGCGGAAACGCAATGCAAAACGGTCCATGCGATCAATCTGACCGGCAAACAGGCGATCTTGTGGCTTATTGAACGTCAGCTTACTATCCAGAAACACTTCCCGCAGACTGACATTTTCTTCTTCAGTATCTAAACGAACGCCGATGTAATTCAGTAGCCCATTTTCTTGCTGAACTTCATCGATTTTGAGTTTCCAGCCTTCATGACTGGTCACAGTATCGCCCGCATTAAACATAACGCGGGTAATGGGGGAATCATTGCGTGCGTAGAGGCGATTTTCTCCGCTGGCAGGAAAAAGTAACGTCACCATGCGCGTATCAAGCGCCACGACCGTCCCTAATCCAAGCTCGCTTTCTGTATCGCTTATCCAGCGTTGACCAAGAGTAAATGGCATAAATTTTGACTCAGTTTTCTGTTAGATCGTGTTGTTTATAAATCGTGCTGTTTATAAATAGTCTTGTTTGTTGGTTGCAGGAGAACTGCTGTAACGATTGTTGATAGGGTTTATTTTACTGCTAGTTTCGGCGGCACGTTTCACTGCCTTTGTGAGAAAAATAGCGCATAAAAGTATCATTTCCCATAATAGAGGGGCGCTATGTTAATTCAAGCGGGACATGGCGTCACCTGCAAAAATGTCAACTACCCAAAAGAGAGGTTCATCTGCCCGGTGAGAACATTAATCATGAGAAACAAGAAATATATCGGTTCAACTTACAATTTACCCACCAATCAAATCAATAAACTGCTTATACAGCCCTTCCGCACTGCGATCATAACCCGCAGAGGAGAGGTGAACGTTGTCGGGGCGCGCAAGCCCTTCCCGCACCCAATCGCGAATTGAACATTCGCCGCCCATAAATGCCTGCCAGTCCCAGAACAATGTGCGCTGCTCTCTGGCAACTTCCTGCTGAATCTGAATAATGTCACGCAACAAAGCCGGTTTTTGTGTCTCACAATTGGTGGCGCTTTTGTTTTTCAGCGAATCATTGGGGCCAATCAGCAAAATCACCACATCAGGGATGGTCTGACGGATCTGCTGTATTTTGGCTGTCAGTTCCTGACGATAAGAATCAGGCGCCAATGTGTCACCAAACGCTTCATTCGTGCCATAAGCAAGGATAACCAAATCCGGTTTTAGCTGTGCCAGTGTATTGGCCCACTCTGGCTGCCATTTATCCAGCATACCGAGGGTCGCGCCGTTGATGCCTAACGCCGATAGCATAAGACCATTATTTTGGGGACGTTTTATCAACCATCCGCCAATTTTTAATTGCGGTTCTGGCGCATCAAGTTTCAGCGGAAAAGACACACTTTGCTCCGGCGAAAAACGCCAGTCACTTTGCGTCGCAGGCAGCTGCCAGACAGGAGCAGATTGCGGTTTCAACTGACTCTCTGCATGGGATTGGTAGAGAACACTCACCTGATATTTGCCACTGTCAGGCGGCGATAAATCCATGCGGATTGTACTGTTAGCGCGTGTAGGTGTTGCGATAAAACCGCCCAGCGGAAAATCGGCCCGGCTCTCTTTGCGGCTGGAAGAAAGCCACCAGCCTGTTTTATCGTCAGAGAATTTCACCGTCGCATTACGCTGACCCGGAATCGTCATGGGGCTGATAAAACCCGGCCCCGCATTTCCATACCGTTGCTGAAATAAATTTCGTAACTTGCCGGTAAAAAAGTCAGCCGCCGTATGGGAATCCCCCAACTGCACAAAATGAAGCTGACGAGAATCGCTGTGACGCAACTTATCTGCCAGTAGCGCAAGATTAGGCTCAGAGAAATCCGTCAGTTGTTGTTGGTAACGGGCCTGTTTTACCTGCGATCCCGCTGAAAATTCCGGCTTTTTCTCATGGCATGAGAACAGGCCGATGGAAAGCAGGCTAACCAAGCCTGCTCCTATTACCCGGTAAAACCTTATCCGGTAAAATCGCTTTACTCGGAAAAAACCGATATATCGCTTAAAGGGCTGCATTTTCCTTATCTGGCTCCTGAATAACGTCAATCAATGAAAAAATATGATCTGCGATGAGTTTCTGACCACTCGGACTAAAATGGATGCCATCGCCACTTCTGAGTTTGATCGTACTTTTGCTCGAACCTTTGTTCGTACTACTGTCATCACCCATATAGTCCGAATAATTATCTGACTGATATTTGAACATATCATTGGCGGAAAGATAAATCTCGCCCATTTTAGCCATCTCTGCCTGATACAATGTATTGAGGTAGGCCATACCGTCGGAAAGTTTTTTCTGGCGCATGTTTGGCGGCCCGACCCAGATTACATCAATCTTCCGTTGGCGGGTATCAGACAAAATCGACGCTATTCTCTCGCGATAACATTCTTCCCAGCCCTCACTGGCAAATTTTAAATAACCACTTCCGGGTCTTGCCGGCATATCCCACGGATCATTCGGGCCTAAGAACACGATAATCAACTTAATATCAGGGTTCTGATCTAATGTATCGTGAATCGTTTTCGGCCAATCGAAGAAACTCGGATAAGTTAGGCCCGTACTTTGTTTGCTCAGGTTGATACTGGCAATACCATACTCCTGATAGAGGCGACGTTTTAAATGTGGCGCAACCCCTTGCATCATCGAATCGCCGGCAAATAGCACCTTATCCTGTACGCCGAGTTTAACATTGGTTTTTTGGACAATTTCTTCAACGAACGGATTTTCTCCTGACTGATTGGCTAATAACGCTGATGAACGGAATTTAATATTATCCTGTAACAATTCAGGGAATTTTAATGATCTGATTCCCAACGGATCGGTATAACCTTGCAAAAAATGCAGCCCAACCTGAAATTCAGGCGGAATAATCTGAGAACCTGAGGCTTGCTGTGGCTTCTCCTGATAGTGCCCGCCTGCATATGCCATAAATGTCTCACTGGCAGCAAAAGCACCTTGTTGCATATTGTTGCCCAAATCCCATAGCGGCTCTCCTTTCAGCGCTGACCACGGGCTGTTACGGTGATATTTCTGTTGCCAAAAATTATCCAAAGAACGTTGGTTCAGCCAAATTAGCAGCAGGGAGGTCAAAAAGACGATGAAAATGACCTGCCCGACTTTTTTAAGCGTGTATTTATATTCAGAAATCTGCATAGGTTCAGAAATTTGCATAGATAAATCCTGGCATCCCGGAAGGTGACAACATAAAGACCAATGTAAGGATCAGTGCCAAAGGAACCGGGTAGTAAGCCCATGAAATCTGTTGGTGATTCTTTTCAATTGAATTTCTGATATTCACCAGTAATGGGTAAGCAATAAAAAAGCCCCAAAAAGCCAGCAAGATGGTACTGCTGGAAAGCAAAGACGCCGCAACATCGCCAGAAACGAGCTGGCGCAATACCGCTAGGGCATCGTCGAATGTTGGGCTACGGAAAAAAATCCACGCAAAACAAACAAAATGGAAAGTCATCACGCGGGATAAAAAGAGTGAAACCGGGTTTTTAGCCGCTGTATCACGCTGATTTCCAGATGCAGGAAACAGCGTATTCTTTATATTGTGGAAAATTAAACCCAGCCCATGAATCGCGCCCCAAATAATGAAACTTAACCCGGCGCCGTGCCACAAACCAGAAATCACCATCGCAATAAACACATTCAGATTCTTGCGCAGAAAAGGCTTTTTATTTCCGCCCAGAGGAATGTAGACATAGTCACGAATAAACGTTGATAAACTGATATGCCAGCGACGCCAGAATGCCTGCAAGTTCTCTGCCAGATAAGGCGCATTGAAATTCTGCGGAACGCGGAAACCCAGCAATAACGCCAGACCTGTTACCAAATCGGTATAGCCGGAAAAGTTAAAATAGATATTCCAGGCATAAGCATAAATCGCAACCAGCACTTGCCCAGCATGATAACTCGTCGGATCTTCAAAGACCGGATTGACGAAATATTCCGTCAATGTTGCGCTGAGCAGGAACAATTTCGCAATCGCTAACGCAATCAACAATAATGCTTTCAATGGTTCCTGAACCGTTCTGGCTGGAGCCTGAATCTGTGGCAAAAAATCTTTTGCCCGATTTATCGGCCCTGCCACGATGCTGGGAAAAAAGCAAAGGTACAGCGTAACATCCGCCCATGAGGCGGGCGGAAGTTCTTTTTTCGCTACTGAAACCACGTAGCTGACTGAATGAAAAGCATAGAAAGACAACCCCAGCGGCAATATTAATTCAAGCACAGGCAATTCAACCTGAATACCGATATTCGCCAATGACTGCTGAATGGCCTCCTGAAAGAAAGAATAATATTTGAAAGCCGTAAAACAGCCCAGAATACCAACGGCCAGAAGAGTAATGATAATTTTGTAATGTAAATATCGGCTGAGAATATTAGCTAAAAAGTAAATAAATAGGGTATAGGCAAATAGGATATAGGCGAAATTTGCAGCAAAAGAGAATATAAATAAGTAACTAACTAAAATTAATAAGCCATTTTGAAGTCTAACGGCTCGCTGAAAAAGCCAATAGACAAGAAGCAAAATAACAAACGCTCCCAGAAACTCAAAAGAAAAGAAATTCATATTAGGCTCGAGCTAACCACTTGTTGTTAAGGAAAAGTTGTTGATGGAAATTTCCGATTCAAAGGTGCTCTATCTTATGGAGTTTACGTGTATTTACAATAGATCATAGACGAATTATTGTTTTATTGGTTGTGTTTTTTGCGAAATTATTAATATGAAAATAATCCGCACTGTGCTAATAACAGTGCGGATTATCGAACAGTATAAAGGGTGTAGATTGCTACTCGTAGTTCTGTACTTGTGAAATCAGTTCCTTATTACCATCAAATACCTGATGTAAGTAGCGATTATAGCCCGCACCCCGTTCAGAATAACCTTTCAGATTATCAATCAATTTACTGGTATTCAGTGGTGCCTGTTCTGTTCTTTGCTTGGCGCGTGAGAGACGCAATGACTCATAAGCACGGTGCGTATTCATGTTTTTCATATAAGCGACGATAGAATCATCAACAGTGTTATAGACGGAATAACCTTTGACTTTTCCTTTCTCTTTACCGCATGAAGCACAACGCATACCAAACAGGTTCTTGTTTTTTTGAGCAAGTTCTGATGCTCCCCAGCCCGATTCAGCGGCAGCCTGAGTCGCAACAAAATGGGTCGGAATAATATCAACTCTCCTCAATAAAACATTCCAATTAATCTGCTTCGGTGAGGAACAAGTCATTTTGTAATCAGAGCAGATCCTCTGCAATCGTTTGATATCCTGTACAGACCATTTATTTGTTTCATGGCGTGACAGGAGCCATTTGCGGTCTTGCATAATATGCTGATTATGCGCATCAATTACAGGGACAACTATATTTAAAAACGCTTTCTTTCTGGGTGTGCCTGAAGGGTATTTTCGCAAATCAGGCAACTTATTTTGTACGCCACTGTGAGAATACTCTTCCATCTTTGAGCTATTTTGTGAAGCATTGCTCAAACCAGTAAAGATTAAAGAGAGAAAGAAAGCGAAGACCGCAGTTGTCCTCATCATCATTCGAGAGGGCATTTGCTTCTCCTCGTTTTATTACTCTGGTTCATGGATAAAAAACACACGAATACTAACAAAGTAATGAGTATATAGTCTACCTTTATTAGGTAATTCGTAACATTAATTTCCGTAACGAATAATAGCACGGTACTGAAAATAATCTATATTTTTTACTTTATACCGTAAATAAGTGTAATAATTATTGGGGTTTTATCTGATAAGTATTGATATTTACTTCATTTTTATATAAAAAATAAAGAATTCAACTTAAGGTATTATTATCAGCCAATTTATTTCCAAAGAAGAAATTACTGTATATCTATCATAATTTATTAGTGCAATAACTCATTTTATTTCACAATATTTTATTTATTTCCTTATATATATTTTTAATTAACAACTTTTATCATCATTATGATGTTTTTAATAGGTAAATTAAAATAACTCATAATTAAACATTAATTAACCAGATTTAACGTTTATTTTCTTTATAATTTCACTTCAAGATATATATATTTGACAAACTTCAAACAGTAATCCATTAGACGACACGAAGCCTTATATTTATTCGCTGCGAGGGATAAATAAGATGCGCCTTGAAAGACGAGTGGTATACAAAGAACTTAACTTGAATAATAATCAGGGAGCAAGCCCCCTGATTTCGCATAATTGAAAATCAATGGATATTTATAACCACTTGGCAACACCGCCATGTTTAGAACAGGTTCCTTTCCGTGATTTGCTCTTACTATACGTTCCATCTTTACAAAGAGCCTTTTTTTTCGTCGCTTTATTGTATTTCTTAGTTAACTTTTTATGACTGTGATTCTTTGCTTTTTTTACTATTTTTTGCGCTTTACTAGGATGGTAACTGTTATCTACATTTGTGGTGGTATTAGCAGAAGAATTATCTACAGGAGTAGAAACCACAGGCGCTGCAAATACTGCACTTGAAAACAACACCAGTAATGCTGAAACTGATAACCTCAAGTTTGTCATGATACAAATCCTCTAATTGGAGTACTTTAAGACGAAAATAAGCGCCGAAAATAAACCTCGCAATTTCGAGTATAGCTCTGGATGATGCAATTACAAATTTAATATAACTAGTTAAATAATAACGATAATTTAGGTTAATTGCTTATCATAATTTCTTTTTAAAATAAAAAAATCATCCAATTATTGTAATTATCAATATAGGCTCTGTGCCTATTCAACTTCAAGTTACCGCTTGTTTGATTTGTTTTTTTCTTATTTTATTTATTTTCACCTGACAAAGCAGTCGATTTCTTATCTAACAAACTTACTTTATTTTCTGAAATTTAAGTTTGTTTTTCTATCGCTGTTACGACCTTACTTCGAAAAATGATCTGTTGATAGTTATGGGATTTATTTAATCCCTGCACTGGATTTATTTACATCTAATAACGTCATTCATCCATGATGATAAAATCCGTCATATCAAAACCATACAAACACTAACCTAAAAACCAAGTTATAAATAGTTTTTCAAAATGATAGGAATGTTTCTTATTCCGCGCGGTGCGCGGGAATATCGGGCGTAGCTGATGAAATATGAGAAATAATATTAATATTGTTAATATTACAAGTTAATTATATTTAATTTCACTTAAAAAAATTAATCGGGTGTGCAATAACTGAAGTGAACTGGTTTTAAATAAATAGCGAAAAACGTATAATACTTCTTATTTTATACACAGTTACATTAACACAATTGGAACATCTCCATGAATACCGAATCTATCCCTGTACCATCATTCGAACGCCAGACTCACTCTACACAATTAGCCGAACGTGTTGATCAAGAGAAAATCAATGCACTGGCAGAAAAAATAGATATTTTTCAATCCACTGCGGTCATTGGCTATGGGGCGAAGCCGATGGGCGAGATTGCGCGTTTTGCCGATTCTTTATTGGAGAATGTGCGTTCAAAAGATGCGGGTGCCATTGGTAAAAAATTGTCAGATTTGGTCATGTTCGTGCGCGAGAATGGTTCACTGACCAATGAAGAGAAAACCAGCAGCTTTTTCAGAAATATTCCTCTCATCGGCGGGCTGTTCAAAAAAGCCGAACGTGCAGTTGTTGACAGCAAAACCTTAACACAACAGGTCGATGCCATTACCGCTCATCTTGATAGTGCCATGACCAATCTGGTGCGCGACATTAATATTCTGGAACAACTCTATACGCGCAATTTAGGCTTTTATAAAGACATCACGCTATATGTCGAAGCGGGTAAACAGAAACTGGAGCAAGTACGAAACGAGCTGTTGCCTGAGCTGCGCCTGAAAGCTGAAACCACTCAGGACATGATGGATGCACAAAGCGTAAGAGATTTGATGGAAAATATCACCCGCTTTGAACGGCGTGTCCATGATTTGGAACTGTCAAAAACCGTGGCAGTTCAGACAGCGCCACAAATCCGCATTGTACAGAGCAACAACCAGCAACTGGCGGAAAAAATCCAGAGCAGCATCCTGACAACGCTGCCAATTTGGAAAAGTCAGCTCGTACTGCAAATGTCGCTGGATGCACAAGGTAAGGCCGCTAAATTGCAAAAAGAAGTGAGCGACACAACGAATGAATTACTGCGCCGGAATGCGGAAATTCTGCAACAAAACAGCATTGCAATCGCGACAGAAGTTGAACGCTCCATTATTGATGCCGACACGCTGCGTGAAGTGCAGGACCGTCTGGTCAATACCATTGAAGAAACCATGCGTATTGCTTCTGATGCCAAAGTCAAACGTGCGCAGGTGGAAGTCGAGCTTGCCAATATGGAAGAAAACCTGCGCCAGCGCCTGAACGCCGCCGTGACAAAATACCAATAATAATCTCAGACAAAAATAAGACCTCTTATACCCTAAGTATTTCGAGTTGCCTCGCTTGCCGCAAGGGAGCACATTCTCTGGTATGTTTACAAAAACACGGCGATTGGAGTGAGTGAAACCAGCAAAGAGGCAACTTGAAAGACGAAGGGTATGGAAGACGCTTAAGGAATCGCTTTATTGTGGAACTCATAAAAGTATTTATGTGGCGTTTGCTGATTCACGGCATAGGGCTACTGACGGGCTTTATTATCTTCAGCTTGACGATATTCGAGAACATCTGGGGATGGAACAGCTCCAACGTTGTTGAAGTACTGATATTTTCCGCTAATTATCTTGGGATGGTTGCACTTTGGCCTCCGCGTGATGAGCACAGCTCTAATTTTCTGCAATCCATCATTATCGTGTTATTGCTGGTACTGTGCCTGTTCGCCAGCTTGCAACCGATATTTATCCTGCTGGCAGGCACTGCCATGCTGCTGATCAAATCTATCAGTCAGCGGCTGACAAAACGCAGCCGGTTTGCCTTATTGATTATCGCGTGTGTTCACCTTTTTTCCTTTGTGACACACAATTTTGCTCTCTTCCCGGCATGGTTCTGCATAACCTATGTGCTACTGATTGTCCTTGCCGGCTGTTCTGAACGGGTCACTTTCAGTGAGAAGGCCAAAAAACCTGAGAAAAGCACGCCCAAAGCCAGTACTGAAAACCAGCAACAGCCCGCAGCAAACGCTGGCAACGAGCAGCAAAATGATGAGAATACCTCTGGCGTGTTTAAAGAGTATTACCATCAACTGTCTGTAATTATGTCTTACCAGATTGCGCTCCCACGCGAGATGTGGCCTTATTTTGGCAAGATTGAAGAAAAAACCAGGGCGATTATCGAATGTATGAAAGATGATGAGCGAGATATTCCGCATGGTACGGCATTTCTTAATCGCTACTTACCGATGCTCAAGAATTCACTGGAATCTTTCGCAGCGCTCAAACAGCATCAGGCTAACAGCACTCAATTTCAGGAAGCTAACGCATTGACACTGCAAAGTTTGCAGGAAATGAGTATGGCTTTCAGTGAAATGCACCAGTATCTGTTGGATAACAATGTTGATGATCTGATGGCTGATTTGAAATCAATGAACCAGTTGATTCGCGCTCAAGGCTTTGAGTTGAAAAAATAATGAATAAGGCTGGTGAAAAACCAGCCTTTTTTGTGAAGTTCAAACCAGATCACTGGCTCGCCTTGAGTTTTTGGAAGTATTCTTCGTACAGTACATTGGCGTTACCAACGTCATTCTGCCATTCGCCTTTTTGGATCACGGCGCTGTCAGGGTATAACGATTTATCGCCTGATATGGACGCTGGCAGCAGTTTCTTCGCAGCCAAATTTGGCGTCGGATAACCGATGGTTTTTGCCACCTGTGCGGCAATCTCCGGGCGCAATAAGAAGTCAATCAGCTTCATCGCGCCATCAACATTCTTCGCATTCGCCGGAATCGCCAGACTATCCATCCAGAAAATTCCGCCCTCTTTCGGCCAGATAATATCAATCGGCGTTCCAGCCTGACGTGCAACATAAGCAGAGCCCGTCCACATCATGCCGATATCAACAGCACCTTCCATAAATGGGTTGGCCGGGTTATCTGAGTTGAATGCCAGCACATTTGGCATCAGCTTTTGCAGCTCAAGATAAGCTGCCTTAATCTCTTCGGGATTGGTGGTGTTACCGGAATATCCAAGTTTTAACAACGCCATCTGGAAAACTTCGCGGGCGTCATCCGTTAATACCAGACTGTTTTTGTATTCAGGCTTCCATAAATCAGCCCAAGAAGTAAGGGTTTTTGGATCGATATTCTCGCTGTTAACGCCAATCGCCGTCGCACCCCAAATATAAGGGATAGAATATTCGTTTTTCGGGTCAAAAGATTTGTGCAGCAGATTAGGGTCAAGATTATGGAAGTTGCTGAGTTTGCTTGTGTCAATCTTTTGTAACATCCCTTCTTTACTCATCTTGGAGATAAAATAAGTGGAAGGAACAATTAAATCATAAGCGCCGTCTTTATAGGTTTTCAGCTTGGTATACATGCTCTCATTGGATTCATAGGTGGAATAAATCACCTTAATCCCCGTTTCTTTAGTGAACTGGTTGAGCAAACCAGGCGGAACGTATTCAGTCCAATTGTAAAAATAAAGTGTTTTGCCATCATTGTTAGTGGCAGCCGCATTTACTGAACCAATGCTGAATGCCATCATTCCGGCCGCTAACAGAGAGAACCACTTTTTCATGCTGTTTTTCATGGATCGTTATCCCCGCAGTTATACCAATTAACTCCAAGTTGCAGATTGCAAGACCATATGAATGTTTATGTCTCTCCGTTACGCGAAGGAGATACAAGACACATCTTGAAAGGCAACTAGCATAGTGCGTTATTATCGCGATATTTCCGTATATAACAGGCTCAACAGAAACCTGTCCCCCAAAAAAAGCTATTATAAGGCCATATTTTATGGGGTAAAGCCACCGATTGTTTACAAAATTGATGTTTCAGAAACAAATTCTGATGAGTCAGCGTAAATGTGACATCTTCAATGAAGAAAAGCGTAGCCGGGCTGCAACTACGCTTAAACGGTGTTAAGGCTTAGTTAAGGCTTAATGGTGCGATCTCGCATAACAAATTGGCTAATCAGCACTAATATTAATGATAAAGCAAATAAAATAGTCGCTAATGCGTTAACTTCCGGGGAAACCCCCACTTTAACCATTGAATAGATCTTAAGTGGCAGGATCTCATAACTCGGCCCCGTCACAAATGATGAAACCACAACATCATCCATTGACAGTGTAAAGCTCAGTAACCACCCTGCCATCACCGCCGGCATTGCCAGTGGCAGTATGATCTTACGCAGAATAGTCAGTTCATTCGCGCCCAAATCACGCGCAGCTTCCAGCATTTTGACATCGAAATCTTTCAGGCGGGAATAAACTGTCACGACCACAAACGGTAAGCAAAAAGTAATATGGGAAAACAGCAGCGACCAGAAACCCAATGACACGCCCAGCAGCATAAACAGTACCAGCAATGAAATCGCCATCACGATATCCGGCGACATCATCACCACAAATAACATGCCCCCGACGAATTTTTTACCGCGAAACGAATAACGGTACAGGGCAACCGCCGTTAGTGAACCAATCAGTGTGGCGAATGTGGCGGAAACGACGGCCATCGTCAAAGAATGCCCTGCGGCTTGTAACAGGCTGTCATTGTTGAATAACAGACTGAACCATTTTGTCGTGAAACCTTGCCAGCTAATACCAAAGCGTGATTGATTAAACGAACTTACCAATAAAATAATAATCGGAATATACAGGTAAGCATAAACGGTGGTCATAAAGCCACCGCGCAACAGGCGCCCGATCATTCCAGTTCCACCTTCTTGTTCAGCAGCTTAGCCGCACGATAATAAATCCACAGCATCAGCCCCATGACTAATGTCAGGCAGATGCTGGTCGCCGCGCCAAATGGCCAGTCACGAATGTTGAGAAATTGGCTTTTGATCACGTTACCAATCAGCAGGTTTTTCGCACCACCCATTAAATCAGAGACATAAAATAGCCCCATTGCAGGCAGCAGAACCAACAGGCAGCCAGCAATAATCCCCGGCATGGTCAGAGGAACGATGATGCGGATAAACGTTTGTAATTTCCCTGCTCCCAGATCGCGCGCAGCTTCCAGACAGGATTTATCCAGCTTCTCGATGCTGGAATAGAGCGGCATCACCATAAACGGCAGCAGAATATAAACCAGCCCCAAAACGACCGCTTCAGGGGTATACATCAGACGCAACGGATGATCAATAATTCCCGACCACAATAGAAAATCATTCAGGTAACCACGGGGACTGAGAAACATCTTCAGCCCATAGATACGAATCAACGAGTTCGTCCAGAATGGCACAATAAGCAGGAATAACATCAGCGGACGCCGTTTTTTCGGCATCCGTGCCAGAAAAAAGGCAAACGGATAGCCAATCACCAAACAACACAACGTGGCAATGATAGCCATATTCAGCGAGTGTATCAGCACTTCTGCATACAGCGGATCGAACAAACGCACGTAGTTGTCCAGCGAAAATACCATCTGTACCAGATTGGCATCATCACGCGTCAGAAAGCTGGTTCCGATAATCATCAGGTTTGGCAGGAAGACGAATAGTATCAGCCAGGAAACCATTCCCGTAATGACAATATTCTGGAATAGATTACGCGTCTTCTTCATCGAACAGCACAACCTCCCAGCTTTCGACCCAAGTGACGGCAATCTTCTGGTTCAGGGTATGGTCAACATCCGGGTCATCTTCATTAAAGAATTCACTTACCATCACCATTTTGCCGTTTTCCATTTCGACCACAGAATCCAGTGTCATTCCTTTGTAGTTGCGCTCACGAACATAGCCCACCAGACCGGATACCTGTTCGTCGTTTATTTGCCCATTGCTGTCGATTTCCTCTACCCGCAGATCTTCCGGGCGCAGCAGAACTTTCAGTGTCTGCCCAGCGGTTACGGGCAATGGCGTGAAAATGTCACATTCATGGCCTTCCACATCAGCACGTATCCGATTTTCATCAATACGATGTAATACTTTGGCATCAAATATATTGATTTCACCGATAAAACGAGCCACAAACAGATTTTTCGGCTCTTCATAGATCTCTCTCGGTGAGCCATCCTGTTCGATACGACCATCCCGCATCACCACGATACGATCAGACATGACCAGCGCTTCTTCTTGATCGTGCGTGACGAAAATAAAGGTGATACCCAGTTTACGCTGAAGGGCTTTCAACTCATTCTGCATCTGCTTACGCAGCTTATAATCGAGAGCCGACAGTGATTCATCCAGCAGAAGCACCTTGGGTTTATTCACCACCGCACGGGCAATGGCGACGCGTTGCTGCTGGCCGCCGGAAAGATGCGCGGGTTTACGTTCGGCGAATTCTTCAAGCTGCACCATACGCAATGCTTCTTCAACACGCGGAACAAGCTCTTTTTCCGGTGTTTTCTGCATACGCAGCCCAAAGGCAACATTTTCAAACACGGTCATATGAGGAAACAGGGCATAACTCTGGAAGACAGTATTGACATGACGATGTTCAGCCGGAATATCAGTGATATCCTGCCCTTCCAGCAAAATCTTGCCGCTATCTACCGTTTCCAGCCCTGCGATCAGACGAAGTACAGTGGTTTTGCCACAGCCGGACGGCCCAAGAATGGTCAAAAACTCGCCATCATTAATCGTCAAATCGAGCTGTGAAATAACTTGTTTGCCATCGAACCCCTTACTCAAGGCTTGTAGTTCGACGAGTGGTATAAGAGAGGTATTCTCAGTCATTTATGCTATCATCTATCCCTTTGAATAATGCAGATAGAACCGCCACGGGAAAAGACTGTGTTAGCTAGCAGAGCATCATTTCTCCGCTCTACCTTTCGTCTTTCAAGCTGTCTCTTTGTTGGCCTCGCTCACTCACCCTAGTCACATAGTTATCTATGCTCCCAGAGATTCGCTCCCTTGCCGCCGCGATGCAACTCGAAATCCATTGGGTATAAAGCTCAAAGCCAGTGGCGCCGGTTGAAATTACGAAGCGCGCATGATAAACGCAGTGCGCTAAAATTGAAAGCCGAAATAATGACAGTATGTCATTTTTTATTAACATTACGTAAATGGTCACATTTCATTCTATACTGAATCTGATTTTTCCATGATTCATGGATATAGATCACGATAATGCCGCTACCCACGATACCGCTAGCGTGCTCCGTAATATGATCCACGTCACATTCAATATGAATTTTCTTAACAATATCACCGGGATAATTTTCAAAAAAGTGTTCGTTATCTCATTAACAGATAAGCATTTTGTCTAAAATAGGTAAATTTGGTGTTCCATCATTGGATTATTAGGTAGATAATCTGGCTGTTAACAGATTGTTTTTAATATGTAGTGATGAGTGAGGCTAAGAGTTTATCTCTCTGTCAAACGGGAAATAGTGAACCTCTTAACCAGACAGATTTCAGTTTATTACAGCACTTATTTAAAGGAGTATCAGGATGAAAGTTGCAGTTCTCGGTGCAGCCGGTGGTATTGGTCAAGCACTTGCCCTTCTACTCAAGACCCAGCTTCCTTCAGGTTCAGAACTTTCCTTATATGACATTGCTCCGGTGACTCCCGGTGTCGCTGCCGATCTGAGCCACATCCCTACAGCGGTGAAAGTGGCAGGTTTTGCTGGCGAAGATGCAACTCCTGCATTAGCAGGCGCAGATGTTGTATTGATTTCCGCAGGTGTGGCACGTAAACCTGGTATGGATCGTTCAGATCTGTTCAATATTAATGCAGGCATTGTCCGCAATCTGGTTCAACAGGTCGCTAAAACCTGTCCGAAAGCATTAATCGGCATTATTACCAACCCGGTGAATACCACTGTGGCAATCGCGGCTGAAGTTCTGAAAAAAGAAGGGGTTTACGATAAAAACCGCCTGTTTGGTGTCACGACGCTGGATATCATCCGTTCCAATACGTTTGTTGCAGAACTGAAAGGCAAGCAGCCACAAGAACTGGAAGTACCTGTCATTGGTGGTCACTCTGGCGTCACTATTCTGCCATTGCTGTCTCAGATCCCAGGCGTCAGCTTTACTGATGAAGAAGTGGCAGCGCTGACAAAACGCATTCAAAACGCAGGTACTGAAGTTGTTGAAGCCAAAGCGGGTGGCGGATCTGCAACACTGTCAATGGGTCAAGCAGCTGCACGTTTTGGCCTGTCTCTGATTCGTGCTTTGCAGGGCGAAAGCAATGTTATCGAATGCAGTTATGTGGAAGGTGACGGAAAACATGCCCGTTTCTTCGCTCAGCCTGTTCGTTTGGGTAAACATGGCATCGAAGAGCGCTTAGATATTGCTCAACTTAGCGCTTTTGAACAGAACGCACTGGATAGCATGTTGAACGTTCTGAAAGCCGATATTGAATTAGGTGAAAAATTTATTAATGGTTAATTCCATTAATTTCTAATTTATTAATGTACGAATTAATTTAAATAGATTAGATAACTAAAACCGCTAGTTCAAAATAGCTAGCGGTTATTTTCAACAATTACATTGATAGCTAATTATTCTTTTTTACCTCTAATTTTCCTTTCTAATAATTCTCCTGTTCGGGGATTGAAATAACGACTTGGCCATATTTCAGACGGATGAATTCCTAAGTAGTTTGCTATTATCCATTCTCCCTTGGGCCACGGGCGAGAAAGAGTGTTCGCCAAAGTTGATGAGCTTAGCCCTGATTCACGAGAAACAGCGGCCAGAGTCGTTCCACGTTTGCGTAAAGCAGCAATAATATCAGCAGGATGCCAATCCGATTTCATAGAAATCATTTTTTTAATCCTTTCCTATTAAATTTGAGGCCACATTAGTGGTATAACTAAAGCGTTAGAGTGAAATTAATAACGAACATAAACCTGTTATTAAGAAAATAAAATAACATTATTTTTCCTAAAAATATTTCTAAATTTTTCTTAATAATGTCTTTTTTGAACTTGGTTACAAAAATAGAGAAACGTTATGAAAAAAGAGTGGTATACGGCAATGGAGTTGACCGGTGTAGGTGAGTTACCTAGATCACCACAAGGAGTGAATGCCAGAGCAAAACGTGAAGAGTGGCTGAAGCAGAAAAGAACGGGTGTTCAGGGCCGGGCAATTGAATATCACTACTCGTGTTTTCCTGAAACAACATTGACTGCCCTGGAACTTACTGAAATATCGCCTGAATATCAGGTTCAGAAACAGGATCCACTCTCCATTTGGGTCAGTGCATTTAATTTACTCACGGATGAAGAAAAGGAGGCCATTACAGAAGTAATACTACGAGATGGTATAAGAAGTTTTTTGGAAAAAATCATAGTGACTTAAAGCAGATTTTGAAAAGCCAATGACAATACACCCTGTGGATTTCGAGTTGCATCGTGGCAAGTTGAAAAACGACGGGTTTATTTGGCTTCCTCGTTACTGCTCCAGAACAAAGCGAGGAGAGATAGATGAAAAAAGAGTGGTATTCGGCAAAAGAACTCATTGGCCTCGCTGGTTTGCCATCATCTCCTCAGGGAGTCAACCTGATGGCAAGGCGTGAAGGCTGGGAACAACGCCGTAAACGTGGAGTGCAGGGAAAAGCACTCGAATATCATATCAATAGCTTGCCTGAAGATGTTCTGAATGTATTGACCGCCAGTGAAAGCTCAGTCGAGTATTATCGGAATAAACGGCAAGATCCCTTTATGATTTGGGTTGAAGCGTATTATCAGCTAACAAAATCAGAAAGAGAACGCATGGTTAAGTTCATTTTACGAAAAGGGCTGACCTGTCTTGTACAACACACAGGAATTCAAGAATTTGAAAATAAGGGAAGTATCCCAGACTGAAAAGTCTGAGATACTTATTTTTCCATCATTTTTCAAGCTGCTTCTTTGTTGGCTTTGCTCATCGCGGTGACATCGTCATTCCGTGATCCCAAGCGTGAGCTTTTTGGCCGCCGCGATGCAGCTTGAAACCAATAGCAATACCGAAGGCTGACTCCCGGAGCCTGACTTACGCAAGCCGCTGTACTGCGATATGCGCTAACCCGACAAGTGCCGCTTTGTATGGCGAATCCTCAAGCACGTGTAATGCTGAAATGGCTTTATCAGCCTCCTCTTCTGCCCGCTGGCGGGTGTAATCAAGTGAACCACACTGTTTCATCGTGGTCAGCACGGTATCCAACAAATGGCGGCCATTCCCTTGCTCGATGGCTTGACGGATCAGCGCTGACTGCTCAGGCGTTCCATGATTCATCGCATGTAAGAGAGGAAGTGTCGGCTTGCCTTCGTTGAGATCATCTCCGGTTTTTTTACCGAGTGTATTATCATCAGAATCGTAATCCAAAAGATCATCAATCAGTTGGAATGCCGTACCAAGATAACGACCATAATCACGCAGTGCGACCTCTTGCTCCGGTGTTGCACCAGACAAAATAGCAGAAGAGTGAGCAGCCACTTCAAACAGACGCGCTGTTTTGCTGTAAATGACGCGCATATAGTCATCTTCTGAAATATCCGGATCGTTACAGTTCATCAACTGCATCACTTCACCTTCAGCGATCACATTCGTTGCATCAGACATTAATTTCAGTACTCGCATTGAGTTGAGATCAGTCATCATCTGAAACGAACGGGTATAGATAAAATCGCCAACCAGAACACTGGCTGCATTACCATAAATGGCATTGGCCGTTGCTTTACCACGGCGCATATCGGATTCATCCACGACATCATCATGGAGCAGCGTTGCTGTGTGAATAAATTCGATCAAGGCCGCAACCTTCGTATGCTTTTCTCCTTCGTAACCCAGCGCCTTACCGACCAGAACTGCAATCATTGGGCGAATGCGCTTACCGCCGCCACTAATAATGTAATAACCAAGCTGGTTGATAAGCGCAACATCGGAATTTAATTGGTCAAGAATAGTTGCATTAACCGCTGCCATATCACCAGCGGTAAGTTTAATTATCGATTCTAAGTTCATGTTTTAGCTTCGGACTCTGATTCAGAGCTGTGCTCATTAATTAGCATCTTAAAAGATATCATGTTTCCCGATTGTACTTGAAAAAGCGTTCAAATAAATGACAATCGAAAAACTCGGCTTTTTTCTCTTCTGTTCTAATTCTGCTCTTGTCTTCCCAGTGGTTTTTGCGTAGAATTCGCGCCCTATTGTGAATATTTTATAGCGCGCTCTGGAAAGAATTTTAGGGGGTGCGCGGAAAGCGGAGTTTATATGTACGCGGTTTTCCAAAGTGGTGGTAAACAACACCGAGTAAGCGAAGGTCAAACTATTCGCTTGGAAAAGCTGGACATCGCAACAGGTGAAACTGTTGAGTTTGACCAGGTTCTGATGATCGCTAATGGCGAAGACATCAAGATCGGCGCTCCAGTAGTTGAAGGCGCGAAAGTTAAAGCTGAAGTTGTTGCGCACGGTCGTGGCGAGAAAATTAAAATCGTTAAGTTTCGTCGTCGTAAACACAGCCGTAAGCAGCAGGGCCACCGTCAGTGGTTCACTGATGTTAAAATCACTGGCATCGCTTAAGTATTAGGAGAGCAGATTAATGGCACACAAAAAGGCTGGCGGCTCGACTCGTAACGGTCGCGATTCTGAAAGCAAACGTCTGGGTGTAAAACGTTTTGGCGGTGAAGCTGTTTTGGCTGGTAGCATCATCGTTCGTCAACGTGGAACTAAATTCCACGCAGGCAACAACGTAGGTTGTGGTCGTGACCACACTCTGTTCGCATTAGCTGACGGAAAAGTTAAATTCGAAGTTAAAGGTCCCAAAAACCGTAAATTTATCAGCATCGTAGCTGAATAAATTTTTTGAACTTTGATCGAATCGGAAGCCCTGCAATATGTGTTGCGGGGCTTTTTATATTCTGGATTACGCCATCTCTGGGTACTCGCAGCCATCCAGCTTTACAGTGGCTATCCTACGGAGAAAAAAGATGAAATTTGTAGATGAAGCCAGAATTCTGGTTGTGGCGGGAGATGGTGGCAATGGTTGTGTCAGCTTCCGTCGTGAAAAATATATTCCAAAAGGTGGGCCGGACGGCGGCGATGGTGGTGATGGCGGTGATGTCTATCTACTGGCAGATGAAAACCTCAATACGCTGATTGACTACCGTTTTGAAAAATCTTTCCGCGCTGAACGCGGGCAAAATGGGCAAAGCCGCGATTGTACCGGTAAACGCGGTCAGGATATTACCATTAAAGTTCCGGTAGGAACCCGCGTCCGCGATACCGCTACCGGGGAAATCCTGGGGGATATGGTACGCCATGAACAGCGTTTTATGGTGGCAAAAGGCGGTTTCCACGGGTTGGGAAACACCCGCTTTAAATCTTCAGTAAACCGTGCTCCTCGCCAGAAAACCATGGGAACACCGGGCGAAAGCCGTGAACTGCTGTTGGAGTTGATGCTATTGGCTGACGTCGGTATGCTGGGAATGCCAAATGCGGGAAAATCGACTTTTATTCGCGCTGTTTCAGCGGCAAAACCGAAAGTGGCGGATTATCCGTTTACGACACTGGTGCCAAGCCTTGGCGTTGTGCGTATGGATAACGAGCAGAGTTTCGTGGTAGCCGATATTCCAGGCTTGATTGAAGGCGCATCAGAAGGTGCTGGCTTAGGTATTCGTTTCCTGAAACATCTGGAACGTTGCCGTGTTTTGTTGCATTTGATCGACATCTGCCCAATCGATGAATCCGATCCGGTAGAAAATGCCCGCATTATCATTAATGAACTGCATAAATACAGTGAAAAACTGGCTGAAAAACCACGCTGGCTGGTATTCAATAAAGTTGATCTGACCGATCCGCAAGACGCTAAACAGAAAGCAAAAGAGATTGCTGATGCGCTGGGTTGGGAAGGCGATTTCTATATGATTTCAGCCGTGAATCGTCAGGGAGTCAAAGAACTTTGTTGGGATCTCATGGAGTTCATCAAAGCTCAACCTCGCCAGCTGGAAGCTGAAGAAGAAGTTCAGAAAAAAGTTGAATTCATGTGGGATGACTATCATAAGGAACAGTTGGAACAAACCTCCGATGAAACAGACGATTGGGATGATGACTGGGACGAAGAAGATGAAGACGGTGTTGAATTTATTTATAAACACTGATACTCGTTCCAAATGATGGATGTTCATTTGAAATGACAGAAAAGGGCGCATTGAAGCGCCCTTTTCCCAACATATCCTGATAATTGTGAAACTGGTTGGTGAATATTTTCGTTTACTATACATTAGCGCCTGTAAATTTTTTATCGCCCAACCACATGATAAATTTGGTCATGCACCCAATAGTTAGATTACCTTTGGAAGTGCGGTGGTTTTCCTCTGGAAGGCAATCATAGACGGCATAGTTATCGGTACAGTAATACTGGATTTCAAAAGATGCCAGAAGGGCCAGTAGTTTGTTCAGTGTTTTCCTGCTGCGGTCGCCAAATACATGCGCCACTACTTGTTTCGGTAAAATAATCAAATGAAATAAATGGGACAACCAAGAAGCCCATTCAACTTACCGGGCTTCTATCATTATGGTGATTGCTTGTTTTTGGGGATACTGACTGGCTTAAAAATCAGTGACATGACCCTTTATTTTTCTGAACGCTTCTGTCAGTTATTCTGGTACAGCGATTTATATAAACGGCTTTCGAAACGCGCCAAAGGAACGCGACGGTTACGCTGATCTTCAGGAGAAACGGCGTAAGACGAGATGAATTGGACAAAAGCAATTTGCTGACCACTGGCAGCAGTCATAAAACCCGCCAGATTATAAACTCCTTGCAGTGATCCTGTTTTCGCAAAGACTTTGCCATCAACGCCTGCTTCATGCAGCCCCGGACGATACTGCAACGTGCCGTCATATCCGGCTTTTGGCAGCATAGAGATAAAATCCAGTTCATCATTATGTCGCGCAATAAACTGTAAGAGTTCCATCATCGTGGCAGGCGTAATCAGGTCATGGCGTGAAAGGCCAGAGCCATCAACAACCGTTGTATTACCAAGATCGATACCTGCTTTTTGTTTCAGAATTTGACGGACAGCGTCAGAACCTGAGCGCCATGTCCCCGGAACATTAAAATAAGAGTGCCCCACAGTACGAAAAACAGTATCAGCTATCATATTGTCGGATTTTTTCAGCATAATTCTGAGCAGATCATGCAAAGGTACGGATTGATTCTGGGCGAGAACCTTCTCAGGCTGTTCAGGAAACGATTGGCGCTGTAAATGACCTTTTAATTCAATTCCGGCAACACGTAACTCATTTTTCAAAATGGCAGCAACGTAACTGGCGCCATTCTGAATAGCAAATGCAAGTGGCAACGGCTCGCTGCGCTGTGTCAGACAACCTGTCAGCGTGAATCGATTTAATTCGCCTGCGGTAACGTCAAGTTCACAATATCTTGCTTCCGGAGAATCTTTAGCTAACGTTTTGACTTCGCTGAATACGTTAACAGGATAGTACGGGGGAGTATGTACGATGGCTGATTCACCGGCTTGGTCCGCACTGTAAAGTGAAACTGAAAAGCAGTTTTTGTCGACAATAGCAGCGGCAGGAGGCGCACTAAAGCACTGTGTCATATCATTCCATACCCAGCCCGGTGCTTTATCGTGGCTGGCAAAGACAGAAATATCGATGATAAGATTTCCATCAATCTGATTTATGCCCGACTGTTTTAACTTTTCCACCATATTACGTAATTGTGTACGTGTTAGTGAGGGATCACCAACAAAACGGGCGATAAGATTTCCCTTTAATCGGCCATCTTCAATATCAGCATTACTTTCAAATGTTGTGACAAAACGGAAATCTTTGCCAAGCTGTAATAAGGCCGCCAATGCTGTCACAATTTTCTGAGTACTGGCGGGCAAGGCCAATTGTTGCCCGCTATAATCAATTATGGGAGTACTTTCACCGATCTTCTGGGCGATAAATGAAAAATGCGTTCCTGCTGGCAAATATTGAACATCCTGTTCAATCGAGGCGGCATTTGCACTGAAAATACTCAGGCTCATACTGAGTATGCAAGCAATTTTGCTGGTAATTTTTAAAAGAGCCATAGATCTCGCATATAAATGTGGATGTACACCGATAATATTCGTATTAATAATACTAAGATGCAATGCAGGAAAAAGTAAACGATGATCCATCACCAACTCTCCGTTAGAATGGAAGATATTGTCTGGGCTTAGGATTGATTTAGAGGTTTGATAAATGAAACAAATTCCGATGACGGTACGTGGCGCAGATAAATTGCGCGAAGAATTAGAACATTTGAAAAATATACGCCGCCCTCAGATTATTGCTGCAATCGCTGAGGCGCGTGAGCATGGTGATTTGAAAGAAAATGCCGAATATCACGCTGCTCGTGAACAACAGGGCTTTTGTGAAGGCCGTATTCAAGAAATTGAAGCTAAACTTTCTAATGCACAGGTGATAGATATCACGAAGATTACCAACAATGGACGAGTGATTTTCGGTGCAACAGTAACGGTATTGAATGTCGATTCTGATGAAGAGCAAACTTACCGTATTGTGGGAGATGATGAAGCGAATATTAAAGAAAACCTGCTTTCGGTTAACTCACCCATTGCCAGAGGCTTAATTGGTAAAGAAGTGGATGATGTTGCTGTCATCGAAACACCGGGCGGTAAAGTCGAATATGAAGTTTTGAATGTTGAGTATATTTAACCTTCAAAAATCTAAAAAACCTTTCTATTCAGTGTAGTAGAAAGGATGATAGAAAATAGTCATAATAATGATCGAAATAAAAAGGCCTGATTAGGCCTTTTTTATCATGGTAGAATGGCACTTTTGTATAAATATGCTGTGATTATTTAGGTAAACTGATTTTGCGCTCTGCCGATGGTCGGTAGAGAACTAGCATTTTTCCAATAATTTGTACATTATATGCACCTGTTTCACGAACGATAGCTTCCGCGATCAAAGTTTTCATTTCACGGTCTTCGCCCGCAACTTTGACTTTGATAAGCTCGTGATGCGAAAGAGTTTGCTCGATTTCAGCCAATACGCCTTCAGTCAGTCCGTTGTTACCGATCATAACAACAGGCTTTAGTGAATGAGCGAGACTTTTCAGGTATTGCACTTGTTTCTTGTTAAGAGTCATCGTTTTTTTGCTTAGTTGGGATTGAAAACGACATATTCTACCGCCATCTCATACCTATCACCATAAGTGTGTGGTGTAGTTTGATAAGAGAGTGCAAAAATAATGGCTCTCTTTTAGTAATAGTTGGAAAGAACAATGGCCAATAAAAAACGCTCAGCAAGCTCCAGTCGCTGGTTACAGGAACATTTTAGTGATAAATATGTTCTTCAGGCGCAGAAAAAAGGGCTTCGCTCCCGCGCTTGGTTTAAACTTGATGAGATACAGCAAAGCGACAAAATCTTTAAACCGGGCATGACCGTTGTTGATTTAGGCGCTGCCCCTGGTGGGTGGTCTCAATATGTAGTCAGTCAGATTGGTGATCGTGGCCGAGTAATTGCCTGCGATCTTTTACCAATGGATCCCATTGTCGGAGTTGATTTCCTGCAAGGGGATTTTCGTGATGAGCAAGTATTGAAAACATTGCTTGAGAGAGTTGGTGATAATAAAGTCCAGGTCGTCATGTCGGATATGGCTCCCAATATGAGTGGAACCCCCGCGGTCGATATTCCTCGATCCATGTATCTAATTGAATTAGCATTGGGTATGTGTCGTGATGTGCTGGCCCCTGGGGGTAGTTTTATTGTCAAAGTGTTTCAGGGAGAAGGCTTTGATGAGTACCTAAGGGAAATACGCTCCCTTTTTACGAAAGTTAAAATTCGTAAACCAGATGCTTCGCGGGCACGATCGCGTGAAGTATACATTGTAGCGGTAGGACGGAAAGTGTAGTACCCTGCTGCTATTTGTTAACACAGTTGTAATATGAGGTTAATCCCTTGAGTGACATGGCGAAAAACCTGATTCTCTGGCTAGTCATCGCAGTTGTCTTGATGTTATTGTTCCAGAGTTTTGGTCCCAGCGATTCCAGTGGTCGTAGGGTGGATTACTCGAACTTCATCAGTGAGATATCACATAATCAAATCAATGAAGTCCGTATTTCTGGTCGCAGCATTGATTTCACTAAGAAAGACAGCAGTGAAAAATATAGCACGTATATGCCAGTGCAGGATGAAAAACTGCTGGATACACTACTTAATAAACAAGTAAAAGTTATTGGTGTACCACCAGAACAACAGAGCTTGTTAGCGACCATTTTTGTTTCATGGTTCCCAATGCTATTGCTGATTGGCGTTTGGATCTTCTTTATGCGCCAAATGCAAGGTGGTGGCGGTAAAGGGGCAATGTCTTTTGGTAAAAGCAAAGCCCGTATGTTAACTGAGGATCAAATTAAAACCACATTTGCCGATGTTGCGGGTTGCGACGAAGCGAAAGAGGAAGTGGGTGAATTAGTAGAATACCTGCGCGAACCCGGCCGTTTCCAGAAGCTGGGTGGCAAAATTCCGAAAGGTATCCTGATGGTAGGACCTCCCGGTACAGGTAAGACCTTACTGGCGAAAGCGATCGCAGGCGAAGCTAAAGTCCCCTTCTTCACCATTTCGGGTTCTGATTTTGTTGAAATGTTTGTCGGTGTTGGTGCTTCCCGTGTTCGCGACATGTTTGAACAGGCGAAAAAAGCGGCGCCTTGCATTATCTTTATCGACGAAATTGATGCCGTAGGTCGCCAACGTGGTGCAGGTCTGGGCGGTGGACACGATGAGCGTGAACAAACACTGAACCAGATGTTGGTTGAAATGGATGGTTTCGAAGGTAACGAGGGCATTATTGTTATCGCTGCGACTAACCGTCCAGATGTTTTGGATCCCGCATTGTTGCGTCCGGGTCGTTTCGACCGTCAGGTTGTCGTTGGTCTGCCGGATGTACGTGGACGTGAGCAAATTCTGAAAGTCCATATGCGCCGTATTCCATTGGATACAGACATTGATGCGTCCATCATTGCCCGTGGTACCCCCGGTTTCTCCGGTGCTGATTTGGCAAATCTGGTGAACGAAGCCGCACTGTTTGCCGCACGTAGCAACAGACGCGTTGTCTCTATGGTGGAATTCGAGAAGGCGAAAGACAAGATCATGATGGGCGCAGAACGCCGCTCCATGGTCATGACTGAAGAGCAAAAAGAAGCCACTGCTTACCATGAAGCAGGCCATGCCATCATTGGTCGTCTGGTTCCTGAGCATGATCCCGTGCATAAAGTAACGATTATTCCTCGTGGCCGTGCATTAGGTGTGACGTTCTTCTTACCGGAAGGTGACCAAATCAGTGCAAGTCGTCAGAAATTAGAAAGCCAGATTTCTACTTTATACGGCGGGCGGTTAGCTGAAGAAATTATTTACGGGCCAGCCAGTGTTTCCACTGGAGCTTCCAACGATATCAAAGTTGCGACGTCCATTGCTCGTAACATGGTGACTCAGTGGGGCTTCTCAGAAAAACTGGGGCCATTGCTGTATGCAGAAGAAGAAGGCGAAGTTTTCCTTGGTCGTTCGGTCGCTAAGGCAAAACATATGTCGGAAGATACAGCACGCTTAATTGATCAAGAAGTCAAAGTTATTATTGACCGTAACTATCAGCGCGCACGTCAGATTCTGATGGATAATCTGGACATCCTGCATTCAATGAAAGATGCTCTGATGAAGTATGAGACGATTGATGTTCCTCAGATTGATGATCTGATGAATCGTGCTGCTACCATTCGCCCACCTGCTGGTTGGGAAGGCGATAACAAAAATGGCGGTAATAACGGCAATAGTAATAATGATCGTCAGAACACACCGTCCCAGAATACGCCATCTCAGCAGCAGATGACAAAACCTGTGGATGATAATCCAACAGCATAAGCTAACCAAAGGCAGCCATCGGTAATCAGGTTGCCTTTGCGTTTTGACAGACCGCACTTATTAAACCCCAGACCTATACTGGGGTTTTGACATTAAGGCTCCCTAACGATGAAACTGACAGCCAGAAGCAGTATTCTTGACCTTTCCCACCCACAAGTAATGGGCATTCTGAATGTGACTCCTGATTCTTTCTCCGATGGTGGTATCCACAATACCTTTGATGCTGCATTACAACATGCCGCAAAAATGATTGAAGAAGGTGCAACTATCATTGATATCGGAGGAGAATCTACCCGGCCTGGTGCGGATGATGTCAGTGAACAGGAAGAATTGGATCGTATTATCCCCGTCATCGAGTCTTTGGTTCAGCGTTTTGATATCTGGATTTCTGTTGATACATCAAAAGCGATCGTGATGCAGGAAGCCGCTAAAGCGGGCGCTCATATGATTAACGATATCCGTGCATTGCAAGAGCCGGGAGCGTTGGAGATTGCAGCAAAAACAGAATTGCCAATTTGCCTGATGCACATGCAGGGGCAGCCTCGCACAATGCAAGCCGAGCCTCACTATGAAGACGTGGTGTCAGAAGTAAAAAATTTTCTGGAAACACAAATTGAACGCTGTATTGCGGCAGGTATCGCAAAAAACAAACTGATTATTGATCCGGGTTTCGGCTTTGGTAAAAATTTATCGCATAATTATCAATTACTGGCTCATCTAGAAGAATTTCATCATTTTGGTTTGCCGATTTTGGCTGGCATGTCGCGTAAGTCCATGATTGGCCAGCTGCTTCATGTGCCGGCACAAGAGCGGGTAACAGGAAGTATCGCTTGTGCAGTTATTGCAGCGATGCAAGGTGCTCAGATTATTCGTGTGCATGATGTAAAAGAAACGGTGCAGGCGATGCAGGTTGTACAGGCAACCTTGTCAGAAAAAAGTAAGCAGTCACCAACACAATACCGGTGAACACAATACCCGTGAACACAATACCTGTGAACACGATATCTGTGCACACGATACGTTTGCAAAAACAAGACGTTCAGTAAAAACAAGACATTGAGTAAAAAACGTTCAGTAAAGGAAAAAAGAAGTTTATGAGTAACCGCAAATATTTTGGTACTGACGGTATCCGTGGCAAAGTCGGCGATAGCCCGATTACCCCTGACTTTGTTTTAAAACTTGGCTGGGCGGCAGGAAAAGTACTGGCGCGTCATGGTTCTCGCAAAATTATTATCGGCAAAGATACTCGTATATCAGGCTATATGCTGGAATCTGCACTGGAGGCAGGTCTGGCCGCGGCAGGGTTATCAGCATCGTTTACCGGCCCGATGCCAACGCCAGCCGTCGCATACCTGACACGGACTTTCCGTGCTGAAGCAGGAATTGTTATTTCAGCTTCTCACAACCCTTACTACGATAACGGCATCAAATTTTTTTCCATTGATGGCACTAAACTACCTGATGATGTTGAAGAAGCCATTGAAGCTGAAATGGAAAAACCGCTGACTTGTGTGGAATCCGCTGAATTAGGGCGAGCTAATCGGATTGTCGATGCAGCAGGCCGCTATATTGAATTTTGCAAAGGTACATTTCCGAGTGAACAAAGCCTGAATGGATTGAAAATTGTACTGGATTGCGCTAACGGTGCAACCTACCATATCGCCCCGAACGTTCTCAGGGAATTGGGCGCGGAGGTAATCGCTATTGGCTGCGACCCGAATGGTATCAACATCAATGAAGAATGCGGCGCGACAGATGTTCGCCTGTTACAGCAAAGAGTACTGGAAGAACAGGCTGATGTCGGCCTGGCCTTTGATGGTGACGGTGATCGGATCATCATGGTTGACCATCTGGGCCAGAAAGTGGATGGTGACCAAATACTTTACATCATCGCACGCGAAGCCTTACGACAGGGGCAATTGCGTGGCGGCGCAGTCGGGACTTTGATGAGTAATATGGGATTGGAACTGGCATTAAAACAGCTCGGCATTCCATTTGAACGTGCCAAAGTCGGTGACCGCTATGTACTGGAAAAATTACAGGAAAAGGGCTGGCGTCTGGGAGCCGAAAACTCCGGTCATGTCATTTTGCTGGATAAAACCACAACTGGCGATGGCGTCGTTGCGGGTTTGCAGGTATTAAGCGCGATGGTACGTAACAGCATGAGTCTGCATGATCTGTGTAGCGGCATGAAACTTTTACCACAGGTACTGGTTAATGTTCGTTTTGCCGGAAATCACGACCCGCTGCAATCAGAACAAGTCATTGCGACCGTTAAAGACGTTGAGGCTGAATTAAATGGCCGTGGCCGGGTACTATTACGTAAATCAGGCACCGAGCCGCTGATTCGCGTCATGGTAGAAGGTGAAGATGAAAAACAGGTCACAGCGTTGGCACATCGCATTGCGGATGCCGTGAAGGAAATGGGTTGATTTGTTGATTTTTTCTTCGATCAGCATCAGTATTTGAAATTAACCTTGCTTGTCTGAAACGCTTTGGTTAGTATTCACACCCGCTCAATAGGTCAATTGTTCTAATTGAGTGGGTGATGCAGTACAACGTCCCAAAGTTACGTAGATCATTATGTAAATCCCACGAGGAAACGGTACAACATATGTATGGAGCTCTTTTAGGTATATTCTTGCTGGTTGGCATCGGGCTGGTTGCTCTGGTTTTGCTACAGCAGGGAAAAGGTGCTGATATGGGTGCTTCCTTTGGTGCGGGTGCGTCTGCAACAATATTTGGTTCATCGGGTTCCGCGAATTTTATGACCCGTATGACAGCAGTTTTTGCAACACTGTTCTTTGTAATCAGTCTGATTCTGGTGAATATGTCCAGCAACAAAACTGGTTCAGACAGTAAATGGGGAAACATTGCTGAACCTGTAAAAGTTGAGAAACCAACAGATGTTCCGGCAGTACCTGCTAAGCCAAATAGTGATATCCCACAGTAAATTTCGTTAGAACGCTTTCGACAATAGCTGGCAAAAGAATAGTCAGCAAAAGAATAATCAGTAAAAGAATTGAAATAGAGTTGTTAGTTTAAGTCGTGTTATTGATATTAAGTGATTAATACCACTGAAAAATTAAAATAACAGCTCTATAAAATAATCAGTGCCGAGGTGGTGAAATTGGTATACACGCTACCTTGAGGTGGTAGTGCCTAAACAACGGGCGTACGGGTTCAAGTCCCGTCCTCGGCACCATTAATCTAGAAACTTGCGTTTTTAGGATTATCAGCGTAAGATTTGCCACGTTTTCGAACGCGGGATGGAGCAGCATGGTAGCTCGTCGGGCTCATAACCCGAAGGTCGTCGGTTCAAATCCGGCTCCCGCAACCACTTCTTAACAACATACATCTTTTCAGACAGTTATAACTTAGCAACCAATATAGGGCAATGAATCTGGTTTGACAGGTTGCTTTGAAGGGTATAGCTTTGAGAAGTATAAAAGAAGTTGGTTGAGACCACTGGCAGTACACAGGGTCCAGTTACATAAAGCCCCGGATATCGGGGTTTTTTGTTATTTGACAGCAGAACTACTGGGCTATATGCCCTTTTTTTATGTCTTGGGGGTGGGCTTGTCCACATTAGAGCAAAAATTAACAGCGATGATTTCAGCACCAGTTGAAGCTTTGGGTTTTGAATTAGTGGGCCTGGAGTTTATACGCGCACGTGTGTCGACACTGCGGGTCTATATCGATAGTGAGGAGGGTATCACTGTTGATAATTGTGCTGATGTTAGCCATCAAGTCAGTGCAGTACTTGATGTCGAAGATCCGATCTCAGTGCTTTACAATCTGGAAATTTCTTCACCGGGGCTTGAACGTCCTTTGTTTAACGCTGAGCACTACCAGCGTTTTATCGGTGAGGAAGTCAACTTAATGTTACGCATGGCAATGCAAAATCGCCGTAGATGGCAAGGCATTATCAAAGCCGTTGATGGCGAAATGATTACGGTTACGGTGGATGGAAAAGATGAAGTGTTCGCACTGAGCAACATCCAGAAAGCGAACCTGGTACCCCACTTTTAAAGTTCGGATGAGGCAACTAGGATGAACAAAGAAATTCTGGCTGTTGTGGAAGCGGTTTCTAATGAAAAATCTCTCCCTCGTGAAAAAATCTTCGAAGCACTCGAAACTGCACTAGCGACAGCCACCAAGAAAAAATATGAGCAGGAAATCGATGTCCGTGTTTGCATCGACCGTAAATCCGGTGATTTTGATACTTTCCGTCGTTGGTTAGTCGTTGAAGAAGTCACCCTGCCGACTCGTGAAATCACACTGGATGCGGCAAAATATGAAGATCCATCCATTGAACTGGGTGGTTTTATTGAAGATCAAATTGAGTCAGTCACTTTTGACCGTATCACAACGCAAACGGCAAAACAGGTCATCGTGCAGAAAGTACGTGAAGCCGAACGTGCAATGGTTGTCGATCAATTTCGCGAACAACAAGGCGAAATCGTGACTGCTCAGGTCAAAAAAGTAAACCGTGAGAATATTACGCTGGATCTGGGTAATAATGCTGAAGCGGTTATTTTGCGCGAAGACATGTTACCGCGTGAAAACTTCCGTCCGGGTGACCGCGTGCGCGGTGTTCTATATGATGTCCGCCCGGAAGCTCGTGGTGCGCAGCTTTTCATCACGCGTTCTCGTCCTGAGATGCTGGTTGAATTGTTCCGTATCGAAGTGCCGGAAATCGGCGAAGAAATCATTGAGATCAAAGCCGCTGCCCGCGATCCCGGCTCCCGTGCGAAAATCGCCGTGAAAACTAACGACAAACGAATCGATCCCGTCGGTGCTTGTGTTGGTATGCGTGGCGCAAGGGTACAGGCTGTTTCCAGCGAACTGGGCGGCGAACGAATTGACATCGTGTTGTGGGATGACAATCCGGCACAATTTGTCATTAATGCAATGGCTCCGGCAGATGTTGCATCTATCGTTGTTGATGAAGATAGCTGTACGATGGATGTTGCCGTGGAAAACAGCAATCTTGCTCAGGCCATTGGCCGTAACGGCCAAAATGTCCGTCTGGCAGCACAATTGCTGAAAAAACATCGTGGTGATGACAAGTGGGAACTGAATGTCATGACTGCGGAAGAGCTGCAAGCAAAACATCAGGCGGAAGCACACGCTTCTATTGATACATTTACCAAGCATCTCGACATTGATGAAGATTTCGCCACCGTATTGGTCGAAGAAGGTTTCTCTACACTAGAAGAACTGGCTTATGTGCCAATCAATGAACTTCTGGCGGTAGAAGGTCTTGATGAAGAAACCGTTGAAGTTCTCCGCGAACGTGCAAAAGCGGCCTTGACAACGCTAGAACTGGCTCAGAAAGAGAGCCTTGGTGATCAGCAACCTGCCGAAGATTTACTGAATCTGCCCGGCATGGAGCGGACTTTGGCGTTTAATCTGGCTGCCCGTGGCATCTGTACTCTGGAAGATCTTGCCGAACAGGGTATCGACGACTTATCGGATATCGAAGGACTGAATGATGAGAAAGCTGGAGAACTCATTATGGCAGCCCGCAATATCTGTTGGTTTGGCGATGATGCATAAATAAACTGTAGCAGGAAGGAACAGAATGACAGAGGTAACCGTAAAATCACTGGCAGAAGAGATCCAGACATCGGTTGAACGCCTGACCCAGCAATTCGCTGATGCTGGCATTCAGAAAACCGCAACTGACTCTGTTTCCCAGAAAGAAAAAGAAGCTTTGCTGGCTCACCTGAACCGCGAACAAGGCGGTACTGGCGGCCAGCCGGGTAAATTGACACTACAGCGTAAAACGCGCAGTACACTGAACGTCCCTGGCACCGGTGGTAAGAGTAAATCGGTAGCGATTGAAGTCCGCAAAAAACGCACCTATGTGAACCGTGACGCGCTTGAACAAGCTAAAACGGAAGAGCAGTCGAAGCGTGAAGGAGCGGAAGATCAGGTTTGGCGCGAGGCAGAAGAAAAGGCGCGGCTTGAATCTGAGGCGAAGCAATTCGCGGAAGAGCAGGCAAAACGTGAAGCGGTAGAACAAGCAAAACGCGAAACAGAAAAGCAAACTCAACGTGAAGCAGAAGAAAAAGCTAAACGTGAAGAGGTTGACGAGGTTTTGCGTGAAGCAGCGGAAAAAGAAAAAGTGACTAAGCAACATACCGAAAAAAAAGCAAAATCAGTGCAAACTGAGTCAGCAGCGCACAATGAAAAAGCGCGTCGTGAAGCTGAAGCAGCAAATTTAAAACGTAAAGCTGAAGAAGAAGTACGTCGTAAAGTTGAAGCAGAAGCACTACGTGTCGCTGAAGAAGCTCGCCGCATGGCAGAAGAAAATCAGGATAAATGGACTGAGGACTCTGATTCCAGCGAAAGCAGTGATTATCATGTAACCACTTCCCGCCACGCTCGTGATGCGGAAGATGAAAACGATGCCAAAGTTGAAGGCGATCGCCGTGCCCGCAGCCGTGGGGGCAAAGCCACCCGCCAGAAGAAGAATAACAAACATTCTGAATCGAAAGCTGATCGCGAAGAAGCACGTGCCGTTGGTCGTACTAAAGGCAAACAGCGTAAAACCAGCACATTGCAACAAAGCTTTACCAAACCTGTTGCAGCCGTTAACCGTGATGTCGTCATTGGTGAAACCATCACTGTTGCTGAGCTGGCAAACAAAATGGCCGTTAAAGGCTCTCAGGTCATCAAAACCATGATGAAGATGGGTGCAATGGCAACCATCAATCAGGTTATCGATCAGGAAACTGCGCAGCTGGTTGCCGAAGAAATGGGGCACAAAGTTATCCTGCGCCGTGAAAACGAGCTGGAAGAAGCGCTGATGAGCGATCGCGATACCGGCGAAACTCAGGCAGAGCCACGTGCACCAGTCGTGACCATCATGGGTCACGTTGACCACGGTAAAACCTCTCTGCTGGACTACATCCGTTCAACGAAAGTGGCTTCCGGCGAAGCGGGCGGAATTACCCAGCACATCGGTGCTTATCATGTGAAAACTGAAAAAGGCATGATCACCTTCCTGGATACTCCGGGCCATGCCGCATTCACCTCCATGCGTGCTCGTGGTGCTAAAGCGACTGACATCGTTGTTCTGGTTGTGGCGGCAGATGACGGCGTGATGCCTCAGACTATCGAAGCTATCCAGCACGCGAAAGCGGCTAATGTGCCGGTTGTTGTGGCAGTGAACAAGATCGATAAGCCAGAAGCTGATCCCGATCGCGTGAAGAGCGAACTGTCACAGTACGGCATCATGTCGGAAGATTGGGGCGGTGAAAACCAGTTCATCAATGTCTCTGCGAAAGCGGGTATCGGTATTGATGAATTACTGGAAGCAATTCTGTTGCAGGCTGAAGTACTGGAACTGGATGCCGTTCGTACTGGCATGGCAAACGGTGTGGTTATCGAATCCTTCCTGGACAAAGGCCGTGGCCCGGTTGCTACCATCCTGGTTCAATCCGGTACGCTGAACAAAGGCGACATCGTTCTGTGTGGTTTCGAATATGGTCGTATTCGTGCGATGCGCAACGAACTGGGTCAGGAAGTGATGTCTGCCGGTCCGTCTATTCCGGTGGAAATTCTGGGTCTTTCCAACGTACCGTCTGCGGGTGATGAAGCGACCGTTGTTCGTGACGAGAAAAAAGCCCGTGAAGTTGCACTGTACCGTCAGGGTAAATTCCGTGAAGTGAAACTGGCTCGCCAGCAGAAATCTAAACTGGAAAACATGTTCGCTAACATGGAAGAAGGTAAGGTATCTGAACTGAATATCGTGTTGAAGACCGACGTTCAGGGCACATGCGAAGCAATTTGCGATTCACTGCTGAAATTGTCCACCGACGAAGTGAAAGTGAAAATCATCGGCTCCGGCGTGGGTGGTATCACTGAAACTGACGCAACACTTGCTGCGGCATCCAACGCAATCATTCTGGGCTTCAACGTCCGTGCTGACGCTTCTGCACGTCGTATCATCGAAAACGAAAGTGTGGATCTGCGTTACTACTCTGTTATCTATAGCTTGATTGATGAAATCAAACAGGCGATGAGCGGTATGCTGGCACCAGAATACAAACAGCAGATCATGGGTCTGGCAGAAGTCCGTGACGTGTTTAAGTCACCGAAATTTGGTGCGATTGCTGGCTGTATGGTGACAGAAGGGAACATCAAGCGTAATAACCCAATCCGTGTTCTGCGCGATAACGTGGTTATCTACGAAGGTGAGCTGGAATCCCTGCGCCGCTTTAAGGATGACGTTAACGAAGTCCGTAATGGTATGGAATGTGGTATCGGTGTGAAGAACTACAATGATGTTCGTGTTGGCGATATGATTGAAGTCTTTGAAGTCGTTGAAATAAAACGCTCTATCGATTAAAAAACCACAAGTAATCCATTTTATTCCATTCCTTGGGGGGCTATATGCCCCCCAAAATGTCAGGAGATAAAACAATGGCAAGAGAATTCAGCCGTACTCAGCGCGTTGCACAGGAAATGCAAAAAGAAATTGCCATCATTTTACAGCGCGAAATCAAAGATCCCCGCATCGGCATGGCAACCGTTTCCGGTGTTGAAGTTTCCCGTGATCTGGCTTATGCCAAAGTATTCGTCACATTTCTGAACGTGTTGGTGGAAGGGCATGATTCAGAGATGGTCAACGAAGGCATTAAAGCGCTGAATGAAGCGTCCGGCTTTATTCGTTCCTTATTGGGTAAAGCCATGCGCCTGCGCATTATCCCGGAGCTGACGTTTTCTTACGACAGTTCGCTGATTGAAGGGATGCGCATGTCAAATTTGGTCACTACGGTTGTAAAAAATGACGAACAACGTCGTGTGCGATCGGATCACCACCACTCGGATCATAACGAGGATAAGTAATGGGGCGTCGTCGTAGGGGTCGTGCGATACACGGCGTGCTGCTGCTGGATAAGCCGCAGGATATTTCCTCCAATGATGCTTTACAGAAAGTCAGACGGGTCTTTAATGCCAGTAAAGCAGGTCATACCGGTGCCTTAGATCCGCTGGCAACAGGCATGTTGCCAATTTGTCTGGGTGAAGCGACTAAATTTTCCCAGTTCTTGCTGGATTCAGACAAACGTTATCGGGCCATCGCCCGTTTAGGGCAGCGCACTGATACATCTGATTCACAGGGCAAAATTATTTGTGAGCGTGAAATTCAGATAACGCCAACTCAACTTGATGCCGCACTGGAAACTTTCCGTGGTGATACCCTGCAAATTCCTTCCATGTACTCTGCCTTAAAGCATCAGGGAAAACCGTTGTATGAATATGCCCGTCAGGGAATTGAAATTGAGCGGGAAGCACGTCCGATTACGGTTTATGAGCTCCAGTTTATTCGTTGGGAAGATTCGGAGCTGGAACTGGAAATTCATTGTTCCAAAGGGACCTATATCCGCACCATTATTGATGATTTAGGGGAATTGTTGGGCTGTGGAGCCCATGTCATTTACCTGCGCCGTTTGCAGGTTGCCAATTACCCTTATCACAGAATGGTGACACTGGAACAGTTATATGCATTAAAAGAAAGGGCTGAACAGCAACAAATCGAAGCAAGCGAACTGCTCGATCCATTATTGTTGCCGATGGATACTGCCGTTGTGCATTTTCCGGTTATTCATTTATCCCCTGCCGTTGCCGCTTACTTTAAGCAAGGGCAGCCTGTTCGCAGCACACATAACTTACCTGCTGGTGAGTGGGTACGGGTCACTGAAGGAGATGACAATAAATTTATCGGCATTGCAGTCATTGATGCGGATAGTTTAGTGGCTCCACGCCGGTTGGTTGTTGAAGCTGAAACAGACGAAAATTAAAACCTATTAAGCCTATACCCTATGGATTTCAAGATGCCTCGCGGCGGCAAGTGAGTGAATCCCCTGAGCATAGATAACTATGCGATTGGGGTGAGCGAGTGCAGCCAACAAAGAGGCAGCTTGAAAGACGACGGGTATATAAAGTAGCGCAATAGTGTTCACCGTGGTTATCTTGCGCTTCATCTATTTGCAGCGTAGAATAATGCGCCTGTATATGAGTGGCTGAATTAGAGATCGGCACTCGTCATTTTTAATCTATATTTGGAGTTATACTATGTCTCTAAGTACTGAAGCAAAAGCACAGATCATTGCTGAATTTGGTCGTGACGCTAACGATAGTGGTTCTAGCGAAGTTCAGGTTGCCCTGCTGACTGCACAAATCAACCATCTGCAAGGTCACTTTGCAGAGCACAAAAAAGATCACCACAGCCGTCGTGGTCTGCTGCGTATGGTTGCACAGCGTCGCAAGCTGCTGAACTACCTGAAGCGTAAAAATCTGGAAAGCTACACCACGCTGATTGAGCGTCTGGGACTGCGCCGCTAATCGATAAGTTTCAGTGGAAAGGGGCCTTCTGGCCCCTTTTCTTCTAAGAAACGGAGCTTGAAAAACTTAAACCCTGTTTCTGAATATGTAAACCAACCTCTTTAGCTACAGTGACTCGCGCGGCTAATGAGAGTACTTAAAAATTGCTCGTTTATTTCAGAGACAACGCGAAAGACGACGAGTATGAGCACTGTCATTAGTCGTGAGGGTGTAGCAATGAAAGAGAATATCCATTGTTGCTGATTGTTAAGTACAGCAACACAAACGAAGGAATATTATTTTGCTGAATCCGATTGTTCGTAAATTCCAGTATGGTCAGCACACTGTGACCATCGAAACTGGCATGATGGCGCGTCAAGCGACAGCCGCTGTTATGGTAAACATGGATGACACTGCGGTATTCGTTACCGTTGTTGGTCAGAAAAAAATGAAACCAGGTCAGGATTTCTTCCCTCTGACCGTTAATTATCAAGAACGTACCTATGCAGCCGGCCGTATTCCGGGCAGCTTTTTCCGTCGTGAAGGCCGTCCGGGTGAAGGTGAAACTCTGGTTGCACGCCTGATTGACCGTCCGTTGCGCCCACTGTTCCCGGAAGGCTTCCTGAACGAAGTGCAAATCATTGCAACCGTCGTATCTGTCAACCCACAGGTTAACCCGGATATCGTTGCGATGATCGGTTCTTCCGCAGCACTGGCCCTGTCCGGTATTCCATTCAATGGCCCAATTGGTGCAGCTCGCGTTGGTTATATCAACGATCAGTATGTCCTGAACCCGACCAGCAATGAGCTGAAAAACAGCCGTCTGGACTTGGTGGTTGCAGGTACAAACAGCGCCGTTCTGATGGTTGAATCTGAAGCGGATCTGCTGACTGAAGAACAAATGCTGGGTGCCGTGGTTTTCGGTCATGAACAACAGCAGATTGTGATCGACAACATCAACGCACTGGCAGCTGAAGCCGGTAAAGAGAAGTGGGATTGGGCACCAGAAGCCATTAATCAGGCTCTGCACGATCGCGTTTCTGAACTGGCAGCAAACCGTCTGGGTGATGCTTACCGCATTATTGAAAAACAGGAGCGCTACGCTCAGGTTGATGCTATCAAAGAAGACGTTTCTGCTATCGTTCTGGCAGAAGCGGCAGAAAAAGACGTAGAGCTGGAAGAATCTGACGTTCTCGACGCCCTCGCCGTTCTGGAGAAAAACGTGGTTCGCAGCCGCGTTCTGCGTGGTGAGCCTCGTATCGATGGACGTGAAAAAGACATGGTTCGTGCTCTGGACGTTCGTACCGGCGTGTTACCACGTACTCACGGTTCATCTCTGTTCACCCGTGGTGAAACTCAGGCGCTGGTTACCGCAACGCTGGGCACTGAGCGTGATGCTCAAGTGATCGACGAACTGATGGGCGAGCGCACTGATCGCTTCCTGTTCCACTACAACTTCCCTCCGTACTCTGTGGGTGAAACCGGTATGGTGGGTTCACCAAAACGCCGTGAAATCGGTCATGGCCGTCTGGCGAAGCGTGGTGTTTTGGCAGTCATGCCTAACGCCAATGAATTCCCGTACACCGTCCGTGTTGTTTCTGAAATTACGGAATCCAACGGTTCTTCTTCTATGGCTTCCGTTTGTGGTGCGTCACTGGCCCTGATGGATGCAGGTGTACCGATTAAGGCTGCCGTTGCAGGTATTGCGATGGGTCTGGTGAAAGAAGGCGATAACTTTGTGGTTCTTTCTGACATTCTGGGTGATGAAGATCATCTGGGTGACATGGACTTTAAAGTTGCAGGTAGCCGTGAAGGTGTCAGCGCATTGCAGATGGATATCAAAATTGAAGGTATCACTCGTGAAATCATGCAGATTGCCCTGAATCAGGCGAAAGGTGCTCGTTTGCACATCCTGAGCGTGATGGAACAGGCCATTCAAAGCCCACGCAATGATATCTCTCAATTCGCGCCACGTATTCACACCATCAAGATCAATCCAGACAAGATCAAAGATGTGATCGGTAAAGGTGGTTCTGTTATCCGTGCACTGACAGAAGAAACCGGTACAACCATCGAAATCGAAGATGACGGTACGGTGAAGATCGCCGCAACTGACGGTGACAAGGCTCGCCATGCGATCAGACGTATCGAAGAAATCACGGCTGAAGTCGAAGTGGGTCGTATTTATAGCGGTAAAGTGACTCGTATTGTTGACTTTGGTGCATTCGTTGCCATTGGCGGTGGAAAAGAAGGTCTGGTTCACATTTCTCAAATCGCGGACAAACGCGTAGAGAAAGTCACTGATTATTTGCAGCTTGGTCAGGAAACGCCTGTGAAGGTGCTGGAAATCGATCGTCAGGGCCGTATTCGTTTGAGCATCAAAGAAGCTGTAACAGGCACTGCGCCGAATATGACTCCTGAATCATCAGTAGAATAAATTTGACGTAAAGAACGGCGTCCTGTAAAAAGGGCGCCGTTTAATCCGATATATTTCGAATTGTTGCTGACAAAGAATAGCTCGGAGAATAATCGGGTTTCGGGCTGGATGCCTGAAATAAACAATGTGGGTGGAGCAACAGGGCATTCTGATTAATGTCTGACTTCGGGAGTGGGAAATGAGTTCTTTTCTGCGCTGGTGTTATGTTGCAGCTATTTTTCTCCTTGTGGGATGTGGCAGCACTGGGTGGCGTAAAAATGAAGTTTTGGCTATACCACTTCAACCTACATTACAACAAGAGGTTATTCTGGCACGCATGGAACAAATCCTTGCGAGCCGTTCTCTTAAAGAAGATGAGTACGCACAGCTTTTATATGAAAGAGGTGTGCTGTATGATAGCCTCGGGTTGAGGGCACTGGCACAGAATGATTTTTCAACGTCTTTGTCTATCCGCCCTGATATTCCTGAAGTTTTTAACTATTTAGGAATTTATTTTACGCAGGCAGGCAACTTTGATGCTGCCTATGAAGCGTTTGATTCTGTTTTAGAGCTTGATCCAACTTACAACTACGCGCGAATGAATCGCGGCATTGCACTGTATTATGGTGGCCGTTATCGTTTAGCGCAGGATGATCTGCTGGCGTTTTATCAATACGATCCAAATGAGCCATTCCGTTCGTTGTGGTTGTACCTTGTGGAAGAAAAAATCGATCCCAAGGTTGCAATAACGAATTTGTCACACCGTTTTGACAAAGCGAACCGAAGGCTATGGGGCTGGAATATTGTTGAATTTTATCTGGGCAAAATCAGTGAAAAAACACTGATGCAACGTCTGGAACAGGATTCAACAGATAACACTTCGCTCGCTGAGCATCTCAGTGAAACTGACTTCTATTTAGGTAAGCATTACCTAAGTCTGGGGGATGAGGATAGCGCGGTTGCGTTATTCAAGCTGACGGTTGCTAACAATGTTCATAACTTTGTTGAGCACCGCTACGCATTGTTGGAATTGGCCTTACTGGGCCAAAAACAAGACGACTTATCGGAATCGGACCAACAATAGCTGACGAACATTTTCACAACAGATTTTTAAGTCCACATCTTTGAGAGGTGGGGGCTTGTTTGTTCGTTTAACAACATAATTTGAGCCAGTTCACATTTTAAATGAAAATGACAGAAATTCTTTTCACTGTGTTATGTAGACTGGCCGCCACGATCAATGAGGCACCATTACATGACCACTGAGACTGAAATCTCTTTTGCTGATTTAGGATTATCAGCACCTATTCTTTCTGCACTGCAAGACATGGGCTACGAAAAGCCTTCGCCAATTCAACAGCAGTGTATACCTCACCTGTTAAATGGTCGTGACGTGCTGGGCATGGCGCAGACCGGAAGCGGAAAAACTGCGGCATTCAGCTTACCTTTACTGCATAACATTGATGCTGAGCTTAAAGCTCCACAGATCCTTGTGTTAGCGCCGACTCGTGAACTGGCGGTACAGGTTGCTGAAGCATGTTCCGATTTTTCTAAACACATGCGTAATGTGAATGTTGTTGCGCTTTATGGTGGACAGCGTTATGACGTTCAATTGCGTGCCTTGCGTCAAGGGCCACAAGTGGTTGTGGGAACGCCGGGCCGCCTGTTGGATCACCTGAAACGTGGCACGCTGGATCTGTCCAACCTGAAAGGTTTGGTATTGGATGAAGCTGACGAAATGCTGCGTATGGGCTTTATCGAAGATGTTGAAAACATCATGAGCCAGATCCCTGCTGAACACCAGACTGCACTGTTTTCAGCCACCATGCCGGAAGCGATTCGCCGTATTACGCGTCGTTTCATGAACGATCCACAGGAAGTTCGTATCCAGAGCAGCGTCACCAACCGTCCTGACATCAGCCAGAGCTACTGGTCTGTTTACGGTATGCGCAAAAATGAAGCGCTGGTTCGTTTCCTTGAAGCGGAAGATTTTGATGCGGCGATTATTTTCGTTCGTACCAAAAATGCAACACTGGAAGTGGCTGAAACCCTTGAGCGTAACGGTTATAACTCTGCGGCGCTGAACGGCGACATGAATCAGGCTCTGCGTGAGCAGACATTAGAACGCCTGAAAGATGGTCGTCTGGATATCCTGATCGCTACCGATGTTGCGGCCCGTGGTCTGGATGTTGAGCGTATCAGTCTGGTTGTTAACTACGACATCCCAATGGATGCTGAATCCTATGTCCACCGTATCGGCCGTACCGGTCGTGCAGGTCGTGCGGGTCGTGCGCTGTTGTTTGTTGAAAACCGTGAGCGTCGTCTGCTGCGTAACGTTGAACGCACCATGAAGCTGACCATTCCAGAAGTTGAACTGCCAAACGCAGAACTTCTGAGCCAGCGCCGTCTGGAGAAATTCGCGGCGAATGTTCAGCAACAACTGGAAAGCAGCGATCTGGATCAGTACCGTGCTCTGCTGTCTAAACTGAGCACCAGTGACGAACTGGATATGGAAACATTGGCCGCTGCCCTGCTGAAAATGGCACAAGGTGAGCGCCCGCTTATTCTGCCACCGGATCCGGTTCGCCGTCCTCGTCGTGAATTCAACGATCGTAATGACCGTGATGATCGTCGCCGTAACAACAATGGCTTCGGTGAGCGTGACAGAGGTGAGCGCAGTGACAGAGGCGATCGTCCTCGCCGTGAACGTCGTGATGTTGGCGATATGGAACTGTATCGCATTGAAGTGGGCCGTGATGATGGCGTTGAAGTTCGCCACATTGTTGGTGCTATCGCTAACGAAGGTGACATCAGCAGCCGCTACATCGGTAACATCAAACTGTTCGCAACGCACTCTACCATTGAGCTGCCAAAAGGAATGCCGGGCGACTTGCTGTCTCACTTTACCCGTACCCGCATTCTGAATAAGCCTATGAACATGCAGTTAATGGGCGATGCACAACCATTTGAACGCCGTGAGCGTCGTGGTGGTGGTGGTGGTGGTCGTGGCGGCAACGCAGGCAATGGCGGTGAGCGCGGCAATGCTCCACGTCGCGATCGTGAAGGTTTCAGCAATGGCGGTGGTCGTCGCTTTAACAACGAACGTCGCAATGGTGGCGGTGGTGGTGGTGAGCGCGGTGGTTTCCGTGGCCGCAATGAAGAAGGTGGCCAACGCCGTCGTCAGCAATCAAGCAACAATAACGCGCAATAATTGTTGATTGTTGTAATGCACTAAAAACTGAATAGTAAAAAGCCCTTTCTCTAATCAATGAGGAAGGGCTTTTTTATATTTTTGACATTTTTACTTTTTAGCCATTCTCTGGCGGTATGAAGCACATTCAGAATGCGAACAATGTCTCCCACGACATCGTAAATCAAAATGTAATTGGAATGCACTGCCAGTTCGCGAGTACCCGCAACTCTACCGAGCCGGGCAGAATTCGGGTGTTTGATCAATGATGTTGCTTTTTCTAAAAATGATTCGTCAAGAGCAATTGCTGTTTCACCTCAGTTTTTCTTTGCAAAATGTAAAATATCCGCCCTTTACGAGCGGATATTTAGCAGATTAAGCCAGATTAATAATAACAAGTCACATAATCAGCTGTAGCATCAGCAATAACGTGGTCTAATTTATTAGCGTCATCAATATTGACTGTAAAATGACCGCCCGGATGACCATATTCATCTTTTCTATCCCCGGCAAATGTAGAAGATCGATAAGAACGCTCTTTTGGCCAGCCATGCTCATCATTCATCACATTATTTTGATGCTCTTCGTACAGTTTGAGTAACTGCTCTCTTGAAGGCACGAGTTTACCGTGATTCCTGCAATACTTGTTTGCACTCGCATAAGCAAAACGCACCCAAATCTCATTATTTTCCTTGTGGATACTCAGGCCATGGCGTCTTTCTGCTCGTATTTCATTGAGAAGAGAGGGGCGTGTGAACGTGCCGTCAGAGGTTGTAACTGTGTTATCCATATGCCCCCAAAAGTTGGCTTCAGGCGTATCGGGGCTGGTGGCAACAGTAAAAATGACATCCTTCGTTTTCGGCGCTGAAACACCATAAGCATTTACCTGCAACGTCGTATTGACCCCCAGTCCATTAGGATCCGTGACAGAAAGCGCTGAAAGTGCCTGATCACCGGTGAATCCCTGATAGTGGATTGGCGTATCGTCTATCTGCACAGTCGCGGTCTGAGACGCGCCCTGACGGTTTATTGCGTTGATCGCTTTTACCTCGATAGGAACATTGTTTACCGGTTTCCCGTGATTGAATGTTTTTACATTCAACGTAATGGTTTCACCTTTTTTAACTTTTGCTGTGTTGACCGTGATTTCGAATTTATCCGCAATCCCTTTAACTTTTCCGCCAGGAGTACCCTCTTTGGTGTTATTACCCTGCATCTGGCTCATACTGGTATCAACGGTTTTGGTATTCCCTGTGATGTGAAGACCATTTTGCGCCTGCACCGTCAGCGCTTTCACCTTACCGGCATCTTCCAATGTCAGTTTATAGTCAGGAATTTTACCCGATTCGACAATCGTACTGCCTTTGGCGATATCAACATTCCCTTTATTTCCCCACAGATAGCGTGATTTATCGACGTTTTCACCGTGATTAGCATTAAATGTGTAAGTTGCACTGAGGACATATCCCATCTCCAATTTGCCTGATATCACGAGATCGCTAACGATAGGTTTATCGGGATGGAAAAAAGTAATTTCTACGGATTTGATATCCAGCCCTTTCACTTCAGGTGTAACCGTCAGTACGCCCACTTTTACACCCGCCGTGAGTGACGCCTTATAAACACCCGGTTGTGTCTCTTTGGCGGGGTCGATCTTAGGTGCACTCCCCTCACCTTCTAAACCGTGGGTGAGAAATTTGATATCGTCAGCAGCACCAATAATTGGCTTGCCATCTTCACCGATTAACGTCAACGTCAGGACGGTGGAAGAATGACCATCGGCAGATAATTCATGGTCTTTTGCCGTAAAGGTCGACTTGTCAGCACTGGCGGGTTCCTGCAATACCTGAACCTGCGCTTCTACCCGTTTGGAAGCATTGCCGTGCTGATCGTAAGCAACCGCACCAATGGTGTAAGCATTCTTACCATGAGGATAATATTTTGGCAGCGTCAACACGTAAGTATTGTCATTTTTCCGCGTGATCTTGCCTCCACTGACACGTAGATTCTCGGCATCCCACTCGATATTTTTCAGCCCATACTTGCTGTTAACGCTAAGATGAATCGATTTGGTTTCACCGCCATAACCCGAAATCAGTTTATCCATTGTCAGCCGGATAACTTCGCGTTTGCGATATTCCAGAACAATTTGGTTATTGCGTTCAACGAGATCATAGCGGCTACCTTGCAAGGTTCGCCTGAAAGCCACCGCATCAGGATCAATCTGTTTTGACCACGGCGTACCAAATTGGTAATTCACCTCCATATTGAACAACGTTTCACCGCGACCGGATGTCTCTTGTTTACGGTCAAGGCCGAAAGTCAGCAACGGAACGGGGGTATAGTTAATTCCGGCAGTAAAGGCTGCCGGGTTTTGACTGCGGCGATTCTGATTGATCAGGCCGACTTCATTACCGAAATATTGTTCATACACCAGCTCCCCTCCCAGTTGTGGCAAGGCGGGAATATAGCCCTGTGCTCTCACATCGAAGCCGTTGGCAGGGCGTTCATCATAATCTTTCAGTAAGCGCGATTCTTTCCAGTTACTTAAGCGAAAATAGCCATTCAGACCCAATTTCAGGTAATCACGGGCGTATTCGGCCCCCAGACCGAGCCGGCTATTACGCCCGGTCATATCGTAATCCCAAAAAGCGTTATAACCCAGCATCCAGCCATCAAAGAACCGACGTTGCCCCAGCCCGATATTGAGGGTATTGCGTTTATCAATGCGACGTATGCCAAATTGCGTGAAATCTATCGTATGGAGGCTATCATACAGCGGCAGCAACATATCAAGCTGGCTGCCATCCAGATGACCATGCCGGTCAATATTGGTCTGTACGCGAGCTGTACCGTAGTGTCCCAGCCAATTCTGAAGCTGCTGATTGGCCTTGCCAACAGCCAAATGACCTAACTGGTTTATTGCGCTGCTACCCGAGCTATCACCACTCAATATCTCACCGGCACGTGTGGCGATATTTGCCAGATTGCGCTCTGCATCATCGGCTTTAGTTTCAGAAACAAGTTTGGTCGCTGTTTTGCCCTGTTTCAGACTATCGGGATCTGTTGTTGTGGCTGTTGAAGGAAAATATTGAGAAGCCGTATGCGTTTCAGCGCTGGCGGAGGTGAACATAAATGCCCCCGCCAATGGGAACGAAAATTGGGCGATAATATTTATCCAGGCTACTCGCTTCAGCAAGTATTGCTGGCGTTGCGCCCGCAGCTTATCAAGTTTTTTATGCATATATATAAACCTGTAATAGTAAAAGCGATCAGGTAATGGCGTTATAAATGAATGGCAAAAAGTAAATTGCCTTATTTGAGACATTAAAAGTCGGTTAACAAAATCATTGTTAACTTGTTATCGAATAGGTTATTGATCTGACATGTGTTGTTCACGTAGCTTTTTATTCCAACATAAAATTATTTTCTGGTCAACATGACTTTATTCATCCGAAACCATAAATAAATGATGAATTCTAAAATTTAAAAAATGAATAAATAACCGATATATTTCCGGACTATAAAAAAGAATATAAATTACAAAAAATACAATAAAAACATATAACTATACTTTATATCTATATATAAAAAGATTAACTTACCGAGAAATAAGATAATTTTAAATATAATAAACAAATAATAAATCAATATTTAAATATAATCATTATTGATTTTTCGTCTAATTTTCATTTAATTAACCATTAATTATTTTATTTTTTATGAGAATATATTTATATGATAATTATATTAACCGATAGCAATATGGTTAATTAAATATCAATTGATAAATTATTTTTAATAATGAATGAAACCTCGATGATGATCAGATATCCGGGTATTTATTAATTTTTTGCCTTGCTGCCACTTATAAATTATTAGGTATATAATGTATTGCGTGACCTTCGAAATATTTTATTTTTGTCAATGATCTGGCGCACGAATTTCTAACAAGAATTCATGAAAAGGGTGTCACACTAGCGGGTAAACGGTAAGTTAAAAAAATGCTGTTATACACGTCGTCTTTCAAGTTGCCTCTTTGTTGCTGCTCTCGCTCGCCCCAGTCGCATAGTTATCTATGCTCAGGGACTTACTCGTTTGCCGCCGCGATGCAACTCGAAATCCATAGTGTATGGGACTAATGTGTCTAAATTAACAGCATTGATTTCTGGTGAGTTTTGATCTGGTGTCATGCTTGGGGTTTGTAAAACGTAATGAAAAAAAGAACACTTTTCACGATATTGCTGATTATTTTTCTGACGGCAATGGCTGTGCTGTTTCGCTCGCATCATCATAATTTATTGTTACAGGGGGAAGTGGACGCACCAGAGATTATCATCACTTCTAAAGCACCCGGCCGGGTGGCAAAACGCTATGTTGAGCGGGGAGATGATGTCAAAGCCGGTCAGCTCTTGATAACACTTGAGGCGCCTGAAATAACAGCAAAAGTTGCCGCAGCGCAGGCAGCCCGTGATCAGGCAAAAGCGAAACTGGAACTCTCCCTGCATGGTACGCGGGAAGAAAATATCCGCAGTCTGGAAGCCACATTTTCGCAGGCAGAATCCACCTATAACAATGCAAAACGTGAATTTGATCGGATTAGCCGTATCTCAACCCAAGGTTATTCTTCCGCCAGTGAGTTAGATAATGCACGGCATACGCGCGATATTGCCTATCAGAAAATGCTGTCAGCCAAAGCAGAATTGGACGAAGGGAAAAACGGTGATCGCATGGAATTACGCCAACAATATCAGGCGGCACTGAATGAAGCAGAAGAAAAATTGCTGGAATTGAAAGTTCAGAGTGATGATTTACAAGTTAAAGCGCCTGTTGATGGTGAAATCGGTCCTCTTCCGGCGGAAATCGGGCAACAGTTCAACGCCAGCAGCCCACTGGCGACATTAATCCACATGCCTGAAATCTATTTTGTCTATAACTTGCGCGAAGATATTCTGGCTAAAGTCCGTAAAGGCGACAAAATTACCTTGAGTGTGCCGGCACTGGGCAACAAAACAGAGATTGAGGCGGAAGTCCGTTATATCGCCCCGATGGGAGATTACACGACAAAACGTGCAACCCGCGCCACCGGTGACTTTGACCTGAGAACTTTTGAAGTGCGTTTGTACCCGTTGAAGCCGGTGGATGGGTTACGTCCCGGTATGAGTGCGTTATGGCACTGGGATAAGTAGGAACAGCTTGATGAGCAAAAAAGCTGTAGGGCCGGGTTCTGGGGGGAAACGTTTTTGGCGAAAGCGTTTCGGATGGAACGGTTTTGGATGGAATAGCTTTGAACAGGCATTTAGCAATGAAATGCGGGTTGCGCTACGCAGCCCGGTCTACCATTGGTTGAGCTGGCTATTCCCTCTATTGCTGTTTATCTTAATCAGCGCCAATTTTTCCGAGGGAACGCTGCTAAATCTGCCGGTTTCAGCGATAGATAACGATCACAGCTCATTATCACGCACATTGATCCGCAATTTAGATGCAGCTTCTCATGCGGATGTGAAAACCTATGATAATGAATTATCGAAATCACTGGATCGCTTAGGTTCGGCAGAAGATTACGCGTTACTTTATCTTCCCCACGACCTTGAAAAAGATGCGCTCAGCGGTAAACGGCCTGCGGTGAGTATTTATTACAATGCGCTGTTTTATGGCCCCGGACGTTATTCCGTGATGGATTTCCCTGGGTTGATGGCAGAAACGAACAATAAATACCGCCAGATCATTGCGGCCGAAATTGGCCGCCCGCTTCCGCCACTGGCTAAAGCAACAATGAGTTATGACAGCCTGTTTAATGCCAGCGGCAGTTATATTTATTATCAGCAATTTGCAGCAACCATCCACATATTACAGCTGTTTGTCGTCACCTGTACCATCTACACGATGGCAAGGGGAAAGCAGCTCCTGAGTGCCAAACAGTTTATCCCGACATTATTGGGAAAACTGGCTCCCCATACCCTGATATTCACCCTGTTGTTGATGGTCGAAATCACGATATTGGTTGCATTATCGGGCGCTAAAGTGGCGGGTAATCCACTGTATATGCCGATTGTCGGTTTTTTCTACGTTATCGCCGCGCAAAGTGTCGGCCTGATGCTGTTTAGTTTTTGCAGCAGTACATTAACCGCTTATTCGCTGATCGGTATGCTGGTGAGTATTGCCATGTCCTTTTCTGGCATGGTGGTGCCTGAACTTTCGATGATCTGGCTGGCAAGGGTTTTTGCAAATATTGAACCCTTGACTCACGCCCTGCGCGCCATGTTCGATATTTTTTTACGGGAAGTGTCATTGAAAGTCATTCTGCATGTTTGCACAGTATTGATGATTTACCCTTTGGTATGTGCCGTGTTGATCCGCAACCGCCTGTGGAAACGACTGAATCAGCCGGAAGGCATCATATGATGCAGGGGAAGCAGCCAAATGAATAACTGGAATTTGTATTGGGCGACTTTCAACAAGATATTGGTTGGAATGTTGAAAAAACCGATGTGGCTCATCATGCTGCTCATTACGTTATGTCTGATGAGTCTGGCCTATGTTCAGCCCACATCATGGGATCTGCCTATCGCGGTTATCGATCAGGACAACAGCCACATGAGCCGGGAGCTGATCCGCCATATTGACGCGACGGCAAAAGTGGAAACCACCAACTATATCCATCTTGCCGAAGCCCGTACTGACATGCTACAGCGGAAACTCTTCGCAATTATCATTGTTCCGACCGATTTTGAAAAACGCCTTCTGGGCGGGCAAAATGTCACCGTACCGGTTTACGGCGATGCCACCAACCGCTTTGCCAACGCACAGATTCAGCAGGATTTAATGTCGGCCTATCAGCAACTACTATCCGAATATAACACGCTGTTACTTTTGCAATCCGGTTTCAGCATAGAACAGATAAAAGTGCTGCTGGAACCGATTCGGGGCGAAACGAACGGCCTGTTCAATCCGGGTATCAGTTATGCCGCCATTGTTTTTCCGGGATTATTGGTGATGCTTTTACAGCATTCCCTGTTGATCACCTGCGTGCGTGTCAGTATTACCATCCGTGGAACGCCCAAGGGCAAGCCTCCGCTGCCGGTTTATCTGGGTGCACTGTCTGCCCTGTTACCGATTTGGCTATTTCTGTCGCTGATCTTTTTTGTCCTCTGGCCGTGGATATTAAGTTATCGTCAGGACGCATCAATTCCTGAACTATTGTTGATCACTTTCCCGTTCCTGCTGGCGGTATTGGGGTTAGGCAAGCTGGTGACAGAGTGTTTGCGCAGTGTGGAAATGATTTACCTGACATTAGCGTTTGTGACCACGCCTGTTTTCTATATCTCAGGAACGATCTGGCCGATTCAGGCAATGCCTGATTGGGTAAGAGCCGTTTCAGCAGCCCTGCCATCCACCTGGGCCACAAAAATTATTGCCGGAATCAACCAAATGAATATGCCGCTGCAATGGATGCTAAAGGAAATTGCCATGATGCTGCTCCTCGGTTTCGTTTATATGGTTCTGGGTATTTTGGTGAGAATGCTGCGTAACGGAGAGCTGCGGGGAATGCGCCTTTTTACAAAACGCCGCCCGAAGAACTGAAAATAGATTGATCTGCGATGAGTTCCGTGCAAATGTTTCCCTCCACGTGGAACAAAAAAGAGGGCGCTGATCAGCACGATCGCGCGTTATCGTCATGTTAATCAGGGTTGAAATTCCGGTTGATGCGATGGGAATTGATCGTTTACTACGAGAATCCTTTGCGACATCAGCCGAAGCTGAATTAGTTCAAAAATTGCGCGAAGATGGCCTGTTGACACTGGGTATTGTTGCAACTGATGATGAAGGTCACGTGATTGGCTATATTGGTTTCACACCTGTTGATGTTAACGGTCATGATCATAACTGGGTTGGATTGGCACCGTTAGTGGTGGCGCAGCCATACCGTTGTCAGGGAATTGGTGAAAAGCTGGTGTATGAAGGGTTAGATAGCCTCAATGAATTCGGCTATGGTGCGGTTGTCGTGCTCGGCGAGCCTGAATATTATCGACGCTTTGGTTTCAGGCTGGCGACAGAGTATCAGCTTCGCTGCCAATGGCCTGAACGCGAAAAATGCTTTCAGGTTTATACACTGGCAGACGTTGCTCTGGAGAATTGCCGTGGTTTAGTCACCTACCCCAGCCATTTTGATCACATGTAACTTTTGATCACATGTAACTGAAGTTGTGTCAGGGATTTTCGATAAACTTCACGTTGCCTGACAAATAACTTTCTATGCAGACAGGCTGGGTCGTTACCAGCCTTTCTTTTTTTTGCTTATTGAGTTGTTTCACCCGATATTCCAATTTTAATGCCGTGCTTTTATCCCGCACTGAGCAGTGATAAACCAGCGTCAGCGGCGCTTTTCCTTTCAAAGCCTTCGCGCCTTTTCCTGCACGATGTTGCATCAGACGACGGGAAACATCTGTGGTAATTCCGGTATACAAAGCACCGTTTCGGGTTTTGATCAGATAAAGATACCAGTCAGATTTGTTAACAAATTTGTTAATATTCATTTTTTTTATTTGTTTTAGCCTGTTAAGACTTTAGTAGAATAACTCACTACCTGATTATCATCTTAGCCGTTGCGATTCGCCTTTGATAACTTGATGAATTATCTATTTAATATAAGTTAAGTTGCGGTGAGATATTATATTTTTTGTTCAAATTACTTGAAAAATTATAGCAAGAATTGTTAATTTCCATTTTTTTAATGAGCGTATAACTTGATCCACGTCACATATAGTGACCCTCAATATTGAGAAGTAAACAAAAGATACAAAGGATCTAGAAATGAGAAATACAAAGTTTGTTGTTGCCGCCCTGATGCTAAGTGCTGTTTCATTTGCTTCTTCCGCTGCAACAGAAGTCAAACAACCTAAGGGAGAAAAAATGGGTATCGTTTCAGTCACTGGTGCCGATACACTGGACGGTCTGACAGAACAATTATCTAAAAAAGCAGATAAAGCAGGTGCTACCTATTTCCGCATTGTTTCAGCCGCAGGTCAAAACACTCTTCACGGTTCCGCTGAAATCTATAAATAAAATATTATAATAATGATATCAATAGGTAATCCGGTCTAAACCTTGTACGCTTAGTCAATCTTGTACGCTTAGACGTGTATCAGAACACGTAACGAGGAAACTCCCTGCGTGTTCTGACATAGACGGCTTGTGATCATATGTGCTATTTATCTCCTTATAATCAACAGATATAACGGCACAAAATGGCATGACAGCAAATAACCCTCACTCAACGATTTGCCAGTATCTCTCCACACAACACGTCTTCACCCTTTGCACTGCTTCAGTCATTCATTCTTCCGCAATCCACTCTTCAGCCGCTGATTCAGCAAATAATAGTGAAAATCAGGATCTCTGGTGCGCAAGCTGCTTCTATGTTTTCGACATCGATAAAATGGCACTTTGGTTTATGACTGAGCCGGAAACCCGTCACGGTAAAATGATGCAGGAAAACCGAACCGTTGCAGGGACGATTGCCGGGCAGGTTCATGACATTTCCCAGATCAAAGGCATTCAGTTTCGTGGTGAAGTTGTCCGGCTAACCGGTGACGATGAAACGGTCGCCAGAGCATGTTACTGCCAGCATTTTCCCATTGCGATAACCGCAAAATCACCAATCTGGCAATTAAACCTGAATGAAATCAAAATGGTGGATAACACGCTTGGCTTTGGCACCAAATTGCACTGGCAGCGTTAATACTTGTGCTGAATCTTAATGAGGGAATATCAACCCTGATAATTATTGATAGAACAATTATCAGAGTTGATGGTGCTAACTGCTGATTACGTGCCATTCGTTACAAGCAGTTATTTACAAGCAGTTAGTTACAAACAATACCTTACAAGCAATCAGCCACGAACAGCGATAGCTTCGATTTCGATTTTCACATCTTTTGGCAAACGGGCAACTTCCACACATGAACGCGCCGGAAATGGTGCATTGTGCTCGGTAAAGAAGGCTTCATACGCCGCATTCACCACAGCGAAATCATTCAGGTCTTTCACAAATACCGTGGTTTTCACAATATTTGCGACTTTCAGACCAGATTGCTCAATAATCGCTCTGACATTTTCCAGTGACTGACGGGTTTGTGCCGCAATATCTTCAGAAACCGCACCGGTTTTTGGATCGACCGGGATCTGACCGGAAGTGATAACCATACTGCCCAGATCAACGCCCTGAACATAAGGGCCAATTGCAGCAGGTGCATTTTCGGTATGGATGGAACGTGACATTCGAAACTCCTGTTTAACGTCGGTATAAAAAATTTTATGGAGATTAATCGTTACTGAGAACGGCCTGACGATCAAACTCTTTTTCACAGTATTTGCAACGGACGATGACATCGTTAGCCATTTCCATCACACGAAAACTGCTTTCTACCGGTTCATTATGGCTGATGCAGTTACTGTTCGGGCAGACAAAAACACTGTCAATTTGCTCTGGCAGATTAATGGGCAGCTTTTTCACCACGATGTAATTTTCAATATTATTTACCGTTGCATGAGGCGCATAGATCGCGAGCTGGTTGGCCTGTTGCGCCGTCAGGAAGGTATTTTCAATTTTGATCAGGTCTTTTTTGCCCAATTGTTCGGAGGGCAGATTCAGACCAATCGTAATTCGCTGATCCGTTTTTGTCAGTTTGAAGAGTGAGAGTAACTTAAAGCCGACATGCGCCGGAATATGGTCGATAACCGTGCCACATTTAATGGCTTCGACTTGTAATTGATGGTCTTGTAATGAATTTTGTAGAGAATCGTCTTGAGTCATGATGTGTGTAAATACCGTTTGGTATTCCTCCTCCAGAGATTAGGGAACTCGCCTATTCTGTCATATGTTCCCTATAGATTTCGAGTTGTATTGCAGCGACGAGGAAACACCTGAACACAGGTAACTATGCGACTGAGATGAACGATCTCAATCAACAAAAAGGCAACTTGAAAAATAACGAATATAAAATTATTCTTTGGACCGCTCGGAATAATAATTACAATGCTATTGTTACGACTTATCAAAAAATTAAACAGTTAGAAAAGAAATTTAATTTAATTTATCTTTTTTATTTAAAAGTAAATAACCAAACTCATCACGATGATACATATTATCATTCCTTTTCTTTATTATTCGATACCCATCTAACATCAAAATGGGTTTTTATATTTCCCCGTTGTGTGAGAGATATAAGATGTATTTTGAAAGGCGATGAATATATCGAATAAATCTTATTCATTATCGCTCTTATTTTAATCAATTTAACCGCCCTATCTGCTGCTGAAAACGTCAAATTATAGCATCAATCGATAATAATTCGGTTTTTTCGTTGTATAGGATCGGGATAAGTATCACAATAAATCACGTTCGGCGTTCCTGATTCAT
>JAIRVT010000093.1 GCA_031253755.1 Enterobacteriaceae bacterium
ATCACCAAGCACTTACTCTTAGATGAGCACGATAATGGCATTGGCATTTCATTAGTTCTCGATGAACTCGACGAGATGATTAAACAAACGATTCGCAATGCGACACATATTGCACAAACAGCAGGCCATGAAATAAAGCAGAAAAAGGAAAATGGCAATGATCAATAACTCATTCCACCTAACTCAAATCATCGCCTCAGCTTGGGGCGATCCTGCGGATATCACTAATGCAATCTGGAATGCTGGTTACCGTAAGCCAGAACGGGAAGCAGAAGACATAGCCATACTGACCATTGAAATCATGGAAGGCATACCTGATGAAGCACCCTGTTCTGAAAGGCCAAAGAATTTGAACGACATTCTTACTATGGAGCTGAACAATATTATTTTTGATGCGACATGGAATGAAGGGATAACTCCAGCAAAAGTGGCTGGGGTTATTTTGAGGAACGGGTATCGGAGGGAAATCAAATGAAAATGAATACAGCACTTCTGTTAATGGCAGAATTCGGAACCTCACAAATTCCATTATCCGATATGGCAGAAAGGTATCTTAAAATGACGCCCGGAACAGCAGAGCGTAAAGCAAACGAAGGTAAGCTAAGCCTACCGACATATAAATTAGCTGATAGCCAAAAATCACCGCGAATAGTGCATGTGAATGATCTTGCGGAATACATCGACAAGCAAAGGGAGATTGCCGTGAAAGAAGTGGAGAGAATGCAAGTCAAAAAGAAAGTAAATTGATTGGAATCCATACCCGGGTGCTATTTCTCAGCACCCCAATAGCACCCCTTATAATATTAATTAGCTGTTTATAATAAAGATAATTCCCATCACTGATCGGAACAGCGGCGGAAACTCACCACATTTTTCTCTGCCGTGATAGAATCGGTTTCGTTTACTCACAATGAATACCTGAGTTTATTATGAGGTATATACTTGACTCTGGTATTTTGAACATAAAGAACAATAAGGAACTGCTATGGGTTTCATGACCGGCAAGCGCATTCTCATTACTGGCGTCGCCAGCAAACTGTCTATTGCTTATGGAATTGCTCAGGCAATGCACGAACAAGGTGCAGAACTGGCTTTCACCTACCAAAATGACAAATTGAAACCTCGTGTCGAAGAATTTGCCGCATCATTGAATTCGAACATTGTTCTGCCATGTGACGTGGCTGAAGATGAAAGTATCGACACATTGTTCGTTGAATTAGGCAAAGTATGGCCTAAGTTTGATGGTTTTGTTCACTCTATCGGCTATGCACCTGCGGAACAACTTGATGGCGATTATGTTAACGCTGTCAACCGTGAAGGTTTCAAAATTGCGCATGATATCAGCGCATACAGCTTTGTTGCGATGGCAAAAGCATGTCGTAGTATGCTGAACCCTGCTTCAGCTTTGCTTACCCTAAGTTATTTGGGAGCAGAACGTGCTATCCCTAACTACAACGTTATGGGATTGGCAAAAGCTTCGCTGGAAGCAAACGTGCGTTACATGGCAAATGCAATGGGGGCAGAAGGCGTTCGCGTTAACGCTATTTCCGCGGGCCCAATCCGCACTCTGGCGGCATCCGGTATCAAGGATTTCCGTAAGATGTTGGCACACTGTGAATCCGTTACGCCGATCCGCCGTACGGTTACCACAGAAGATGTCGGCAATGCTGCTGCATTCCTGTGTTCTAATCTGTCTGGTGGTATTACCGGTGAGATTCTGCATGTTGACGGTGGTTTCAGCATCGCAGCCATGAATGAACTGGAAATTAAATAATTTCAATTCATTGTTAGCATTCTAAACTCAGGGGTGGTATCACCTCTGAGTTTATTCTTTCGCTTTTCTCCACCTATGCCTTCGTCTTTCAAGCTGCCTCTTTGTTGGCTACTCTCGCTCGCCCCAGCCGCCGTGTTTTTATAAAAATACTGTGGTATTTTGTCCAATATATTATCAGTGAGTATAAAATAGATTATCTATATAAAATTTGATTATGTTTTATCGCCTTGCTACACCTATATACTGATTATCAATTTCCACACTAATAATATAGATTATGGGGTTAGACATGAAACTTTATTATTTTCCGGGATCCTGTTCACTTGCTTCGCATATCACTCTTCGTGAAGCAGGTTTGGATTTCAGTCTTGAGAAAGTCGATCTGAAAAATAAAACAACTGAACATGGTCAGGATTTTCTCAGGATCAATCCTAAAGGCCAGGTTCCGGCTCTGATACTTGATAATCAAGTCGTTCTTACCGAAGGGCCAGCAATTATGCAATATATCGCTGATATAAAACCAGACCGGAGGTTAGTTGCTCCCGTTGGCTCTTTAGAACGCTACCATCAAATCGAATGGCTGAATTATATTGCCACTGAAATACATCAAAGTTTCGCCGCATTCTCGCCCAGAATGCCTGTATCAGAAAGCTACCGTGCTGCGACTCTTGATAAATTATTTGAAAGGTTTACATACGTTAATAATGTATTATCAACGCGCCCCTATATTGCTGGCGATCATTTTACCGTTGCAGATGCTTATTTATTTACAATCTATCGTTGGCGAATTAGTTTTCGTTTGCCACTCGATTTTTCAAAATTAGATTATTTAAATGCGTATGAACAAAAAATTGAGCAACGCCCGCATGTTCAGGATGCGTTAAAAGCAGAAGGGTTAATTTAATATCTTGTTTCCGGTATAGATTGCTTCCGGTATAGGATGACCGGAAGCATGATTTTACCGACTTGATTGGCTCAAGAGATTAGTCAATTTGTACAGCGCTGAATTTATGCTCTGGTGTTACCATTTTATCCTGTGCGGCAACAAGCTGTAATTCAAATTCTCCTCGCTTTTGTGTTTCCAGCATCACTTCGTATACGCCTGCGGTAATATGTTCCAACGCAGTTTGCAATACCGCATTGGTTAAAGACGGGCTTTTCAACAAATTGACAAGAAACAGACCACTGGTTAAATCACCGACGCCAACAGGCTGGCGTTCTCCGGTATCGATAAGTGGCCGGCTGATATGCCAGCTATTCTCTTTCGTCACCAATAACATTTCAAAATTATCGCTCTGATAACCTGCCCGGCTAAGATGCTTGACCAAAACAATTTTCGGACCTTTTTCACATAATGCACGCGCGGCAGATACAGCCTGTTCGACATTTTTAATTTCCTGCATTGCCAGTGTTTCAAGCTCTAGCAAGTTAGGTGCGATAATATCGCTGATTGGTAATGCTTTTTCACAGAAAAATTCAGCAACGCCCGGCGCAACAATACACCCTTTCTCCGGGTGTCCCATGACAGGATCGCAGAAATACCACGCTTCAGGGTTAGCTTGTTTAACCTGTTTCACTATCTCGATGATCTGATTTCCCTGCTCTGCTGAACCAATATAACCACTCAATACCGCATCACAGGATGATAATTTATCAATTTCCCCTATTCCCTGCACAATTTCAGCCAGATGTTCTGGCGACATCACACAACCGTGCCATTGTGGATATTGAGTATGGTTGGAAAACTGAACCGTATTTAATGGCCATACGTTGACTCCCATACGGCGCATTGGAAAAACAGAGGCACTGTTTCCTGCGTGACCAAATACAACATGAGACTGGATTGAGAGAATATTTTTCATGATAAAACCTGTCTATTATTTTGGGATCTTGTTTTAAAGACTATATGTTTTGAGAGCTATATATTTTGAAAGCTATATGCTTTAAAGACTGCAATTTTGATGAGCATATATTTTAAGAATCAGTTTGATACGTTAAGGGCAACACGAATGTTGCCCTTGCATTGTCTTTCAAGCCAGAAATTATTTCCAATTAATCAGGCAGTCGTGTTTTTTGCCGCGACGTAACAAAGTATAACGCCCAAATAGAAGATCGCTTTCTGTAAACATATACATCGGTTCAGATTGCTTTTTGCCGTTAATAGAAACCGCGTTGGAACTGATCATAGTACGCGCCTGACCACGGGAAGGTACAAATTCAGCGGTAACTAATGCCTGTTGTAAATCCGCATCTTTCTCAAGCTCAATCGCTGGCATGCCGTCTTGTGCCAATTGAGCAAAATCATCTTCGGTTAAGTCAGCTACTGCTCCGGAGAACAAACTTTCAGTGATACGCTTCGCAGCAGTAAGACCTTCCTCGCCATGCACCAATTTGGTAACAGCTTCTGCTAAAACATACTGAGCGCGCGGCGCTTTACCACTGTTTTTATCTTCTTCTTCCAGTGCATTGATCTCTTCAATGTCCATGAAAGTAAAGAATTTCAGGAAACGGTATACATCTGCATCTGCGGTGTTAATCCAAAACTGGTAGAATTTGTACGGGCTGGTTTTCTTCGGATCTAACCAAACTGCGCCGCCTTCTGTTTTGCCAAATTTCGTACCATCCGATTTAGTAATCAGAGGAACAGTCAGGCCAAAGACTTGTTTCTGGTGCAAGCGGCGTGTTAAGTCGATACCTGAAGTAATGTTGCCCCATTGATCAGAGCCACCAATCTGCAATTCAACACCATATTTTCCGTTCAGGTTGGCAAAGTCATAAGATTGCAGCAGGTTATAAGAAAATTCAGTGTACGAAATACCGACATCATCACGGTTCAGGCGTTGTTTCACTGCTTCTTTGTTGATCATCTGGTTAACAGAAAAATGTTTACCAATATCACGCAGGAAAGTCAGCACATCCATCTCACCAAACCAATCGTAGTTATTGGCTAATTCGGCACCATTCTTACCATCAAAACCTTCACCTTCAAAATCCAGGAACGGAGATACCTGTTTACGAATTTTTTCAACCCATTCCTTGACCGTATCTTCTGTGTTTAATTTGCGCTCTGTTGCTTTAAAACTTGGATCACCAATCAAACCTGTCGCACCACCAACCAACGCTACGGGTTTATGTCCTTCCTGTTGGAATCTTTTTAAACACAGCAAAGGAACCAGATGGCCCAAATGCAAGCTGTCAGCGGTAGGATCGAAGCCGCAATAGAGAGAAACCGGACCTTGCGCCAGTCTTTCCGCCAACGCCTCTTCATCCGTTACCTGGGCAATCAAGCCCCGCTCTTGCAGTTGTTTAATCAGGTTATTGCTAGACATTAATTAGTGACTCCATTGGGTTGTATATTTATTGATGCTTTCTGAGTTGCAGCTTGAACAAGCAGATGTCTTCACTGTCGCGTTGCAACTTGCAATCTATTGGCCAGATATGCTCGCCGCGATTCAATTGAAAATCGCGGGCTATAGCATAAAGCGCCCATAATATAAGTGCCAGTATTAAAAACGGATCTGGTGCAGTTAAGGTGCCAGACGGTCAATATGCCACTTATCACCTTCACGTTGATACAAAAAGCGATCATGAAGACGATTAGCACCACCTTGCCAGAATTCTACGGAATCAAACTCAACCCGGAATCCTCCCCAAAAGCTGGGTAGTGGCACTTCACCATTCTGAAATTTCTGTTTCAGCTCTAAAAATTTACCTTCTAAAATACTTCGGGCAGAAATACGGGACGACTGCTGTGAAGCCCAAGCGGCAATTTGGCTATCTCTCGGACGACTGTGGAAATATTTCACCACTTCCAAAGGAGATAAACGTTCAGCTTTGCCCAAAAAACTCACTTGTCGTTCAAGCTGATACCACGGGAAGTGGAGACTGATGCGGTTATTCTGTGCCAAGTGTTTGGCTTTACGGCTACCAAGATTGGTATAAAACACCAGACTGCGGGCATCAAAATGCTTTAATAAAACGATGCGCTGATAAGGCTGACCATGCTCATCCACTGTCGCAATGCACATTGCCGTTGGATCGCTCAGTTTGGCTTCACAAGCCTGTTTCAACCAAAGCTCAAAAAGTTCTATTGGCTCTTCAGTCAAATCGTTGCGCCTTAATCCACCACGCATATACTCGCGGCGCAGTTCTGCAATATGAGTTTCATTATGTTCTGACATTTTTAATTCTCCATTCCTTAATGGATATCAGCCTATATATCCGTCATCTTTCGAGTCGCATCTTTGTTGAACGCACATTTGTTGACCGCAATGCGGCTCGAAAGCCATAGGATATAATATTTATTTGCCAACAACAGGATAAATTGCCCCTAGAATGGTTTCCCTATCAGCACCAGTAACTGACGGCAAATTGCCCGATAAGCCGGACATAGTGCGAAATGCCAGCCAGGCAAAGGCCAGAGCTTCCATATCATCACCACTTAAGCCATATTTGTCTGTTGTAGCGACTTCAGTGCCCGGCAACAAAACAGCCAATCGATGCATAACCAGTGGGTTTCTGGCGCCTCCGCCACAAACTAACAAACGTTCACAACCTTCATTCAACAAGACTTGTTGAGCAATGCTAACCGCTGTCAGCTCAGCCAGCGTCGCTTGCACATCAACAGGCGTGACAGCAGGAAAATCAGCCAATTGCCTTTCCAACCATGCCATATTGAAATATTCACGCCCCGTGCTTTTCGGCGCAGTACGTGCAAAATAAGGATCAGACAGCATCTTTTGAAGCAACGCTTCATTGACATGGCCTTCCCCCGCCCATCTTGCATCTTTATCATAAGGCTGCTGTTTATGACGCCATACCCAAGCATCCATCAGCATATTACCTGGCCCGGTATCATAGCCTTTAACAGCAGAATTTGGCAGAAGTGCCGAGATGTTCGCAATTCCGCCAATGTTGAGGATCACACGCCTTTCTGTCGGATGGCCCAATACAGCCATGTGAAATGCAGGCACTAAAGGTGCGCCCTGACCGCCATAAGCCATATCCCGGCGGCGGAAATCACCTACTGTTGTAATGTCGGTTAATGCAGCGACACGATTATTATCACCAATTTGCATGGTGAAAGGTTTTTCACCCTCAGGTTCATGCCAGACCGTCTGCCCGTGACAGCCAATCGCAGTAATCTCAGTTGCAGATAATCCCGCTTTGTCCAATAAACCTTGCACTGATTCAGCAAAGAGTGTCCCCAACTCATAATCAAGTTGCCCGACCATTGATAATGTGGTTTGCTGGCCCTGACAAATGGCCAGTAATTTTTGTTTAAGTTCCTGAGGGAATGGATGGCTATAACTTTCTTGCTGTGTAACCGTCTTATCATTGATTTCTGCTAATATAACATCAACTCCGTCCATGCTGGTGCCAGACATCACACCGATATAACGTCCTGACTTCATAAATAAACTCCTATTCAAAAATAGATCGTACTTATTAATAGATCGAATTTAATCTCGTAAAACGATAAAACATCGGATTGGACTATATAGACTTAGCCGGAAATAATAAGAGGTAAAATCTGTGTTTTGGAGTCCTCCTCACAAAACATGCTAAACTTTTGGTTAGGAATTACCCCACCGAAATTCATTATATATTTAGATTGGCCTCATTAGTATATGGCGTGAGTAACAGGAAAAGTTATTAGGCTTGTTACCTACCACACTTGTTACCCACTAATAGCTGAATGCTTGGCTGTAAGTTTATTATCAATTTTTCCTCGTAAGCATAAAAATTAGGAGTAACTATGTTTAAACATTTCCTGGTTGGTGCAGTTGTAGTGACAACATTATCTGGATGTGCTGACATGGGAGCACTTTCTAGCGATACCTATTCAGTTGATCAGGCTAAACAAACACAAAGCGTAACCTACGGCACTATTTTGTCTACTCGCCCAGTAACTATAAAAGGTGGTCAAGCGGGTGATCCTAACATGTTAGGTATGATTGGTGGTGCTGTCATGGGTGGAATATTGGGTAACACGATTGGCGGAGGTTCTGGAAAGAATGTTGCATCAGCTGCGGGCGCAATTGCTGGTGGAATGGCTGGCCAAGAAATCGAAAGCGTCCTCAACCAAACAAAAGGCGTAGAACTGGAAATTCGTACTGACAGTGGTGGAGATATTGTCGTTGTACAGAAACAAGGAAAAGAGGCATTCAGTAAAGGGCAGAGAGTCAGGGTTGTCAGAGGCGGTACTGCGACAACGGTATCTCCTCTCTAATATCACCAAAATGGGCCTGCATAGAGATAAAAATCGCGGAGAGATGATTGCCAACAAACATTCTTATCCGCGATTTTCTCTTTATACCCGTCGTCTTTCAAATTGCCTCTTTGTTGGCTGCACTCGCCTGCTGCCGTGATGCGATTCGAAACCCATAGGATATATCAATTGATTTTTATATTACCTGCTTATGCAGTTGGTTAATATTTTTCTCAATTTTCTTTATCACAGAAGTAAAAAGAATTAGCTCATCATGAGTAATTCCTTCCAAAATGTCTTTCCTCGTCATCCCAATAACACTATCCACTTCTCTGATAAAACTTTTCGATTCTTCGGTTAGTTTGATTCTTTTTGCGCGCCTATCATTAGCACATGTGTGCCTTGTGATGAGTTTCTTTTCTTCTAATTGATCTAACGTTCTTACCAAGGATGGTTGTTCAATACCAATAGCTTTCGCAAGTTGTATCTGTGACTGCTCCGGTGGTAACAAGCTAATATTGTACAGAGTAACCCAATGAGTCTGAGTTAATTTTAACGGCTTCAAACGATGATCAATTAAAGCGCGCCAAACACGAACTAAACGTGCCAGGTCTGATCCCAATGTTAATTCCAATTACCCCTCCTTATAATTAGAGACTCATATAACGTCAATGAATTATCCAATCGCTTATTCATATGAATTATGAATATGTATCCTATATCTTGTCCGCATTAGTAGATTCAAATATTCCGCTAATCGTTTAATTAATGTCGCATTGGTTTGTTATTTGAAGTTGATATCTTTACCGCTCCAAAGAACGAGATTCTACAGCACAGCGAATAAAACTGTGCATTAATTCACCAGCAATGTAAGCGATATCAAATAATTCTTGAATTAAACTATTAGAATTTAAAATATCAACAAAACAAATACAAACCTTCAAAATAGATACAATACCGTTCGGTTAAAGTTCCATAAGAATAACCGCCCTCCAGATACTAATCTATCTATTTTTACATTAATATCATTTTTCTCTTTCCATCATAGATATCCACGAGAAAAAATCATTAAAAACCAATAAGATAAATGATAACATTGATTATTGTTTAATAATTAATTATTTGATTAGAAAATTTTACCTAAACGCATTAATTAGTCAACCTTTGTAATATTTTTAGATGATCTATATCAAATAAAAAATATCTCAGATGAATAAAATCTCACTTTATCAAGTAAAAATGGATTAACCCTTAGGAAAATGTGAAATATTATTCATGTGAGAACTCCTTATTAACTAATACGGGTTAATATTAAAATAATCCAAGCTGTTTTGATTGTTTACCATCATTATATTCTTTCTTTTTTATTGATCGCAGATATCTATCGTGACATAAGCGCAATACTTCTCTCTTTTGCCCATCTGATAACTTCATCCATGTAAACCGCTCCTCCCGACTGCGATAACAACCTCGGCAAAAACCACGAGAGTCAGATTCACAAATTCCCTTACAAGGATTAGGAATAACAAAAAATTCTAACTGCTCAGCCATCTTCCCCTCCTACATTCAGAATGACCCGCATGATTATCTGTGAGCAAACTACAGATTTGGCCTAAATCAAATCACTGACGACAAAATAGAATGAAAAGACACAAAATAGATAAAAAGACAATTTGAATTACTTTAATCTTTACCCGCTATAGTTCAACAAACCCGTGCAGTTATGCTTTCACAGCACAAAATACCATCAACATGCGGTTTTGTGATAACTCTATTTTGCTATAAGACCATCAATTCAAGGGGTAATCATGCGTCTTCTTCATACAATGATTCGTGTTGGCAACATGCAACGTTCGATTGATTTTTATACTAATGTAATGGGTATGCGTCTGCTTCGCACGAGTGAGAACCCTGAGTATAAATATTCTCTTGCTTTTGTCGGTTACACAGATGAAAGTCAGGGTGCCGTTATTGAACTGACTTACAACTGGGATGTTGAAAACTATGATTTGGGAACGGCATTCGGTCATATCGCATTGGGCGTTGATGATGTCGCGGCCACTTGTGAACGTATCAAACTCTCTGGTGGAAATGTTGTTCGTGAAGCAGGGCCAGTGAAAGGTGGAACAACAGTCATCGCTTTTGTTGAAGATCCTGACGGCTATAAAATCGAATTAATCGAAAACAAAAGCGCCAGTAGTGCATTAGGCCACTAATTCTCCACTATATAAGGGCATCGTGTATGCCCTGCTTATCCTAATATTGGGTAGAGATGACTTCTGCAATACAGCAGAAATTTCTGTCATAATATCCGCTATTCCGAAATTAAGAACAAAATCAGATGTCAAATACAAAAGAGCAAAATAAGCTAAGTGAACGTTTTCGTGGCTACTATCCCGTTGTCATTGATGTGGAAACCGCAGGTTTTAATGCACAGACAGATGCGTTACTCGAAATCGCCGCAATTACTTTAAAGATGGATGAAGACGGTTGGCTGACACCTGATGACACATTACATTTCCATATTGAACCCTTTGAAGGGGCGAATCTTGACCCGGCAGCATTAGCATTTACAGGTATTGATCCTACGAATCCATTGCGAGGTGCGGTCAGTGAATATACCGCGTTACATGCTATTTTTAAAATGATCCGCAAGGGCATGAAAAACAGCAATTGCAATCGCGCCATTATTGTTGCCCATAATGCCAATTTTGATCACAATTTTGTCATGACTGCCGCAGGACGCGCCGGTTTAAAACGCAATCCATTCCACCCTTTTGCTACTTTTGATACTGCTGCACTGAGTGGCTTGGTACTTGGTCAGACAATTCTGGCTAAAGCCTGCATTACAGCAGAAATACCTTTTGACAGTAATCAGGCTCACAGTGCGCTCTATGATACAGACCGGACTGCCCTGCTTTTTTGTGAATTGGTTAATCGTTGGAAGAAACTGGGCGGCTGGCCTCTGGCAACGCCAGAAAACGAAGCCTGATAACTTCAAAAATCATATTTATCAGACTCAGCCCCATATCACTTATATCGCTATAAATCAACTGCATATGGGGCTTTCTGATTAAAAATTTCAAGCCGGGAATAATTACTCGCTGCTTTCTTGCTCACGATGCTTATCAGCAGTCTCTTTAATCAAAGCCTGCAATTCACCACGTTGATACATTTCAATCAGGATATCGCATCCTCCGACCAACTCACCTTCAACCCAAAGCTGGGGAAATGTTGGCCAGTTTGCGTATTTAGGCAGTTCTGCCCGAATATCCGGGTTCTGTAGAATATCCACATAGGCAAAACGTTCTCCACAAGCAGATAAAGCCTGAACTGCTTGAGCAGAGAAACCACAACTTGGTAATTTAGGTGAGCCTTTCATGTATAGCAGGATTGGATTTTCTTGAATTTGGCGTTCGATTTTCTCAATTGTCGTCATTTTTGCTTCCTTAAACCACAGGTGCTGTTTATCAGCCTCAGAAAAGATTTATTCAGAATACCACTTTCTGATGCAAATTAGCTACAGCGAACGTGCTGCTGCAAAATTTTCATCCTGAACAATACGTTGTGACCAACAGATATTTTTATTCTTCCCAATATATCCGCTCCGTTAAAATCGGCCACTATGACACCAGATCACCACTAAATAGCATCTTTTTACCTGCTATTTAGTGGAAAAGTTGTTAAGATAATTGCCAAAATAGCAACAAGATAATAGCCTAAATTTGCTCAATCCATGATTAATGTATTCAAAATCATGGCATATAAAGCCAAAAACCCGATGTTAAAAGGAGTAAGCAATGTCTTTTGAATTACCAGCATTACCTTATGCTAAAGATGCTTTAGAACCACACATCTCCGCAGAAACTCTGGAATATCATTACGGCAAACACCACAACACTTATGTTGTAAACCTGAACAATCTGGTTAAAGACACCGAATTTGCCGGAAAATCACTGGAAGAAATCATCAAGACCTCTGAAGGCGGTATTTTCAATAATGCTGCGCAAGTTTGGAACCACACTTTCTATTGGCATAGCCTGTCACCTAACGGCGGCGGTGAACCCACGGGTAAAGTTGCAGAAGCCATCAACAGTGCTTTCGGTTCTTTTGCTGAATTCAAACAGAAATTTACTGATTCAGCCCTGAAAAATTTTGGATCCGGCTGGACATGGCTGGTCAAGAAAGCTGATGGCAGTCTGGCTATCGTTAATACTTCCAATGCAGCAACACCTCTGACTGGTGAAGATAAACCTGTTCTGACTGTTGACGTTTGGGAACACGCTTATTACATCGATTACCGGAATGCACGTCCTCAATATCTGGACCATTTCTGGGCTCTGATTAACTGGCAGTTTGTAGAAGAAAACCTGGCTTAATCAGCTAACCGATAAAAATGACAAGGGCAAGTTTTCCCAATTTCATGCACATTATTTATACATAAGTGCTTTTGAAAGCCGGAAAACTTTCCCTTAAACCAAAACAACCACATTGCACCAATATGTTGTTTCTACGCCTAACTAATCCAATCAAGCAATCAGACAAAGGCTTCCCATAAAAACAATCATGATTAATGCGCTACAAGCAGTCAATAATCCCAATTTCAGATCTGTATCCATAAACTATCCTCAATATGAAAATTAAGATCCAGCAACTCTGTAAATTTTAAATGCCTATTACTTCAGTGTTTAAAAATAGCACTGTGATATTTAATACGTATACTTTATAGCATCTATTATTACTTTTACTTTTGAGCTAGATCAGACAAAATCCATTGTTTATCGATAAATTCTTGTCAGTCATCTTCCTATATATAAATATACTGGCAAATGATTAACAAAGATCTATACCCAGATGAAGTGTATATAAATTTAGACCAACAAGGTCAGGAGTCCTTTTTATCATGGCAACGATTAAAGATGTGGCTAAACGCGCTGGTGTTTCAACCACAACCGTATCCCATGTTATCAATAAAACCCGTTTCGTCGCCGAGGATACAAAGGCCTCAGTGTGGGCTGCCATTAAAGAGCTGAATTATTCTCCCAGCGCGGTTGCCCGTAGTTTGAAAGTGAATCACACCAAGTCTATCGGGCTATTAGCAACTTCAAGTGAAGCACCTTATTTTGCTGAAATCATCGAATCTGTCGAAAACAGTTGTTATGGTAAAGGCTATACCTTAATTCTATGTAATTCCCATAACAATCTCGACAAACAAAAAGCCTATCTCGCCATGTTAGCGCAAAAGCGTGTAGATGGTTTGCTGGTGATGTGTTCAGAATATCCTGAAAAATTATTGGGAATGTTGGAGGATTATCGAAATATTCCTATGGTCGTGATGGATTGGGGAGAATCCAAAGGAGATTTCACTGATGCTATTATCGACAATGCGTTTCATGGTGGTTATTTAGCTGGTCGCTATCTGATTGAACGCGGTCATCGTGATATTGCATCCATTCCCGGCCCTCTTGCCAGAAACACCGGTGGTGGCCGTCATCAGGGTTTTCTCAAGGCACTGAACGAAGCCAATATTACCATTCGGGACGAATGGGTTGTTCAGGGAGATTTTGAACCCGAATCCGGGTATCAGGCCATGTGTAAAATTTTGAATCAGAAACATCGGCCTACTGCCGTATTCTGTGGCGGGGATGTCATGGCAATGGGAGCAATCTGTGCTGCTGACGAAATGGGTTTACGCGTTCCTCAGGATATTTCGGTGATTGGCTATGACAATATCCGCAATGCCCGTTATTTCACTCCCGCGTTAACAACCATTCATCAGCCTAAAGAACGGCTGGGGCAAATGGCATTTTCCATGTTACTCGACAGGATCATCAATAAACGTGAAGATGCCCAAACTATCGAAGTTCATCCACGCCTTGTTGAGCGCCGTTCTGTTGCAGATGGCCCTTTCATCGACTATCGTCGCTGATGACTGTCACTGATCGTTAATCCTCAAGCCATTCAGCATTAAGTGTTGCGCTATCGCCAAGATAATCAAGCAACCAACTTAATACAGGTGAATGGCTTTTTTGCAACCAAGTCAGGCAACACGGGCTATCAGGTAACGGTTGTTCAAGCTCAAGAACGCTCAGTTTTCCTTGGCGAATAAGCGGCAATGCTCGATGTTTGGGCACCATACCTACGCACAATCCATCCATTAAACAAGCCAGACCCGCATTCCAATCAGGTACAATCAGCCGCCGCTGATTATCCAGCGCCCAAGTGTTACGTTTAGGCAAGCTACGCGAAGTATCTTCAAGACATAAACTGGGGTAACATCTTAATTGATCATCCTTTAACCTTCCTGATATAGCGGCCAATTCATGTGCTGAGCTCACCACGCACAGCCACGGCATGAACCCCATATCCCTGAAACTGTATCGCTCTCCGACAGGAGAAGCGCTTGTTGCACCAATAGCAACATCAACACGCCCGTCAACCAACGCATCCCATACTCCATTAAAAACTTCAGGATAAATAAATAACTCTACATCCGGAAAATGACGGTAAAAATCCAGAATAAGCCGTTGTGTCCGCTCTGGCTTCACCACTTGATCGACAGCGATACTGAGCTGCCCCCGCCAGCCATTCGCCACTTGCTGACACTGATGACGAGTGTGATTCATTTTTTTGATAACAGAACGCGTTTCTTTAACAAAAATAGCGCCCGCTTCCGTTAATTCGACATCACGATGACGACGCTCAAATAAAGAAACAGCCAGCCACTCTTCAAGTTGTTTTACGGTATAGCTGACAGCAGAAGGCACACGGTGAAGTTCTGCTGCTGCTGCACTGAAACTTCCTGTTCTGGCAACCGCATCAACAACTTCCAGAGAATATTCAGACCACATACTTATTCCTTTCAAATTTTTTCACAACATTATACAAATATTACCGTTTCACAAGTAAAAATCATGCTATATAAAATACATCGCATATTTCATTATCAATGACACCACACTGGTTTATTGACACAGTTCATTAACATTATTTCTCAACACATTCCATTAACACGATGACAATAAATAAAAATTCCACTCCATTCATGTTTTATCTCGCTGGTCTGAGTATGCTCGGATTCTTAGCCATCGATATGTACTTGCCTGCCTTTGGTTTCATGAGCAAAGAGTTAGGTACATCAGAGGGCGCGATCAGCGCCAGCCTCAGCGTCTTTCTTGCTGGTTTTGCTTTTGCTCAGCTTTTATGGGGACAATTGTCTGATCGTCTGGGCAGAAAACCTGTGCTACTCATCGGGTTGTCGCTGTTTTGTGTCAGTTGCTTAGGAATATTTTGGATAACAGATGCAACTCAATTGCTTATCCTGCGATTTTTTCAGGCGGTCGGCGTCTGCTCTGCCACTGTATCCTGGCAGGCTTTAGTCATTGATAGATATGACGGTGAGCGCGTAAAACGTGTTTTTGCCATGATTATGCCGCTGGTTGCGCTTTCTCCTGCCCTTGCGCCTCTGCTGGGCGCATGGTTATTATCACATGCTAACTGGCGAATTATTTTTCTGGTCTTAATGGCTGTGGCTCTGGTGCTGCTTGTACCTACACTCTTTTTGTCCAATAAGCGTAAAACGATTGATACCAGCAAAAAGAAAATTTCTTTCTTTACCTTATTGCGATCGCCTACTTTCAGCGGAAATGTGTTGATTTATGCTTCTTGCAGCGCGGGATTCTTTGCCTGGTTAACCGGTTCACCCATTATTCTGAATCAGATGGGTTACGATCCTACAGATATCGGCTTAAGTTATATTCCACAAACGTTAGCCTTTATGATCGGAGGATATGGTTGCCGAATTTTATTGGAACACGTTAAAAGTGAAACCCTATTTCCAATCTTGCTGGCGGGTTATGCCATCAGCATGATCCTTATTTATATCATTGCCCGAATCGAACCTTCGTTTATGGTGATTCTGATTCCTTTCTGTTTTATGGCTTCCATGAATGGTGCGTCTTACCCTATCGCGGTAGCGAGTGCACTTTCTGTCTACCCGCAAGACAGTGGTAAAGCCGCTGCATTACAGAATGCTTTACAATTGGGTCTTTGCTTTGTTGCCAGTATGCTCGTTGCCATGTATATGAAAGAACCTCTTTTAGCGACGACAACGGTAATGGCGGCCACTATTATCCCAATGGTAATAGGTTATTATTTGCAGAAAACAAAGCGCAAAACCAGCCATTAATGATAAAAGAGCTGTTCACTCAATAACATAATAACTAAGATTATTATTGTCTAAAGGCCATACAAGAGTATGGCCTTTAGTTTATTGTTTAAATACTGTTTAACTCATATACTCATAAACATCGGATTCATTATTCTAAAAACTCGAAATTTGAGGTTTCTAGAGGCAATGGAGCCCTCTTCAATTTCAGGATGAACAAACATCTGTTTCGTTAAGATATTTTTTAATCGATTTTAAATAGCTATTTTCGTTTGAAATAATAAATAACTTACAGTTACGCCTCAAAATTTCACCACTGACATGTTGGAGAGCATATGAGTTCATCTTTCGTCGAAGAAAAAAGAACAATCACAAACCAATGGCACAGAATTGCCAATGATCTACTTCAGGAAGCGGATGTTGAAATTAATGGCAAACGCCCCTTTGATATACAAGTCAAAAATCCTGATTTTTATAAAAGGGTATTAAAAGAAGGTTCTTTAGGTTTAGGTGAAAGTTACATGGATGGTTGGTGGGATTGTGAACGTCTGGATGTTTTCTTTCATAAAATATTAAAAGCGGGTCTGGAACACCGGATCCCCAAAAATACCAAAGATGTTTTAAAGATCATTACTTCTCGAATATTCAATTTACAATCACCCAAACGAGCATGGATTGTCGGTGAAGAACATTACGATTTAGGCAATGACTTGTTTACTTTTATGCTTGACCCTCATATGCAGTATTCCTGTGGTTACTGGAGAGAAGCGGACACTTTGGAACAAGCCCAATCAAATAAACTTCGTCTGATTTGCGAGAAATTACAATTATCACCGGGCATGACCCTGCTGGATATCGGCTGTGGCTGGGGAGGTTTAGCGGCTTATGCGGCCAAACATCATGGTGTTTCTGTCACTGGCGTCACCATTTCCGCAGAGCAACAAAAATATGCCCAAGAACGCTGTAAAGGTCTGGATGTCAAAATTACACTTGAAGATTATCGCAATTTAAATCTTCAGTTTGACAGAATTGTTTCCGTTGGCATGTTTGAGCATGTCGGTCCTAAAAATTATGCTAATTATTTTGATATCGTACGTAATAACCTAAAACCTGATGGCCTTTTCTTGCTTCATACTATTGGTTCTAATCGGGATAAATTAAATGTCGATACTTGGATCAGCAAATATATTTTCCCAAATGGTCATCTGCCATCCATTGCAAAAATCGCTAAAGCCAGTGTCGGAAAATTTGTAATGGAAGATTGGCATAATTTTGGTGCTGATTATGACCGAACCCTGATGGCATGGTATGAACGTTTTATCGCAAATTGGAGTGAAATAGAACATAACTATACACCGCGTTTCAAGCGGATGTTCAGTTATTACCTAAATGCTTGTGCGGGTGCATTCCGTGCCAGAGATATCCAACTATGGCAAATTATGTTTAGTCCGCAGGGTATTGAGAACGGGCTGAGAGTTCCCCGTTAATATACCCGTCGTCTTTCAACTCAGGGAATGAGTTCCCTTGCCGCCGCGATGCAGCTCGAAATCCATAGGGTATTTCATTCCTGAGAATTACCGATTGAATTAAATCAATCAAATAAATTGAAAAGAGCTAAAAAGCTACCGTATTAATAACTGTAGCTTTTTTTATTAAGAGAATTAATTACCTTCCGAATGCGATAATATTTTTTCTTGTTCTTTTTGTGCCATGAATCGTTCAACGGTATCTACAACGGCTTGTGTTTGTGGGTCAATCTCAATATTGACTTTCTGGCCAATGCGTTTTTTACCCAATGTGGTGCGTTCTAATGTTTCTGGAATCAAATGAACACAAAAACGATTGTTCACAACATCACCGATTGTCAGGCTAATTCCATCAATACCCACGAATCCTTTATGCAGGATGTATTTCATCAATGGCTTATCATGGATGCGAAACCATATTTCATGGTTATTTTCCGAGGTGAAAATTTTGCCGATTTCAGCCGTTGTGATCACATGACCGGACATCAAATGCCCGCCAATTTCGTCACCAAACTTGGCTGCTCTTTCTAAGTTGACTAAATCTCCCACTTTCAGGTCACCAAGGTTAGTCAAACGTAGTGTTTCTTTGATCAAATCGAAGCTAACCAAATCACCCTCGACTTTCGTGACCGTCAAGCAACAACCGTTATGAGAAACGGAAGCTCCCGTTTCAATGCCAGATAATAATTCAGCCGGAAATTTAACTTTATGAGTCCGAAAATGTGTTTTTTCTTCAATAGAAACTATCGGCGCCTTTCCTTGAACGATGCCTGTAAACATAGGAAACCTCTTTCATTTTTTGCAACGTAAATTGCCTTGCATGGTAAATTGCTTTGTATGATAAAAATGAGTGTAACTCACTCACTGCTTTTAAACACTATTTGCTTTTAAACACCATTTGCTTTTAAACACCATTTCGTTGGGTGTGAGTTTCTATGTTGGTGTCAACGTTGCAACTTGAAAGACGACGAGTATAAAAACTGGTTTAATAAAATGAGTTCGATACAATACCTTCCGTTAACAATAGATAGCTCTTCAGTCAGTTCTATTTTCACACAAATTATTCCTTATTTTTCTAGCCAATTTTCAATTAAAAAGGTGTAGTACGTGCAGAAATATTTAAATGAAGCGCGTAGTTTGCTCGCTTTAGTCATTCCCATTCTCATCGCTCAGTTTTCACAAACAGCAATGGGTGTTGCCGATGTCGTCATGGCAGGTAAAGCTGGCGCAATTGAGATGTCAGCCGTCGCTGTCGGAACATCCATTTGGCTGCCAGCCATTCTTTTCGGTCAAGGCCTGTTGATGGCATTAACGCCCATTGTTTCTCATATGAATGGTTCCGGCCAGAGAAAAAATGTCGCGGGCCAAATTCAGCAAGGTTTCTGGTTAGCAATATTCCTCTCTATCCTCATTATTACCGTTTTATATAATTGCCGGTTTATTATCGAAGCACAGCATAATGTGAACGCTGAATTAGCACAAAAATCGATAGATTTTATCCACGTGATTATGTGGGGGACTCCCGGCTGTCTGTTTTATCAGGTCTTACGCAGCCAATGTGAAGGGCTGGCGAAAACCAAGCCAGCCATGGTCATCGGCATTATCGGGTTATTAGTCAATATTCCTGTTAACTACATTTTCATTTACGGTAAATTTGGGGCGCCGAAACTGGGCGGTGTGGGTTGTGGTGTTGCAACAGCAAGTGTTTATTGGGTGATGTTTCTGTTACTGCTTGGGTATGCAAAGTTCGCTTCTTCGCAAAAGGATATTCATACATTTAAACACTTTTCATTCCCCAAATGGCAGTTGCAAAAACGTATTACTCTGCTTGGGCTACCCATCGGTCTAGCTTTTTTCTTTGAGGTCACGTTATTTGCGGTTGTTTCACTCTTGGTGTCTCCTCTTGGCGTTACCGCAGTGGCTGGGCATCAAACCGCCCTTAATTTCAGCTCTCTGATGTTTATGTTCCCGCTATCATTTGGCATAGCTGCCACTATTCGCATCAGTTATAGTCTGGGGCAAAAATCAACCGAAGACGCCAGAATAGCGACTTATACCAGTATTTTTATGGGCCTGATGATTGCCTGTGTGACAGCAACATTCACTATGCTGTTCCGTAAGCATATCGCAATGGTATATAACGATGATATTGAAGTTGTCATGCTGGCATCTCATCTGATGCTGTTTGCTGCCATATACCAGCTTTCCGATACTGTTCAGGTCATTGGTGCCGGCGTATTGCGTGGGTATAAAGATACCCGGTCTATTTTCTTTATTACTTTCATTGCATACTGGATTTTCGGATTACCGACGGGTTATATTTTGGGGCGAACCCACCTTGTTACTGAACCAATGGGGCCTCAGGGTTTTTGGATCGGGTTTATTGTTGGATTATCTGTTGCGGCGATCATGATAGGGTCGAGGATTTGGTGGTTACACAAGCTATCTGATTCTATAGTGCTTGCCCGTTCTACCCGTTAATTCGGTATCAATCCAAGGGGAAAAGTTCTAAATTCACACGAACAGATGCAAATGCGAGCAATCGAGCATGAATTTGCATTTTTCCCCTTGCCAGATAGCGATGTGATCGTTAATATCCCTCCCCGTTGTCAGCCACGAATATAGATTGCGTCCGTAGCTCAGTTGGTTAGAGCACCACCTTGACATGGTGGGGGTCGGTGGTTCGAGTCCACTCGGACGCACCATATATCTGGTTAACATGAACATTCAATTTTATGTGCGTCCGTAGCTCAGTTGGTTAGAGCACCACCTTGACATGGTGGGGGTCGGTGGTTCGAATCCACTCGGACGCACCATCCATCAAATATCATTCATAATTCTCACTCAGCAAAAAGCTCCATTTCCATAGTCCTGCTATTATTTGCCACTTATCCCTGTTTATCTCGTACTCAAAAAGCTAAAAATTAACATTTAAACTGTTGCGCAACAACTCGTTGATTTTTCTAACACAGAACATGTTCTTTTTCTGT
>JAIRVT010000096.1 GCA_031253755.1 Enterobacteriaceae bacterium
GGTACATTACGAGCCACTGTCAAGTTCGAGTTTTTTTACCGCTGACAGGGGGGAATGAACACCATGAAAAAACCACTTCACAATATGCTCCTGTCTCTGCTGCTGCCCCTGTCCGCTGCCTCTTACGCCGCAGATTCAGGAACGCTGACATTCACATCCACACTGGTCTCCAGCGGCACCTGTACCATCAGTTTTTCACCAGAGTCCCCGTTGGATCTCGGAGAAACGAACGCGAACGACCTTATCGGTCAAGATCGTGAGGTCACTAACGTCAAGGAAATGACGCTAACACTCAGCAACTGCCCCAAAATCTCCGATGGGCCGGCCCCCATGCTGACCCTGAAAGGCGACGCCAATAAGGACAACGCTGTGCCAGTCGACCGTAGATGGTTGTTCAAGTCCTCCGGCACTTCAATAGGATTTGGTATCGTGGTAAGCAGAGAAGAATTTGAAGGTACACCAAAATTTTATCAGGACCGGCTGTACTTTTCGGATGAGCCGACTGAGTTTAAATTGGGAAAACCCGGAACCGTGATTAAAGGATTAACTAAGGTGTTCAAGTTCGGGCTAACTTGCGGCTCTGAGGGGGGTTGCAAAAGAGAAAACGTACAAAATGGCACGCTAAAAATGGGTACCTTACGCGCCGATTTCACCTTCGAATTTGCCTATAAGTAAATTGCCATCAATACTATATAAATACGATACAACCAGTAAGAAAAATTAATACATCCACTATTCAAGATGCACTTGTCTCTCTCCGCTACGTGGAGAGAGATGAATCTTGCACGCCGCAACTTGAGGTTTGAGGTTTTTTGTGGGTTAAGTTTGAAAGGGATATATGAATGCCGATAGACAACGATGAGGGCCGTAACGTGACCAGAAGAAACGTGATCAAGAAAATGCAATGGTGGAAAGGGGCCATACTGGCTCTGGCCTGTGTCAGCGGGTTGTCACAGGCGGATGGCATTAGCTTTTCCCGTAACCGGATGGTGTTTCCGGCTAACGACAAAGCAATCAGTATTGCGATTGAAAACCATGGCGACACGCCTTATCTGGTGCAGGCGGGCGTATCGGATGACCCAGAAAAGGTCACCACTGCGCCGTTCGTGGTCACGCCGCCGATGTTCCGGTTGGACGGCAATGCGAAGAACCTGATGCGCATTGCATTGATCAATCCGTCGCTGCCGAAAGACCGGGAGTCGGTTTATTACTTCTATGCCCGCACTATTCCCGGGCAAAAATCCCAGCCCGGCGAAGCAAAAGAGACACCGGATAAAACCCTAGGGGCGCAGCTCTCGATTGCGATGCGTACGGTGTTAAAACTGTTTTACCGCCCGACCGAATTGCCGATGACCATTGATGAAGCGCACAAGCTGCTCCAGTTCAGTCGTGAAGGCAATGCGCTGTTGATCAACAACCCGACACCTTATTACCAGTCGTTTGCTTCCCTGAACCTCGACGGCACAGAGCAGGATCTGGATACCAATCCGTCTATGGTTGCGCCATTCAGCTCACTGCGTTTTCCGACCAAACAAACGACTGCCCGCCAAGTCACATGGCAACTGATGGACGATTACGGCGGTGTTACGTCAAAACAAACCGTGACGATTAAGTAAGCCGCCGTTAAATGCGCAATGACGTACTGAAGCCAATCTTAAACGGCCGATCATAAACCGAGCACAAACAAATAATAAGTAAAAAGGAAATAAGGAAAAAACATGAAGTCTGGGAAAAGCTGGCAGCACATCGCACCGGATGCCTCCGTGGCGTGGTCGGATATGTGCAACAAAAATGTGTACAAAAAAATAGCGGCATACCTCTGGAGCGGCGTCTTCCTGATGGGCTGTACCGTCGGGATCGCCCAAGCAGTTCAGGTCGAGGGTATCGGTTTTTTGATGTCCCGCGTGGTGATGATGGCGGAAAAACGCGGGGGCGCTACCATCACACTCAACAACAACACGGACAACGTGTACCTGATGCAGAACCGGGTACAGCAAGCTGATGTGAAGCTGGGTGCGCCCGTGAGCAACGCCGATGCAGAAAAAGTAGAGAAAATGCCTTTTATGGTGCTGCCGCCGCTGTCGCGTGTCGAGGAGCGCGGGACTTTGCCATTGCACATCATTCTTGGCGCGGATAACACACTTCCCGAAGACCGGGAATCGCTGTTTTTTCTGACCGCAAAAGCCATTCCCGCCGTACCGAGCAAGCCAGACAACGGTAAACCTGCATCCAATGGAAGTGAATCTAGTCAACGCATCATATTGGCGCTGGAAAACAGCATCAAGCTGTTTTACCGCCCGAAAGGGCTTAAGGATGACGCCATCGCCTCCGTCGCGGGTTTGCTGACCGTCAGCCGCCATGACAATCAGCTACGGCTGACCAATCCAACACCCTATTACGCCACGCTGAGCAGCCTGAAAGTCAACGGTAAGCCGGTGGCTGAAGAGGCGTTAAACGCCATGATCCCGCCGAAAGGCTGGCAGGATTACCCGTTGCCACCCGGCGTCACTCGCGGTGACGTCAGTTGGCAGTTAATTGATGAATATGGCCTGACAACTGATGCGCAATCTAAACCGCTGCATGACTAGCTGCGACATGGCTAACTGTTTCATAGCTAGCCGTTTCATGGCTAGCTGTTTCGTGGCTATTCGTTTCATGAACAGCCCGCGGCATAAGCTGCACGGTTTAAACGTGTAACGCCAGAAGCGCCAGAGGTATCAGAACATCAGAGGCATCAGAAACAGAAAAAGGTGAGAGTGAGGAGTATGAATACAAATCAACACGGTTTGCATCTCAGTCCTGTATACATTGCGCTGTTTCTGCTGGGATTTCCTGTTCCGGTTATCCCGGCGCAATACTATTTCGATCCGGCATTTCTGAATGACGGCAGTGGTAAAAAAGTCGATTTGTCGCAGTACGAACAGGCCGACGCCACGCCCGAAGGTGATTATCTGGTGGATATCTATATCAACCAGCAAAACGCTGCCACCGATACGATTTCATTTAAGAAAGATGCCAATGGTAAGGTGATTCCGCTTCTGACACCAAACCTGCTGAAAGAGCTGGGCGTTGCCGTTTCCAGAGTGCCAACACTTAAATCACTGCCACCGGATAAACCGGTCGGCGATCTGTCCGCATTGATCCCGTCTGCTCAGACGAAGCTCGATCTGAGTAAGCTGCGCCTTGATCTCAGCATACCGCAGGCTGATATGGACGTTGCCATTGGCGGATTCGTTAACCCGGCGTTGTGGGACGACGGTATTCCTGCCGCGATGTTCAACTATAACCTCAACGGCAGCATGAGCCGGATGGACGGGCTAGGTGACCAGAAAGTCGGCAAGATGCAAAACTTGTTCGGTAATATGTTCGGCGGGCTGAATGCTGGCCCGTGGCGTCTGCGCAGCAGCGTGAGCTACTCCTACTCCGGCGACAACTACAGCGACGCCAGTACCAGCGCGGTAAACTGGCAAAGTACTTATCTGCAACGTGACGTGCGAAGCCTGCGGGGAGAGCTGCTGCTAGGCGAAATCAGCACCGGCAGCGAGGTTTTTGATGGTATTCCGCTGCGGGGCGCGCGGCTGATGTCGAATGATGAAATGCTGCCAAGCAGCCTGCGGGGTTTTGCGCCGGAGCTGACCGGCATTGCCCGCACCAACGCGAAAGTGACGGTCACTCAGAATGGATCACTGATTTACCAGACCAACGTCCCGCCCGGCCCTTTCCGGCTGACGGACGTTTATCAGGCGTCATCCGGTGGTGATCTGGTGCTCACCATCACCGAAGAGGACGGTACAGTCCACTCTTCCTCCCAGACCTACGCGACACTGCCCATCATGCAGCGGCCGGGCCGGATCATATACGACGTTGCGGTCGGGCGTTTTGATGGCGGCGGTTACACCGATGGATCACGCAAACCGGTGTTAGCGATGGGTACACTGGTGTGGGGGCTGCCCAATTATGTCACGCTGTACGGCGGGCTACTCGGCTCGAACGATTATCAATCGGCGGCGCTGGGAACGGGTGTTTCGCTGGGGATGTTCGGTGTCATGGCTGTGGATGCGACACTGGCGAGGGCGAATCTGCCGGGGCGGGGCAATGCCAATGGCGTGGCTTACCGGGCACGCTATTCGAAGAGCCTTCTCGATACCGGCACTTCGCTGGATGTGTCCACCTATCGCTACGCCTCGCGGGATTTTTACTCCTTTAATGATGCCAACACGTATGGTTACCGTCTGAATGAGGGCTGGGCGCCTTGGATAGGAGAGCGGCAACGCAGTACCTGGCAGATTGGTCTGAACCAATCCTTATGGAGCTGGGGATCGCTCTACCTGCGCGGCAGCCGGAGTGATTACTGGGGCAGCGACCGGGTGATCAACACCGCGAGCGCCGGGTTCAGCAGCAGCTTTAAGGGAATCGGCTACAGCGTAAACTTCAGCATGGATCAGGCCCGCGACAAGAACAACAACTGGCCGACCAACCGTCAAGTCAGCTTCAATATGTCGATGCCGCTGAGCATTTTCAGCTCCTCGGAGAGAATAAAAGATATAAGAACCAACTACAGCCTGTCGAATGACAGTCGCGGGCGCACGGCACAATCGATGGGGATCAGTGGCTCAATGCTGGACAACCGGATCTCTTGGAGCGCCTCCCAGAACTGGGACAATCAGGGCAACGGAACCTCCGGCAATCTGGGTCTGGGGTACTCCGGCAGCAAGATCAGCAGCGGCCTCAATTATGGCTATAGCCGGAATTCAAAAGTGCTGAGCGCTTCGGCGAGCGGCGGAATGCTGATCCATCGCCACGGCATCACATTTGGCAAAAGCGTGAACGGTGCAATGGCGCTGGTCAATGCTCCGGGCGCTGACGGCGTGTATGTCATGAACGCCGGTGCGCAGGCGAACAGTCAGGGAGAAGCACTGGTGCCGTATCTGCAAAGTTACCAGAAGAATGTCATCAGTCTGGATCCGACAACACTGCCGGACGGTGTGGATGTCACAAACAACAGTGTCAATGTCTATCCGACCAAAGATGCGGTGGTGGAAGCACAATTTAAGACCCGGATCGGGCGGCAGGCGCTTATCACACTGAAACACGCGAGTGGCCCAATTCCTTTCGGCGCACAGGTCACGCTGCTGAGCGATGATAAGCAAGACAGTGATAATCAAAGTAGCGGTATCGTCGGGGACAACGGGCTGGTGTATATGGCGGGAATGCCGCAGAACGGTACGTTACAGGTCACTTGGGGCAGCAATGCGGATCAGCAATGTCAGGTGGCTTACGATTTGGGACCAAAACCAGAGAGTAAAGAGGCGCAAACCATTTCAGGCGTGGCACAGCTCACGCAGGAATGCCGATAAAATACACTATTCCCGCCACAAGCGTGGTCTGGCGGGCGTGGAGACGTAGATAAGAGAGCAAGCAATGGTAGGGTGCAATGGCAAAATACAGAATAAAGCTGTCTGGGCGGCGATGCTGTATCTGGCGAGTCTGGTGATGGCTGGCAACGCACAGGCGGTGGCTGTTTTCGTGACACAGGGAGCTGGCAAAATAGGTGAGATTCCGACTAATTATGGCAATGCCAACGTAAAACTGGGGATATCAGAATTCGATGCGGAGGCTTCACCGGGTGCTCTTGTTAAGAAGGATGCCACAGGCGGTGCTTGCTCAGAATTTGCTCAACCTGAGCATAAGCGCTATGGAAATATTGTAGGCATACCACTTGAGCCTTTAAATTCTCAGGCAGGCACTATCATCATCTCTCCAACGGGTGTGAGCAAATGGTCGAGGGTATTGGCTGATAATAATACCATCCGGGGAACAACCATCTGGCATGGAGACGGCTCTTATACGCAAATTTGGGATCCAAAGACTATTAATGGCAACTCACCGAAAAGAACGGCAGATTCTGATACTTTTTTCTGGTGCCCGGAAATACCCCGTCCTCAGTCTGCCGATCCCAATAATGTGTGGAACGCGCAAGCCCCACGGAATTCGAATTTTTTTATAGGATGGATCATCTATGGAGATGGCCTGCAATCCGGTGAATATAAGATTCCTCCGCTCAAATTCATTGACTTCGCGGGGAAAGGAGGAAAAGACATGGATTGGCCTATTCTGGAGGACATTACCGTTAAAGTTGTTGCCCTATCCTGCTCACTAATCGCGAAGCCGAATGTGGTGGATTTTGGTGATATTTTAGTCCGTGTGAATCGGGGGAAGATTGCTGACAAACTCACGACGGTCGATATTGCCTGCCCAAACGACGGCAAAAATTCCTATCGGGTCTACCTGAAAGCCACTGCGAGCGGATTATCTCAGCCGTATTATGGCTCAGACACGCGCAAGCTGATGGTGGACACGCTTGTGGGTGATCAGAAACCCGGCTTGTATATTATCGGTAATATTGATACATGGCCGGGCGGGAGAACCACGCACGCCACCTGTGAAAACACCAGATCCGGGCTGGACTTTAGACCGAACGTTGTGGGCTACTTTCTGGGCTGGGTTGGGCAAAAAGCGACCGTTAAGCCCAGCTTCAGCGTTCCCATCAGATGGACCCTGTGCCGTGGGGATGGAGAGCTGGAAACCGGCCCTGCTACCGCCACCGCAGTCCTGAGCGTGGTGACACGATAGAAGATCATTATTTGAAACCTTGTTCTATTTTGAGCAAATCGTAACAGCATAAATAAGAGAGCGAATTATGGTGTTAAGCAATGGCAAAGTGTGGGGGAAATCATGCCACCACTGGTGGATAATTTGGCTGAGCGCATTGTTTCTGGTGGTATATGGAAACGCGCTAGCAGAGGAGACAATAAATGAAAAAATTGTTGTATTGCAAGGTGCAGGCCAAATAGGGCAGGGGGCGTTTCGGCACATCCAAAGCGCAGAAAATCTACCATTGCTTTATACTAGATTGGTAAATGGTACAGGGGTAAGCGGCTTTTCTAATTATGAAGCCGGTCATTTTTGTATACAACAGAAGGAGGAGTTGGGAAGACAATTTGGGAGGTTGAATTCCAATGTTTTGGGCCTAAAGTTATACGAGAATGCCAATGCAGGAACATTCAATATGGTAGCCTCACCCATCGGTGTGAGTACATGGTCACGACGGATAAGAGGAGAATATACTGTTTCTGGCGAAAGCACTCAAGTTAAAGGAACCGTCTACTGGGATGGTCGCGGTGGGTTTAAACATTTCTGGGGGCCATCCAGCGCTATCAAAAATACCCCCGGAGTATTCACCACACAACCGCAAACGCAAGATACTGATCAAACTTACTTTTGGTGTGCGAACATAAGAGGTGAAAGTCAAGAAATAATAAATTTTTGGGATAAAGATAGAGGAGGAAGTACTAGCATGATGGCAGGATGGGTTATTCATGGAAATGGATCTCAACTACCAGGTGTATACACTTTTAACCCCCACTTATTTTATGGGGGGAAAGAAGGTATGCGCTACATTAGTGTCTATCTTCAATTTGGGAGCATGTTTGGCTCTGTCAAATTATTTGATGACTTAACAATCATTGTAGCCACCTCCTCTTGCTCACTAAATGTTGTAGGTTCAGATATCGTCGATTTTGGTGAAATTTCAACAAATACCTCAAAGGGGCAGGTGGCACAAGGCTCCACTACCGTTAAGGTTGACTGTAATGGTGCTGTGTCAGGCGCTGGGCTGGGTGCTGAGCAACCCAACGAAATTCAGGTAAGGCTAGCGGCATCCGCTACTGGCACATCCGAAGCGGATAAAGACAACACACACAAGCTAACCATAGCTGATCAACCCGGTTTATTTATCATCGGCAATAAACCTAAAGGAACAGCTACCTGCGAGAAACCAGAGAACGGGCTGGATTTTGCACCAGGAAATGAAGGATACCAAATAGGTAAAATGATACAAAACACTGTCGCAAACTTTAAATCGAGTGAAACGATTGACTGGACGCTATGCCGGGGAGATGGCGAACTGAAAACCGGAAAATTTACCGCCCAAGCCACGCTTTCCGTGGTGACAAAATAGAACGCCGTTATTTAACGCCTTGTTCTTTTTTGAGCAAATCGTAAGCGGCCTGAATCGACTGCGCTTTTTGTTTGGCTATCTCCATCATCTCTGGTGGCAACCCTTTTGCCACCAGCTTATCGGGGTGATGTTCACTCATCAGCTTGCGATAAGCCCGCTTAATCACGGTAGCCTCATCATTAGCGCTGACGCCCAGCACTTTGCAGGCATCTGCCAGCGTCGCACGGGGCTGGTGATAGCCCTGATAATGCCCCTGCTGTTGCCGTTCTTGATACTGCCTTTCTTGGGAAGAATAGCCACCACCAAAATGGCGCCCGCCTTCCATCATGGCAAGAAACTGTTCGAACTGAACGCGGGAAATGCCTAACTCTTCCGCAATCACATACAGCACTTTTCTTTCGTTAGGATGCAGCTCACCATCGGCAAAGGCAGCCTGTAGCTGAATTTCGAGAAACATTTTGATCAGGTCAAAACGCCCGGAGCAGGCGCGACGCAGTTGCCTCAGGGTTTCGCGTAAGGGAAACTGCGGCTGCTTGCCTTCGCGGAATGCCTGTTGCGCGGCGTGGCGGGCATGGCCATGCAGCCGCATTCTGTCCATTAATTGGCTGGCGAGTTGAATATCCGTTTCCGTTACCCGCCCTTTCGCTTTGGTTAAATGGCCTAATATTTGAAAGGTGCTGCGGAAAAAGAGGAGCTGCCGGGGAGGATTTTTGGCAGAAGCGCCCTGATTGCGGATTCTGACTTTATCCAGAATATGCCCCAGCACAACGCCAATCACAATGCCCCAAAACCCGGCACCAGAGGCAATCCCGAATATCAGCCCTAATAATTTTCCCCAATACTGCATATGCTTTTTAATATCCTGAGTAAAAAGACGAAAGCTATATCATAGCGCACTTCATCCAAGACGCGGCAAAAGCTTAATTAGTCCTGACCAGCCTCTCAAGCCTGCATAGCCATTCATTGAACAACGGACATTTCTCTCTCATTTTAGGAATACCTGTCTTTTCAGCAATCGCTATTCCTGTTGTCGTTTTTCCAAACGAACCATTTGCTGACCATTTATCCAATCTCTTGGACGGTGCCGTTTGTGGGCTATTGTTAATCGATTCCGGCTCTCCGCATTCCCGAAGAACTTGCTCCACAGCTTGCACATCAATACTTAACTCATTGGCAAGTATCTCTTTGTCACTAAAGAGCAACGCTTCAAACTCATGTATAACGATGTATGGAATAAAACGCTCATCCGCTTTTTGTGCTGACAGGAATTGACAAATTTCAGTTTGTGTTGACAGATGCAGATGTTCAGCGATCTGTTTCGATTCCCAGTGTCGGTTTAGCGTCTCTAATCCCGGCCATTCATGAGTGCCGTAATAATCAATAAAGGTAGTGACATAGGTATCCGGGCGTTGTTTCAGGTGCATTTCAATGTCTTTCTTAACCCGTGAAAAACGCACATCACCGCCTTTTTGCCCCGGCTTGGAAACTTGCGTAGCAGAAATGAAAATCATTTTTTCAGCCAGATAAGGTTGAAGCATTTTTTCAATAAAGATCTGTTCTGTTTTGCCCTCAACGATGGTCATGACTTCGATGTAATTATTCATAAGACGGCCCTCCGGCGATGACATTTTTCTCCCATAGCTCACCCAGGGAATAGTTTTCGAGCCATTGAGAAAAATCAGCTTCATTTAAACGTTCGAAGCTGGAAGCACCCTGTTTGCGATTTACGATGACAATATCTTCGACAGAAAACTGATCGATCAAAATAGGAGATTGAGTGGCAATAATGACTTGCGTACGCTGAGCCGTTTGTTGGATTATCTCGGCAAGAATAACGATAGCCGCAGGATGCAGACCCAGCTCAGGTTCATCAATAATAATCGTCGATGGAGGATTAGGCTGTAATAAGGCGGTAACCAGACAGATAAAGCGGATTGAGCCATCAGATAAATGATAAGGCTGCATTGGGTAGTCCGAGTCTTTTTGCATCCAACTCATGTTAACTTCTTCTTTTTGGCCGCTTTGACGAGGTTCCAGTATAAAATCATGAAAGAAAGGCGTAACTAAGCGGATGGCATTTACAATCGATTTGTATTCATGCGGTGCATCATTCTTAAGTTTTAATAAAAACGCGGAAATATTAGAAGCATCTGTGCGTAATGTTTTATTATCCTGAATGATTTCATATTTTCGCATTCCTGCTGTCGCGCTGGTGTCATGAAAATGATAAATCTGCCAAGATGCGATGGCATCATAGACAGGTTTCGAGTATGGTGCGTCAGCGGAATTGTTCTCGATTTCGGCAACCATTTTGGATCTGCCATCATCACTGTCTCCCAATAACCACCAGCCATCAGCGCCTTTTATGTCATAACGGGCTTCATCTTCAATTGCACAACCATTTGCTGGCGTGGACACTAAGTTAAAACGAAATCCACTGTCTCCGAAGCGGGTTTCAAACGCCATTTTCTGCGTGACTTTATTACCATTAAAGAGTAAATCGCTTGCACCGCCGTTATCACGGACATAACGATTTAATGTGCCATCTATTAATGCCCGCAGCATTTTAAAAAAGGAGATCAAATTACTTTTGCCTGCGCCGTTAGCGCCCACGATCACATTTAGGTTTTTAAGTTCAAATTCATTAAGCTGATGGATTGATTTAAATCCTTTAATCGTAAGCTTGTCTAAAGACGTGGCCATATCGCCTCCTTTGAAATGTGTTTCCGGTATTTCATCACGCATAATTGTTCCTCTTAATGCCAGATTGTTCTGTAAAAAGACGAAAGCTATATCATAGCGCACTTCATCCAAGACGCGGCAAAAGCCTTTCTTTCATCAAGGAAAAAGCTTTTCGCCCACAGTAAATATCAAATTTACACCTGATTTAATGGCTCAGAATTTGGTCATGCTCCCAATCATTAGATTGTTGTAGTCAATTCCTCACTTTTTATTACTGGAGAGATATGGCTAAAGTTGATGTGATTTGTCGTTACTGTCATAAAGCAGAGGAGGTCAAGGTACATGGAAAAGGAAGCAGTGGGCACCCCCGTTATCACGGTCATGCCTCCAATCCTGATTAACCTCCGCACAAACTGACGACGTTTTGCAAGGTGAGTTTACCGGAGGTTTACGTTCTTCACTGATATCTTATGGGTTGCCCGCTAATCTGCTCAAAAATAAATACCCATAGATCTTTATGGTCATCTATGAAATGCTGGCGATTTCACCCTGAAATTTTTCAAATAAATGCAATAAATTCATTTTGTTATATGGTGAAATTGTATGGCGAATTATTCGTT
>JAIRVT010000101.1 GCA_031253755.1 Enterobacteriaceae bacterium
CGTTTACTATAACTCTGCGATTTTCTGAAGAAGTTTGAATCAGCGGGTAATCAAAAGGCGTTGGCGTTGATAAAGCAAATATCCCCCGCCGCCTGGCAGTACATACTGTTGAATGGACATTATGCCTTTCAGAATCAAGGTAAAATTATCGATCTTGATGACATTGTTGCCGGGCTGAATTTAGGCTGACGGAAAAATCTGGGATCCCGGCGTATAACCCCTAATAGGCAATGCTTTTTGCGGTAAAATCCACATGCAAAGGAAATACGAATAAATATTATATTGCCTTTCCTTTTGGTATAAACTATTTTTTAGCTATTACCAAAAACACTTAATAGTATCGCTTGAGTTCGTAAAGAAAGGGCGTGCTGTAGTAGCTCTACATTTTCAATTTACGGAAGACAAACAAATTAAACTACTCGTTTAATTTTTTTTTAGTTCCAGTTATAGTAGTGTTGGTTTGCATAATTGGTTCAATTTTAAACAAGAAAATATATTAACCTCAAGGATATTATATGGCTAATTTAATATACGCTACGATAAAAGGAAAAAAGCAAGGCATAATCTCCGCTGGATGCTCTACTTTTGATTCAATAGGTAATAAGTATCAGGCAGGTCATGAAAATGAGATCCTTGTTGTTTCGTTTGAACACGAGATAACAAGGGCTGGTAATGTTAACCATCGTCCGGTTTCATTTATAAAACCAATAGACAAATCATCTCCATTACTAGGCATTGCAATATCCAATAATGAAGAACTTGAACTAGAATTCTTTTTTTATAGAACATCAAATAGCGGTGGAAATGAACTTTATTATTCAGTTAAATTACAAAAAGCCACTATAGAAAGATTTAATGTCTGTTATCCCCACTCGATAAATCATAACGAACACCAACCAGAAGAAATGATTTCTATTAAATATGCCAGTATAACATGGCAGCATCATGTTGCAGGAACGTCTGGCTATAGCTTTTGGGAAGATAGAGTATATTAATTACCTGCTAACCTCCCAAGTCATTATGGAAGGTTAGCAAATCATCAATCTTATAAAAAATCGCCATATCCAGTATGCTATTAATGTCAGTAATATAAGATTAGTCAATAATGATTTACCCTTTGATTTAAAAGCCAAAACTAGAAATGGAATGATAAAAATTACAGCCGTTGGAGCTGTAAAATCCCTTATATCATCGGCGGCCAATGCTCTATGAGCTATACATGCATTTTTTATATCATTTCCATCTATATATATCTCTTCTTCAAAAAAAGAAAAAGAATTTATAATAAACAAGCAAAATAAAAAGTATATTAACTTACATATATTAATTACTCTATTCTTTATTTTGCTATTCATCTTTAATTCCCATTATCATGTATATTGATTCTTTCTTTTCTAAAAGTCTGCGACCATAAGAACTATACTCCCTATCAGGAGCATTTGGAGGTGACGAAATTGATTTTATAATATCTTTTTTATCCCTTGCAATTCCCCTATTATACCTTGAGCCAGCCAGAATAATTTGCTCATCACTCAATATGCTTGTGTTACTTATATCTGGATTATCAAAAATAATTAAGTCTCTTAAATGAAAAGCTACCACCCTTATATTGAAATCATCCGTTAATAAGCAATTTGCAAGTTGAAGTTGTTGTGTTGTTGTCAGTGTCTTTGGGTCTATTCCTAACGTTTCCGCAGCAGCTCTTAATTGAATAGCCAATACACCGACAGAAGTCGCATTTGATTTTTTATTGTTACCACTGAAATTATCATGAAACATTTGTCTATATTGCAATACACCATAGGCTTTAATTCTATCCGGCGTTCCTCCTGCTTCTGCTACCGCGACTCCAGCCAAAAGAAGAACAGGGATATTTGCTTCATGAGCGTATTTTATTATTAAATCCTTATTATACTGCAAATATGCCGCCTTATAAGCCCACAAATAACTCTCTCCTGTTACTAACAGTGGGCTATCAGGTAATACCTTATACCTTATAAAATCAACACCAGTGAAACGGGGAAATCCTAATTCATCAACGGTACAGTATGGGTTCTTCATTTTTAAATCTTCCATGTAACTATGCATCAAGGTAATTTTGTTATATTTAAGATAAAAAAACCATACTTGGCTTAACATTATTCAATAGAATATGATTTTATAATTCATCGTTTTATGATTAGCGGCTTTTTATTGCTAACCAGCAAACCTATTCATCACACTAAACGCAATCATCGTCATCAATAACGAACCCACTACATTTGCCAGAATACTGCCGAGTGCCCAGCTTATTTTTCCCGCTTGCAGCAAATAAACCACTTCAGCAGAAAAAGTTGAGAATGTTGTCAGCCCGCCACAAAAACCGGTTGTTAATATCAGTTTCCAAGCGGGATCAAGGTGTGTTGCTCTGTTAAAATAAGCCAGCCCCAGCCCGATAATAAAAGCGCCGATGCAGTTAGCCGCCAAAGTTCCCACTGCGATAGGTACTGGAATAGTATTCAGCCGGAGGCTGATTAGCCAGCGTAAAACACTGCCTAATCCACCTCCAATAAATACGGCAAGCACAAGATTCATCCGTCAGAGCGGCTTATTTGATTTCCATGCCTTTGGCTTGCAAATCAGCATGATAAGATGAACGGACAAATGGCCCACAGGCAGCATGCGTAAAGCCCATTTCTAATGCTGCTTCTTTCATTGCATCAAATTCAGCAGGGCTGACATAACGCTGAACAGGAAGATGATGGCGGCTAGGCTGCAAATACTGCCCTAATGTCAGCATCGTGACGCCGTGGCTGCGCAGATCGCGCATTACGTCTAAAATTTCCTCATTTGTTTCCCCCAGACCCATCATCAAACCTGATTTGGTCGGGATATCCGGATGAGCAGCCTTGAATTTTTCCAGCAGTTTTAATGACCATTCATAGTTTGCGCCCGGACGAATCTGACGATACATCCGTGGTACGTTTTCCAAATTATGGTTAAAAACATCTGGCGGTGTTGCGGTCAGAATTTCCAGCGCACGATCCATACGTCCACGGAAATCCGGCACCAGCGTTTCAATTTTTATTGACGGATTTTTTTCACGGATTGCAGTAATACAATCGGCAAAATGCTGGGCGCCACCATCACGTAAATCATCACGGTCAACAGACGTGATAACCACATAACGTAACCCCATATCCTGAATAGTTTGCCCCAGTTTAACCGGCTCATTGGCATCCGGTGCATTTGGCCGCCCATGTGCCACATCACAGAATGGGCAACGGCGCGTACAAATAGCGCCCAGAATCATAAAAGTCGCCGTACCGTGGTTGAAACATTCGGCCAGATTCGGACAAGAGGCTTCTTCACAAACGGAATGCAAACCATTTTTACGCATTGCCGCTTTGATTCCCTGAATGCGGCTGGAATCCGCAGGAAGTTTGATTTTCATCCACTCAGGTTTACGCAAGAGTGCTTCGCGTTCTGTTACCACCGTTTTCACAGGGATCAAAGCCATCTTATCTGCGTCGCGGTATTTGACACCACGTTCCATCTGAATTGGTTTACTCATAATCGTGCCGGTTCCAGTTATATTCTTCAGATTGTAATTTATTGCCTGAGTATTGAGCTGAGTGCGCCTCATATTTCTCATCGCAATAAGTCTATTCAAATTTTTTTGAAAAATGTCAAAAAATCATATCATCTTTCAACACTGAGTTGGAGTCCCAAGATCTGGCAGAATTTTTGCACCAGAATGGGATGTACATCTTCAACAGTGATCCCCGCTACAAGGTCACTGAGCTGAATCATTTGCATTCCTGTATAACCACACGGGTTGATACGCAAAAAAGGTTGCAAATCCATCGCAATATTCAGAGCCAGCCCGTGGAAAGAACAGCCTTTTCGGATCCGCAATCCCAGCGAGCAAATTTTACTGCCGTTAACATAGACACCCGGCGCATCCGGTCGGGCATAAGATTCGACACTAAAATGCGCTAAGGTTTGGATAACCGTTTCTTCAATCGCGGTGACGAGCTGGCGAACGCCAAGTTTAGCCCGTTTCAAATCGATCAGGATGTACATAACTTGCTGACCGGGGCCATGATAAGTCACCTGACCTCCACGATCGGACTGAATAACCGGAATTTCACCGGCGGCAAGTATGTGCTCTGGTTTGCCCGCCTGACCTTGTGTAAACACCTTTTCATGCTGAACAAGCCAGATTTCATCAGGCGTTTCCGCTGTACGCTGTTCGGTGAACTGGTGCATAGCGTCAGAAACCGGTTTGTAAGGCTGAATACCCAACTGGCGTAAAATGACGGTGTTATGTTGCAAGGGGAATGTCATCATCTGTTAACAAAAATTGCCCGTCAGTATAACGCCCCGAAAGGATTCTCACCAGTTTGAGAATGCCTTAATCCAATAATAATCTTAATTAGACGGATATGCTTAAATTTTATATTATTATGGTCATATATTTTCTGTTTGAGTAAACAGATGGTCAGAAAAAACCAACTCTTGATTGTTGGGCGCCTTTGTAGTTTTTTAGTGCTCCTTTACAGTCTCTCTATGTTATTCCCTATTTTGGTTGCTTTATTTTATAAAGAAAAAAGTGGTTTTGCTTTTTTCGACACGTTTCTCATTGGTTTCGCGTTTGGTGGCATTGGCTGGTATTTCACCCGAAAAACGAAAACACAGCCCAGCACACAAGATGGCTTCCTCATCATTGTTTTGTTCTGGTTACTTTTTTCATTGCTCAGCGCATTGCCTTTCATATTGGATGACAGTCTGGATATGAGCCTTGCTGATGCCATGTTTGAAGGAGTGTCAGGAATTACGACCACGGGCGCGACAGTGCTGAATAATGTTTCTTCATTATCGAAGTCAATGCTGTATTACCGTGCGCAACTCAACTTTATCGGTGGCTTGGGAGTGATTGTTCTGGCGGTGGCGATTTTGCCGCTGCTGGGTATTGGTGGCGTAAAACTTTATCAGTCTGAAATGCCCGGCCCTTTTAAAGAAGAGCGATTGACGCCACGTCTTGCTGACAGCGCCAAAAGCCTGTGGTTGGTATATCTGCTGCTTGGTGCAGTCTGTTCCCTGAGTTTCTGGGCGGCCGGTATGTCATTTTTCGATGCCGTATGTCATGGGATATCCACCGTTTCGTTAGGGGGATTTTCGACCCGTAATGAGAGCCTTGGCTATTATGATAATTCCATGATTGAAATAGTCGGCGGGATTTTCTCAGTATTATCAGCGGTTAACTTTACACTTTATTTTGTCGCCCTGACACGGCGTAGCCTAAAGCCTATCCTGAGAAATGCGGAATTCCGGTTTTTCTTGTTGGTACTTGCCATTGTGGTGATCATTATTTGGCTGGAATTATACCGTTCCGGTATGTACGGCGTGAAAGACGCTTTTGTACACGGTTTCTTAATGACCAGTTCGATGATGACAGATAATGGCCTGACGACATCCGATTACGCCCAATGGCCGCCCCATACTATGTTGATGTTACTGGCGATCAGTTTTTTTGGCGGTTGTGTCGGTTCGACATGCGGAGGAATCAAAGCGCTGCGTTTTCTGATCCTGACGAAGCAGAGTTTCAGTGAAATTAATCAGCTCACTCATCCTAATGCGATTTCAACGATAAAAGTCGGTCAATCTGCGGTACAGGAAAGGGTTCTGCATTCAGTCTGGGGTTTCTTCTTCCTGTATGTTTTTTTCAGTTGCTTCTTTATTTGGGTGCTGAATCTGCTGGGTTATGATTTGGTTACATCATTTGCCACGGTTGCAGCATGTATCAATAATATGGGCGTCGGTTATGGCGGTACAGCACAGGGTTTCGGCGATCTGAGTGCTGTGGCGAAATGGCTAATGTGTGCAGCGATGTTGATGGGACGATTGGAGATTTACCCCATTCTTATCTTATGTTCGAAAACATTCTGGCGTTTTTAGCCGCTAAGGCAAACATATCGCAGAACCCTGACGCCTCGCACTGCGAGGCGTCAGGGTTTATTCACAATGTTGAAACCGCTTAGGGATCAAAAAGCAACGGAATAGCCCAATGAGAATGCCCGGCCGCGACCTTTGTAACTGTATAAGTCAGGCTCACCATAAGTTGGGCTATACAGATAGGCTGCGCGTTGCCCCCAAATAGTGGTGTAATCTTTATTCAGCAGGTTTTCAATACTGAAATTAAGCTGCCCGACCGGTAAATGATAACTGCCGAGGAAATCGATGGTATTGTAGCCTTTAATCTTTTTCCCCTTAGCATCAGAGATGCTAAACGCCTGTTGTGATTGCAGACGCAGCTCCCAGTCATCCGGCGCCCAGTTAACGTAAGCCGTCATTTTCGATGGGCTGCTCTCATCAACTTTCAGCTTCTGCCACTTGCCGCTTTCCTGAGTTTCAGATTTAAGAATGTTGAAGCTGGTTCCGGTACTCCATTCACTGTTATCAAAGAAATAATCCACCGCACCTTCTAAACCATAAATGCGTTTTTTGTTCGGTTTCAAAAAGATAGTCATATCGGCTTTATTAATATCCGTCGTGATATCAGACAGGGAATAATAAGCGGCTATCTGTGAGCGCAGGTTATCGCCGTTATAACGCCAGCCCAATTCATAGGAATTGACCTTAATGCCTTTTAGCTTACTTCCCTTAACATTCATCCCACTCTTCAATGGATAGTGGCTACTTTTATCAGCTTCCTTATATGTTCCTGTACCGTAATATTTTCCGACATCCGGCAGATCAAATCCTTGTGAAAAATTAAACCATGCTTGCTGGCGTTCAGTCAGATTGGCAAGTATGCCGGCATTAAACAGGTAGTTATTGTAGCTGGCTTGACCACCGGGGATCGCATCCGCCGTTTCGCCTTTTTTATTTTCGGCCATTTTTTGTTGCTGGTTATAAGAGATGAAATCATCAACCTTATTACGGATATATTGATAACGCAGGCCACCGTTAATCGTGAATATTGGATTGATGTCATAACTGGCCTGAAAGAAGGAAGCCAGATTGGTGGTGGTATAACCCGGATAACGGCCGATATTAAAATCGTTTTTCAGTTTCAATCCTCCCGTTTCTTTTGCTCTATCTAAATCAAAGAATTGTTGATCGGCACTGAATTTTTCATGCTCCGCATCAAAACCGTAGGTCAATGTCAGGCTGTCAATCGGCTGGCTGTTCAGTGTTATTTTGCTACCGTAAAAATCGGTTTTTTGTTCAGAAGAACCGATACTGACGACATTTCCCCATATAGTCTTATCGTTTTTGTCTTTCCCTAAATTTGCCCGTGTCGGAAAAGGATAAAACGACATTGACTCATCGCGGTAAAATACCTGAGCCACTAAATCCTGCCCCCAAAGATCAGAATTGGAGTATTGCAGGTTAATCAAATGGCGTTCAGTGCCGGGAAGACGATCCGAATCCAATCCTTTGGAATTCTTAGCCTGAGTTTTGCCTAATACCGCATCAAAGTTTTTTCCAAGATAAACACCATGCTTGCCATCGGCTTCACTTTTATAATATTGGGTTGTCAGTTGCAGTTGCTGGTGTTCATCGATATTCAGGACACCGGTTCCCATCACATCAATACGGTCAGAAAATTGCAGGCCGGTTTGGGTATTGTCGATTAAAACCTCATGGCCTTTGCCATCATACCAGCCGCCAAAACGCTGGTAAGCGACAGAAAAACGCCCGGTGGCTCTGTCATTGCCACCACTGATCGAAGCAGCGATATTTTCATCGTGATCTTTATGGTTGGCAAAACCACTTTTGCTGCCAACTTGCAGTTCAGAATGTATCCCTTTCTGCCCTTTTTTCGTGACAATGCTGACTATCCCGCCGGTACTGCCACCACCATAAAGCGCGGTTGCACCAGAAATTACTTCAATATGGTCAATATTAAATGGATCGATAGAATCCAGCTGACGGCTGTTTAAGCGGGAAGAATTCAGGCGCACTCCATCAACCATAACCGCCATTGAGCGCCCGCGCATATTCATACCATAATTGGTGCGCCCCTGACTGCTGACATCCATACCCGGAATCAGTTGCGACAGAATATCCTTGAACTCTTTACCGCCGTTGATTTGTTGTTGAATATCACGGCCTTCTACCACCCAAGTTGTTTGTGCCATTTGTGCAGCACTCTTATGGGTACGGCTGGAGGAAACAACAATGTGATCTTCTTTTACATCCTTTGACTCTGCGGCCAAAACCGAGGGCGTCAGAATAACAGACAAACAGGAAGGAATAATTAAAAAAGGTCTGGCTCTAAAATAGCAACGCATTATCATCATCTACCTTATATTTTGGTGTCATTAATAACGATCAGTACTGCTGTTATGAAGAAACGTTTTTGCGAAAAAACAGGTAAAAATACCGATTAACTCGCATTAGAAAAGGCTTGCACAGGTTCGCTGCGCCACTTAATCACATTGGGAAGCAGGGATAAATCAAAGTGATCCTTGCCCAATACCCGGTTTAAAATGCGAGCCGAACGCCACGCCATTAAGCTCATTTGCGGCTCTGCAATGCCATGGCTGAACATACCGGCATTCACCGCAAATAAATGATGGTCAGCAGGGCCATTCCAATCTAGCGTAAAATCAGGGTTCATTTGGTATCTGCCTGCCTGATCGGTATGCAGTTTTGTGGCTAACGGCTCAAGAAAAGCCGGTGCTGTTGGTTGATAACCGGTCGCGAAAATAACAACATCACTGTCAATATATTCATTGCCATGATCCAAAAGATGCTGGGTCAGCAAGCGATAACTGTCCTCATGTTGCTGCATATCCAATAATGCCCGGCTGGGTAGCAACTTGGCCCACGGTGTTTCGCGCAGCACCTCAAATCGGTGGTACATGGCCTGATAGATAGCCAGTAAAGAATCGCTGGTGATGCCGTCAGACGTCATTTTTTGTTCTTTCAGCATCTGCTGTTTGACTTCAGGCCGGAGACTGTAAAAACTTTCGACATACTCTGGCGTAAAGTATTCATTGGAAAATGCCGCTTCATCCAGCGCATGATAATTATTGCGCCGGGAGATCCAGTTAAGCTGTTTGGGGCGCCCCCACTCACTACGGAAAATATTGAGGAAAATATCCGCACCACTTTGCCCGCCACCCACAATGGAAACACGCTTACCCGTAAGATCCGGATGACGCAACATCATTTCAGCTGCATGGAAACAGTGATCGTTTTGTGTTTGTACACACGCAGGTAATTTGATTTGTTTACCGATGCCCATACAGATATGGCGGGCAAAATAGTGATGATGGGTTGTTGAAACCTTAAATAACTGTTCCTGCTCATCAAAAGTGACACTCATGACTTCTTCACCAAATCGTAGGGAGTCTAATTCTTGTGCTGCCCATGCAAGGTAATCACCAAATTCTTCGCGGGAAACGGTGCGCTGTTCTGTCGTCAAAAAGCGGTAAAATTTTTTCCTCTTAACCAGATAATTGAGAAAACTAAACGGATTGGTTGGATCGACTGCACTCACCAAGTCTTTCAAAAAACTGGTCTGCATATGACATTCCGGCAACATAATGCCTGAGTGCCACGAAAAACGTGATGAGCGCTCTAAAAACAGGCTATGGAAATTAGGAATATGGCGGCTCAACGCCGCGATACTAAGGTTAAAAGGCCCTATTCCAATACCAATGAAATCATAAGGCTGGCTCATCGTTCAAATTCCTTGTGAGCAATAAAGAGAGGGTTAGCGAGATCCTGACTATATTCCGGTAGCATACGGTTGCCGCCGTCATGGTCGGAATACATCAGTTTTACCGGATTCAATATCACGCGAATGATTTGTGGCTTGAATAAATCGAATAGTGCAAAACGCTCATTCATAGCCGGGTGCTGCTGTCGCTGTTTTTGCATGTAGCGCTGTAATACTTCCGCCAGAATTTGGTAAAACCGCACTTCACTCATACCGTATTTTTCCAACAGCGGAGAAATAAATCGCAGGACAGTCACAAAATGACCGGTTTGTAAATCGTGAATAAGATAATCGGCCGATAGACGTACCGTGACGTCTTTTACCCGTTGAGGTAACGAAGCCGCTTCCGGGAAATTCTGATCGATTAAACGCATATCCCCCTGAAAATCTTTTAACAATATTCTCTGCGGTACGTTATTTTTCATCACCAAAGTAATGTTCTGCCCATGTGCGATCAGTGATACACCGTAGCGACACATCAGGTGATAGAAAGGAATGATGACAGCCTGAAACATTTGCTGTAACCAATTTTCTATGCTCAGCCCGGAACGTTCTATATAGGCCATAATCAGCGGAACGCCGTTGTTATCACTTTCCATCAGCGTCGCCATTAAAATCGCCTGCTCTTCTGCCTGCAAATAACACGCGGGATTTTCACGCCAGATAACGCCCAGCATTTCCTGATAGCGGTATGGCGCTTTAGCAAGCCGGGCATAGGCAGGATGCGCCATGTAGCCCGCTGCGGGTTCACCGAGGATCTGTGCGCCGCTGGATTGTAAAACCGAGTCTTGAGCAAATTGTTGCTGTAACCAGTGTGAGGCCGCAGGGCCTGCGCTGATATATTTGCCCGGAATGCCGCGATAACAGGACGTGTTATAAATCGTCAATGGCAGTTTGATATCAAATGCAACTCTGCGGCTGACATTGGTTAAAGTACGTAACGATTGCTGAGCGAGATAATCGTCACCGAATTCCCCCAGTTCAACCAAATCGCCACAAGCCAGTTGAGGCAGGAAATGCAGCGCAATTTTTTGCTGCCATTGCCACGGATGCAGCGGTAATGGCAGCCAGTCATCCGTCAGTTTGAGTTCATGCCAGCGTTGGTTAAAGCGCTGGCGTTCAACGGAATTCATGGTGCTCGCCAAAAGTGCATCGAGTGAGCAGGCATCATCCATACACCAAACAAACACATTCCGTTTAACCGCGACCCAGTGCAGCCGGAAGCGGTTCTGATATTCCGGCGCATAGCGATGCAAAGCCTCTAAACCCCAGCCACGGCGGCCTTTGTTGAAAATAAATTTAGGATGGGCAGAAAGCAGGCATTGAAGCTTAACAGGATCAAGTTCAATCAGTTCCTGAGCACTCATATGACGGCGGGCAGACAATAACCGGAGATCCCCGCGCAAGGTGGCGTACAGATCTTCCATATGTTCTGCAACCTGTGCATCACTCATACCCAGTACCTGCGCAAGCTGACGTAATGTATGGTCAGCGGCTAACGGTTCATGCTTATTTGTCAATAAATCGGTACTTGTCAATAAATCGGCACTTACCAATGAATCAGGATCAATGACAAGCCAGCCCCAAATGCTGCGTTTGGCGGAAAAAGTATAGCTAACCTCTCCCAACCGGATGTACCAATGTGCGCCGGTAAACCCGGCATTCAGCGTGCGCTCATATTCCAATTCGGCTAAAATTTTGGCGATCATCCGACGATTGACATATTCCCAATCCGCATACGATTCGTTGAACGATCCACTGAATGAACCATGAAAATCACCTGACTGTTTCATACGCCCTCCTCACGAATCCCGGTGAATTGACGAAAGAAGTCATTGCGCTGATTCATGATGAGGCGCGAACGCTTGTGGGGAAATTCAAACTCTTTGATGGTGTGATAGCCCGCTGCCGGTAAGTGACGGAACAGGCGTTGGTTATCGCACCGAGGCTCCGCCACAATACGTGTGGTGCGTGCCTCATCCAGATACAGATAGTGTGTGAGACCACGTAACCAACTGCGTATATATTGCGCACCGCGCCATTGTTCCTCTCCCACCAGCATATGCAGGCCGCGATCAAAGGGTTGCCAACGATAATGGCGGCCAATACGGTCTTCTGCTGCCCAGTACACTTCGAAATAGCCAAATGGCTGATCATCAAAACAACCCAGCAAGGGATAGCAGTAACGGGAATCAAGCTGGCGCAATAAATAGGCTTCCTGCTCCTGCTGAGAACCTGACATTTCCCAAAATGCGCTGACACGCGGGGTATTCATCCAGCGGGTGAATTGTTCTGCATCCTGAGAAACATCCGGCAGCCGGAAACTCAGCCAATGTTTTATCTGTGGATCATAACGGCGGTAAACCTCACCCTCTGGCCTTGCCGGACGAACCGGCAGCCATAAATGCCGCTCTGCATCGTAAAACGTTTGGTGATCGTCCGTATGGCGATCGTCCGTATGGTGATCGCCGCTGGATTGAGAAGAACCAGAAGCATCCGTCAGCCATAGCGGTAGCTGGTAGAAAGTTTCCCGCGCCAGATAATCGCTTTGCGCCAGTATGAAGAGTGTTTGAGCCTGTGGTTCGTGACGCCATTCATGATAAGGCAAGGCGATGCCGCTTAACTGTGGCGCCATCATCAGCAGCTGATCCAGCGCCTGTACCAGCCAGCTTTCAGGCAACGGGCCAACGCCGTGCAGAATTGCGCTGCTGTCCAGCCCCAGACTCAGTGGCAGATCTTGTTGCAATCTCTCACAGTGAAAACCATTAAACCCGTGCCTAAGTTTGGCTTGCGACATCATTGGGCCACCTTTAAATCTGTTTTTTTGCAATCAGAAGTTTTGCGATCAGAAGTTTTGCGGTCAAAAGTTTCGCCCTTGAACGGATTGGCAAAGTCGAAATAAATCAGGGCGGGATCAACGATGGTGTTTTCATTATGATCGTGCAGATAACAAAAGAAATTGCCTTTGCAGTTCCAGTGGAGACTATCGAGAACATAATCCAGACAGCGGGTATTTTTAGCCGTTATCCGTAAGCGTGCGAGCGCATCGCGTACCCGCGCCATCAGGTTTTCTTCCCGATCAAAGCCCGCCGCCCCCATCGCAGCGGTCACGGCCAGTGTTGAATTTACCAGCAAATAATAGGGGAAATAGCGCAGTAATTGGCGTTCGGTGAAACAGTTTTCGGCATTAGTTTCACCAATTTCCTCCAGCCATAATCTGGCACTTTCGGTAAAACCACTGCCCTGACAATCCCGGTATAGCAGGCCAACCGGTAAATCCTGATCCATTTCCAGTAGAATATTTTGCTGATGGGCTAACAACACCAGACCGTAATCCGCTTCGGCACTGAACAACGGCAGCAGCACATGATGGCAGTACGCATCCAGCCAACGATAAGCCGCTTGTGTCAAAGATAAGTTAAGACGAGTACTCAAGCGCCGCACCGAGGCAGCCAGCAAGCTGTCGCCACCATCGGGTGCGGCCTGTGTTAACGTCACAAGGACGTTGGTTTGCGTTTGTGGACAATCAAACAGTAAGTTGACGCGAAATACCATCAGGCTTTCATCATGGATCACACCTTCCGCATCACGCAAACCGGCCCAGCCATCTTCCTGCATCACGCGCATGGATGGATAACGGGTTTGTAATTCCTGCCAGCGCGGAGTCTGCGCTAACTTCGCCAATCTGATACCCCGTTTTACCTCTTTCACAGACAGGGTTCTGATGGAGTTGGTCAGGCGGATACTGAGCGAAAACTTGATCATATCCTGATTGGTTTCGTTATAGAGCGAACGTGAGGAGCTGGTGGGTTTCCACTGCACTCCCGCTTCACCTAAATCCTGTAAATGGCCGTCCTGTATCAGCGCCTGAACCCAATCTTGCTCCAGCAGATAATCCGCCTGCCACGGGTGCATTGGAATCACCCAGATATCGTCGGAAAAGTGCTTGAGTAAATGCGGTGCACTTTCAGCCGTGAAGCGCTCTAAACGCTGTTTTAACGTCAGACTCAGGTTTTCTCCATAAACGTAAGTCTGCTCGACGGCAAACCAGCGTAGCGGAAAACTGGCGGCAAAATCAGGCAGGTAACGCCGGGCTTGCAGGCTATCGAAAGGTTCGTGGGATTTTGGCGCGGGATGGAAAGCGTGTCCGGCTAACAGACCCTGCTCTGCTTGGACAAAATTTAGCGGCTTGTCACGCAGGTGCGGCCAATCAGGACGAGCGTTGATGGCCTGCCGGGTATTGTCATGACTTTCCAGTACCCGACGATAAAAACTGGCGATCGTGTCGTCTGATAACGTGTTATTTAACTGTCTATTTTTTAAAGAATTATTTTCCAATAAACTATTTTCTAATAACAGACGCACAAATTGCCCCATCTTTAACATGTGATATGCGGCATCATTTTCGTGTTTATTATTTATATGTTTATTATTTCCTTGATAACAATTTTTCTGATAAACATAGGCAGGAAACCAGTATTGGTGATGCTGTGTTGGTGAAATATAGCGCAAAACAACCCGAATCGATTGCTGTTCAGCGAGCGGAATGACTAATTGTGAATAAGGAAAATCCAGAGTCGCAGGCAGGATTTCCCAATTTTTCGTTTCACGAATCAATGAGTTAACAAAACACTGTGCGGCAACATCCGTTTTGAAGTGACTCTCCTGCGGGTAAACCGACCGGAGGTGATTAGAATCTAGACATATCGGTTGTGTAGACATTGGATTCAAATTTATCGTTGTTGATAATAATTCTCAAAATGATATTCATTTGATTTATTATGTAAAGAGTTTTGTGTATTATGCTCACAATTTATAAATAACCACTTTCTTTTAACAACATAAAATTAATATGCGGGTTAAGCCTTATTTCTTTGCGAATCAAAGCCAAACATCATCCAATTGGTCACTCGCCTTTTGTGCTGGTTTATTGGGCATTGGGCAGAATGGCTTACTGGTTGCACTGCCTGTGCTGGTGGAAATGACGCCTCTCTCTTTATCTGTTTGGGCCGGGTTACTGACACTCGGCTCCATGCTTTTTTTGGTGGGATCACCATTTTGGGGTAGGCAAACGGAAATTTATGGCAGTAAGTTTGTCGTACTGGCAGCGCTATCAGGGTATTTGCTGAGTTTCATCATCATGGCACTGACGGTGTGGGGTATGGCTGTCGGCGAGCTTTCTACACCAATCGGCTTAAGTTTACTGATTATCGCCCGAATTATTTATGGCCTGACCGTATCCGGCATGGTGCCCGCCTGCCAGACATGGGCGTTACAGCGAGCAGGAACAGCACGGCGAATGGCAGCACTGGCAACCATCAGCTCAGGTTTAAGTTGTGGCCGTTTGCTGGGGCCAATGTGCGCAGCATCCGTACTGGCATTGCACCCACTGGCACCCTTATGGCTGATGGCAATCGCCCCACTGATTGCCATGCTGGTGATTATCAAGGAATCCAGCCCACCTCCTTTGGCTCAGGAAATTCAGCAAAAAAACCAGCTTCACTGGGGCATCACTCCTTATTTGTTATGTGCGGTTCTGCTCGCTGCCTCTGTGAGTTTGATGCAGCTTGGTTTAGCGCCTCGCTTATCCCTGTTATTCGGTGTGCAAACTGCGATCATCAGCCGCCATGTGGCGATTTTGCTGAGTGTATCGGCAGTCGCAACCCTGCTTGCTCAGTTCCTGATTATTCGCCCGCAAAAACTCACGGCACTGCAATTGTTGCTTTGCGCCAGTGTCGTGATGGTATCGGGCTTGTCGTTAATGTCCATTCAGCATATTGCGCTGTTTTATCTGGGATGTGCCCTGACTGCATTTGGGTCAGCAATGGCGACACCCGGCTATCAACTTTTATTGAATGAGCGTTTCTCGACCGGTAAAAGTGCAGGGTTTATTTCCACCAGCCATACGCTTGGGTATGGAATGAGCGCGTTAGCCGTTCCGGTTATCGCTGCATGGTATGGCGAGTCTCAATTGATCATGGCATCACTGGCTTCAGCGGTTTTATTGGGCGCGATTGCAGGATGCCTATGGCATTTTTCGCACAGAAGAATCAGCAACAAAATGTAGATGTTTGGGAGAGATGATTATGTCTTCAGGTTACGGTATTTTTGATTTGTACCTCAAAGAACAAATTGTGATATCACCCTCAATATTGCGCTGTGTTTTTCGGGGGCCAGAGGTACATCAAATGCAACGTTATGCACCGGATCAGCGCATCAAACTACTGTTTCCTACTTCGGATAGTCTCAGGTTGAAGCCAGAGAGCGGAAACAACTGGCATCGTGATTATCTGTCCATGCCTAGAGAGCAACGGCCACTGATGAGAACGTATACCATCAGAGCGTTGCGGAATGCGCAGCAGGAGATGGATGTGGAATTTGTGCTGCATGGTCATAACAGCCCGGTATCGAATTGGTTATCCCGCGCCAACACCGGAGAACTGTTGCAGGTTATTGCGCCGAAAGGAAAATCTCAGGCAGCTCTGGAAGGGTGCGAATGGAAACCCTCTCCTCAGGTCCGGCAATCACTTCTGATTGCGGATGAAACCGCACTGCCCGCCGCATTGGGAATACTTGAGCAATTGGCACGACAGGATAATCCGCCTCAGGTACAGGCATTTTTTGAGGTGCCGACAGCCGCGGATTGCATCAATGTAGCGCAATTTACCTTTGCTGATGTTTTTTGGCTTCCCAGAGAGGAGAAATATCATTACGGTGAAAGGCTACTGGAATCTGTCCGCCAACATGCGGTTATTCCTGAATCAGCGTGTATGCAGGTTCAACCTGTCATTGAAACGGATTCGCCAGAGGAACAATTATGGGAGCGGGCAGAAAAAGAAAATAATACGCACCATTTTTATGCCTGGATAGCGGCCGAATCCTCCTCAGTCAAAAAACTGCGCCATTATTTCATCCTTGAGCGGCATCTGGATCGTCACACTGTTAACTTCATGGCGTATTGGTCTAAATCTTCATCCAGAGGAAACAAGGTTTGATTGGAAGCAATTCATCGCCCGCCTCTACTTTTGCCTTACAGCAGGTGAGTTTTGCTGTACCGGGCAGGCGGCTACTCAATAATTTTTCAGTCACGTTTGCACCGGGATTAGTGACCGGGCTTATCGGGCATAACGGCTCAGGGAAATCCACTTTGCTGAAAATGCTTGGGCGTCACCAATTACCCAGCGAAGGCGCAATACAGCTCGGAGAGCGTTCATTGGCGCAATGGAACAGTAAAGCATTCGCCCGTGAAGTGGCTTATTTACCTCAGCAATTGCCTCCCGCAGAAGGAATGACGGTACGTGAGCTGGTTGCCGTGGGGCGCTATCCTTGGCATGGGGCGCTGGGACGCTTTAGTCGCGAAGATAGCAAATGTGTCGAAGAGGCCATTGAGCTGGTCAGCCTGAATTCGATGGCGCATCGGCTGGTGGATAGTTTGTCCGGTGGTGAACGCCAGCGGGCATGGCTGGCAATGACGGTAGCACAAAATAGCCACTGTTTGCTGCTTGATGAGCCGACTTCCGCATTGGATATCGCTCATCAGGTCGAAGTTATGGCATTAATTCAGCGACTCAGCCGTGAACGTGGCCTGACTGTCATTGTGGTCCTGCATGATATCAACATGGCGGCACGTTATTGTGACCATTTAGTCGCACTGCGTGGTGGTGAGCTGATTGCACAGGGAGTACCTGACAAAATCATGCAGGAACAGGTATTGGAACAAATATATGGCATACCGATGGGTATTTTGCCGCACCCAACGGGTGGAACGCCGATAAGTTTTGTCTACTGATGAACAAATATAACTCCGGCGTTAATCGCCGCCATTTTCTGGCTGCTCTGGCTCTTTCCCCATTATGGGGATCATCGCTGGTTCGTGCTGCCACTGCGCCACATATAACGCCGTCACACCCAGACCTGAAACGAATCGCCGTGCTGGAATGGTTACCGGCCGATCTTTTGATGGCTTTGGGCGTGATACCGTTAGCTGTCGCCGATATTCATAATTACAACTTGTGGGTACAGCAGCCCGCACTGCCATCTGGGGTTATCGATCTCGGTACGCGTGCTGAGCCGAATATGGAATTGTTGCAGCAATTAGCGCCATCATTAATCCTCTATACCCAGAATTATGGCCCTTCAATTGAAAAAATGTCCTCAATTGCACCAATAATGGGGTTCAGCCTCAAAGACCCTCACCAGACACAACTGACACTGGCATTTAATTCGTTAAAACGGCTCGCTGAACGACTTGAACTTAACCATCAGTACGATCTTCATCTGCGGTATTTCCAGCAACAGATAGAGCAAAGCCAGCAACGGTTACGTTCTTGGAAAAATGTCCCGATCCTGCTATTTACGTTATTGAATAATGACAATGTGATGGTTTTCGGCAAGGGAAGCATCTTTCAGGATGTCATGGATAAATTAGGGTTACAGAATGCGTGGCAGGGGAAAGTCAATGCCTTTGGCAACCAAACGATTGGCATCGAGCAACTGGCGACCATTCGGGATGCGAAAGCCATCGCCTTTACGCCTGACAACGACACGTTACTCGCCCGTATGCAACGAACACCCCTGTGGCAATCTTTCCCGTTTGTACAACGCTATCCGGTGAGTGTTCAGCCTGCGGTATGGCTGTATGGCGCAACATTATCTGCCCTGCGTTTTTGCCAGTTATTGACCGCAGCACTGGAGAATCGGTCATGAGGCGTTTATGGGTTTTGCCCTTGTTACTGCTGGCGCCCGCCCTGTTGCTAACGGCATATAATCTGCAACAACAGTTGCCCGTATCCCAATGGCTACAATCTTTACTCGCCCCCGAACTCAAAAATATCCACCAAGTTGTCGCGCATTACAGCACATTGCCACGTTTGGTCGTATCATTATTGGTCGGTGCGGGGCTGGGGCTGGCTGGGCTATTGTTTCAACAGGTGTTGCGAAATCCCTTAGCAGAGCCTGCGACACTGGGCGTATCAGCCGGTGCTAAATGTGGTATGACAATGGCACTGTTATTGGCGATCTCGCCAGATAGCGTGTTGATGCAGTTAGCCGCGCTGGCTGGAGCGATTGTGGTCGCGCTGATGGTGTTTGGGCTGTCATGGGGGCGGCGGTTATCTCCGGTCACGCTGATCCTTGCGGGCTTGGTGGTGGGATTGTACTGTGGCGCCGTTAACTCTCTGTTAGCGCTGTTTAACTACGAAAGATTGCAAGGCATGTTCATCTGGAGTAGTGGCTCACTGGTTCAGCATGATTGGCAGGTTGTCGAGTGGCTGCTGCCGATGCTGCTGATCTCCCTGTTGCTGACATTCTTATTGTTGCGCCCCTTAACCTTGCTTGGGTTGGATGACGGCGTTGCTAAAAACCTCGGATTGGGGCTGAACAGTGCCCGGTTAGCGGCATTATCATTGGCTGTTGTGATGAGTGCAGTCATTGTCAATGTCGTTGGCGTTATTGGTTTTATCGGGCTCTTTGCACCTTTGCTGGCACGTATGTGTGGCGCAAGACAATTGCGGCAACAAATTATAATGGCGCCATTAATTGGCGCTTTGCTATTGTGGCTGACTGATCAAGTGGTGCAATGGCTGGCTACGGTCTGGCACAATCTTCCGACCGGTTCTGTTGTCGCTTTATGCGGCGCGCCGATACTATTTTGGCTGTTGCCTCGTCTGCGTACCAACGGTGAAAAAACCACACTTTCAGCAACTAGCAAAAATCAAATCGTCGTTGAACGTCAGGCGCTCTGGCGATGGTGTTGGGCTGGGGTATTGTTGCTGATAATTGCCACTGCCGTTGCCCTGTTATTTGGCCGCAGTGCCTCAGGCTGGTACTGGGCGCAGGGTGAGCAAATTGCGGAATTACTGCCTTGGCGCTGGCCGCGTGTCATGGCCGCACTCAGCGCTGGTATGATGTTGGCTGTCGCAGGAACGCTTATCCAAAAATTAACCGGAAATCCCATGGCCAGCCCGGAAGTTCTGGGCATAACGTCAGGTGCATCATTAGGCGTACTGGTATTGTTGTTGATGACATCCGGTAATGTTTTTGTCTGGCTATTGCCGGCGGGCAGTCTGGGTGCGGCTATCACACTGCTGTTGATCCTGTTTATCTCATCCCGGCAGGAATTTTCAGCTCAGCGCATGTTACTATCCGGCATTGCCATCAGCACGGTATTCGGCACTTTGGTGGCATTAGTGCTGGCGAGTGGCGATCCCCGTTCCGGGCTGTTATTGGCATGGCTATCCGGTTCAACTTATTCCGTCGAACCCACACAAGCGCTTTTCACTTTCTTGGCCGCATTCATACTGATCGCACTGACTCCCCTGTTCCGCCGATGGTTAACGGTTTTACCGCTGGGAAGTATCAGTGCGCAGGCGGTGGGCGTATCGCTGGCACGTTCGCGCTTGCTGATTTTACTGATAGCGTCCGCACTGACTGCGGCAGCAACATTAATGACCGGGCCATTAAGTTTTGTTGGCTTGATGGCGCCACACATGGCTCGCATGATGGGTTTCAGACGGGCAATGCCCCAACTGGTTATCGGTATGTTGCTGGGCGGATTATTAATGCTGCTGGCGGATTGGTGCGGGCGAATGGTGTTATTCCCTTACCAGATACCGGCTGGCCTGCTCGCGGCATTTATTGGCGTGCCTTATTTTATTGTGCTGCTACGGAGGCAGGCAAAGTAGTTATAAAAGATGCAGTCATAAAATAAGCAGTCATAAAATAAGCACAAAGCGCTGGTTTTATTTACCAGCGCTTTGTTGATAACCGAACTTTATCGATCAGCGAATTTGTCTATCAAAGAACCACGCGCACCAGTTCCAACGCCCCTAATTCTTCATACAACGTTTCGACTTGTTCAATATGAGTGGCATTAATGGTAATAGACACAGAATGGTAATTGCCTTTGCTGCTTGGTTTTACCACTGGGGAATAATCGCCCGGCGCATGACGCTGAACCACTTCAATAACTTGATCCACCAGCTCAGGTTGAGCTAAACCCATCACTTTGTAGGTGAATGAGCAGGGAAACTCAAGCAGTTCATTTAATTTCGTTTTCATGGGCATTCCTGATTGATTGCACGGCAGAAGAGTAAATTCTGCCGTAGCGTGATTATTTTCCAAAAAGTAGTACTGATATAAGTCTCAATATCTGATTTTCAAGATATACCTGAATGCAACAGGTAAATTTTCCCCAATGGATTTCGAGTCATATCGTTTGCTGCAAGTGAGATCAACCAAACCAGTGATGGAACATCAACCGGATATAATCCACCAAACGGCTGAAGAACCCGCCTTCTTTCACTTCCTGCATCACAACAAGCGGATGCTGTTCAATGGTTTTGCCATCAAGCTGGAAATTAATCGTACCCACTGCCTGATTTTTGGCGAGAGGGGCATGTAATTCAGTGTTATTCAAGACATAACTGGCTTTCAGATCTTTCAGGCGGCCACGCGGAATGGTCAGATAAACATCTTTTTCCACACCCAATTGTGCCTTATCCGCATCACCAAACCAAACCAGTTCAGAGGCAAATTCTTTATCTGCTTTCAGAGGAGAAACGGTTTCAAAGAAGCGAAAACCCCAAGTCAGCAATTTTTTACTGTCTGTTTCGCGTCCTTTAAATGTCGGGCTACCCATGACCGCCGTAATCAGGCGCATATTGCCTTCAGTCGCAGACGCGACGAGGTTATAGCCTGCGCCATTGGTATGACCGGTTTTGATACCATCGACTTTCAGGCTCTGATCCCACAGCAAGCCATTGCGGTTAGGCTGGCGGATATTGTTATACGTGAATTCTTTTTCTTTATAGATGGCATACTCATCCGGCACATCACGGATTAATGCCTGACCAATTAAAGCCATATCATGGGCAGAACTGTATTGGCCTTCGGCATCGAGACCATGAACGGTCTGGAAGTGAGTATTTTGCAGCCCTAAATTATGCGCATATTGGTTCATCAGACCAACAAACGCATCCTGACTCCCCGCAACATAATCCGCCATTGCGACACAGGCATCATTACCGGATTGCAGGTTGATACCGCGCGATAACATCGCAACAGAAACCTGATCACCGGGTTTCAAAAACATCAGGGAAGAGCCTTTGAAAACCGGGTTTCCGGTTGCCCAGGCATCGTTACCCACAGTGACGATATCATTCTGACTGATTTTTCCTGATTTGATGGCCTGACCGATAACATAACTGGTCATCATTTTGGTCAGACTGGCAGGATCACGACGGATATCCGCATTCTTTTCTGCCAATATTTTTCCTGAATTGTAATCAATCAAAATATAGGATTCGGCATCAAGCTGTGGTGCGCCGGGGATCATGGTCTTGAAATTATCATCCGCATGAGCGAATGCTGAAAAACCCGCAACCAGAGCAACACTCAGGGCAGCATGTTTAATAAAATAGGAGGTTATTGTATATTTCATGATTGATTAGATACATCCGTGAAAGAAGCATTGAAAATATGCCGCATAATAACAAATGACAAAAAAGGTGGCATTAAACAAAATCAGGTGAGGTGAAAATTTGCACTTTTTTACGCGTAACACTTTAGCCGATAACGCCTTAGCTGATGACTCAAGATATGCCAGCCGCCTTTCAAGGTACAACTTGAAGCTGGATTAGTATACAAGGGTTATCCCCACTGAGGTTGATTAATGAATTAATGAACATATTCAGCAGGGAGTTTTCATATCAGGGCGCCACAATAAAGGAAGACTGATTCATCTGACCCATGAGTTTATTTTGCAATTCAGCCACTTGTTGACGATCACTGAAAGGCCCCAATTGAACGCGGTAAACATGACCAAACTGCATAACTCGGCCCCGCGTATTAAAGCGTTGGCTTAACGATTGCTGCCACTCTTTAGCTCTCTGTTCAGAGCTGACTGCGCCAACTTGTACCATATAGCCCGCAATGGTTGTTGACGCTGTTTCAATTGCCTGTTGTCGCGGTTTCTGAATTGCTGCTGGTTGTTCAGTTACCGCTGGGATATTTTCCGGCTGTGTCGCAACCTGAGATTCTGGATGCTTCAACAAACCTTGTTCTGCATGATCTTGTTCTAATGGCTTGGAGTCTAACGGATCGCGCTCTAACGGTTTTTGTTCAGAAACAGGCGGCGTCATATTTGTACTCGCGCCTGCTGAGGTGTTCAGTGTGGGCCTATCAGGTAAGGCATAGCTCTGTTTGACAATCGTTGACCCTTCTGTGCCCAAGCCAGAAAGTGAACCATCTGGCGCAACCTGAATACCATCCAGCTTAACCCGGCTCTGTGGCATCAAATTCAGCCGTTCAGCAACAGAACGGGATAATTCGACAATTTTACCCGGCTTATAAGGCCCCCGATCATTCACCCTGACGACCATCATACGCCCGTTACTTAAATTAGTGACTCGCACATAACTGGGTATTGGCAGTGTTGGATGTGATGCGGTTAATGCGTAAGGGTTGGCTCGTTCTCCAATCGCAGTCAATCTTCCCGTCATCCCTTCACCGGACTGGCTGGCATAACCGGTTTGAGTAAATTGAGCCAGATTCTGCACAATATGGTAGCTTTCCCCGTCCCGGCTATAGTCCTGATTAGCGCTTGGATGGTAAGGCTCGTATACCGGCTCTGCTCCCAGAATATCCTTGGCTGGTGCAGATAAAACAGGCGATGGGCTTTTTTCGTTGTCATCTGTTGTACAGCCTGAGATTAATACTGCCATTATGCCGAGAATAAGCCATTGCTGACGCATGAAATTGCTTCCTTATAAGCTTTTGGATAATAACTTACGATGGGTATTTACCGACATGATAATACCGAACCCTGCCATCAAGACAATTAAGGCCGAGCCTCCGTAGCTGATCAGCGGCAAAGGAACGCCGACCACAGGTAAAATACCGCTGACCATACCAATGTTAACGAAAACATAAACAAACAGTATTAATATTAGCCCACCGACTATCACGCGACCGAACGTATTTTGTGCGTTGGCGGCAATAATCAGCCCACGGCCGATGATCATCAGATAGAGTGCCAATAAGAACAACACGCCGACTAACCCCAACTCTTCTGCCAGAACAGCAAAAATAAAGTCAGTGTGACGTTCAGGTAGAAATTCTAATTGTGACTGTGTTCCTTGCAGCCAGCCTTTGCCAAATAACCCGCCTGACCCAATGGCAATTTTAGATTGGATGATGTGATAACCTTTGCCCAAAGGGTCACTTTCAGGATCTAATAACATCATGACTCTGGCCCGTTGATAATCATGCATCCCAAAATACCATAAGATCGGGAGAAGACAGGCAATCAGTACAACAGCAATAATAATTAACCGCCAGTTCATTCCGGCCAGAAACAGAATAAATATCCCGGAGGCCGCGATCAGAATAGACGTGCCTAAGTCCGGTTGTGCCGCGACAAGCAACGTCGGTAAGAATATCAGGACTAATGCAATTGCGGTATTTTTCAGGGAAGGCGGGCAAAGATCGCGGTTCATAAAGCGTGCAACCATCAATGGAACAGCGATTTTGGCGATCTCTGAAGGCTGAAAACGCACAACACCTAAATCCAACCAACGTTGTGCGCCTTTGCTTATTTGCCCGAAAACATCAACAAGGATGAGCAGAATCAAGCAAAAAATATACAGATAGGGTGCCCAATTTTCGTATACGCGCGGCGGCACCTGAGCCAGCGCAATCATGACCACTAACCCCATCAATACCTGACCTAATTTACGTTCCATCATATCCATATCCTGTCCACTGGCGCTCCACATAATGAACAGGCTGTAGGCCAGCAAGAGCAGGATACATAATAGTAAAGGAGCATCGATGTGTACTCTGGTCCAGAAAGGGATTTTTTTCTGCGATTCTGTCATAACATTACTCAATTAGCCTGCATTCTGGTGATCTAACGTGGATTAGTCATGGATTGGTCAGCCGACAAGCTGCTATTCCCACCTGCCGCATTTTTCATTGCGGGTTCAGCGGGCGGAGGATTCTTATTTTCCTTGATTAAAATATGATCCAGAATTTGGCGCATAATAACCCCCACTGATGCCCCAGAACCGCCATTTTCCAGAATGATAGCAACAGCAACGGTTGGCTTATCGTAAGGCGCAAAAGCAATCATCAGCCTGTGATCCCGCAGCTGTTCCTTAACCTTACTGTGTTCATAGACATCATAGCCATACACCTGTGCAGTACCGGTTTTGACTGCGGCTTTATAAGGAGTGCCAGCGAAAAACCGACGCGCTGTGCCACTGGCCGCGTTAGCAACACCGTACATTCCCTCTTTAGCGATATTCCAATATTCGGGACGAACGCCTTCGATGGGTTTACTAATCACGGGCTGATAAGGCGTTTTTTCGCCGTTAACACGGCCTTCCAACAGAAAATGCGGAGTTTTTACTTCACCATCATTAACCAGTATCATCAAGGCTTTTGCCATCTGCATCGGTGTGGCTGTCCAGTAGCCCTGACCAATACCGACAGATATTGTATCGCCTTGAAACCATGTGCCTTTACGGTATTTTTGTTTCCATTCCCGTGTTGGCATATTGCCCTGAGCTTCTTCTTTCAAATCTATCCCGGTAAATTGACCATAGCCAAATTTTGTCATCCACGCAGAGATCCTGTCGATGCCCATATCATAGGCCAGCTGATAGAAAAAGGTATCTGCTGATTCAACAAGGGCTTTATGCACATTCAGTATTCCATGCCCGTAACGTTTCCAGTCACGATAACGCTTTTCAGAGCCGGGTAATTGCCACCAGCCCGGATCATGAATGGTCGAATTCTTTGTAATGATATTACTGCTTAGTGCCGCAACCGTGATAAAAGGTTTTACGGTTGAAGCGGGAGGGTAAATACCCTGAGTCGCCCGGTTGATCAACGGACGGTTGTGATCATTACGCAGCAGGTTAAAATCCTTGCTGGAAATGCCGTTAACAAACAGGTTAGGGTCATAACTTGGGTTGGACACCATCGCCAGAATTTCGCCGGTGCGCGGATCAGTCACAACAACCGCTGCCCGGCTGGTTGTCAGTAATTCTTCAATGTAGCGCTGCAATTCTAAGTCGATTGACAGATAGATATCCTGCCCTGCCTGTGGCGCTGTTTCCTGCAACTGCCGAACCACTTTGCCACGGTTATTGACTTCAACCTCTTCGTTACCCGGTTTACCATGCAGCTCTGACTCGTAGTAACGTTCAATACCCAGTTTACCGATATCGTGGGTCGCCGTGTAGTTTGAAAGAACACCGTCTTTTTCGAGCCGTTCCACATCTTTATCATTAATTTTGGAAACATAACCAATGACATGGGTAAGTGCTGAACCGTAAGGATAATAGCGGCGTTGCAGCCCTCTAATTTCCATACCCGGAAAACGGTACTGATTAACAGCAAACCTGGCAACCTGCACCGGAGTCAGTGATGTCTTCAGCGGGATTGAGGTAAAACGACGAGCACGTTGCCGCTCTTTTCGGAAATTGTCGATATCTTCATCGGTTAAATCAACGATAGAGCGCAACTCCTCCAGCGTCTTATCAAGATCAGTCACTTTTTGCGGCACAACTTCCAACTGGTAAATTGTACGATTTGTGGCTAATACCGTGCCGTTACGATCAAAAATCAGCCCACGGCTTGGCGCAATGGGAACCAGTTTGATCCGGTTGTCATTAGAGCGAGTTTGATAAACGTTGTGTCGATTGATCTGGAGGTGATAGAGATTCGCCACCAGAATTCCGGTCAAAAGGATAATACCCGCAAACGCGACCAGTGCACGACGGATAAAAAGGGCTGATTCAGCCGTATGATCACGAAAAGAGGTTTGTTTATTCTTTATCCCATTACCAGACTTCACGGTGATATATTACCTGATTTATTCCCGATGATAAGGGTGATTAGTGGTTATACTCCATGCCCGATACAGACTTTCAGCAACTAAAACCCGTACCAGAGGATGTGGAAGCGTCAGTGGAGAAAGAGACCAACTTTGTTCTGCGGCAACTTTACAGGCTGGCGCTAAACCTTCCGGGCCACCAATCAACAAACTGACATTTCTTCCGTCTTGTTTCCAGCGCTCAAGCTGCTGTGATAACTGTGGCGTATCCCAACGAGAGCCGGGGATATCCAGTGTAACAATGCGATTGCCTTTACCGGCCACCGATAACATTTGCTCGCCTTCTTTTTCCAGAATACGCTTGATATCGGCATTTTTGCCCCGTTTTCCCGCCGGAATTTCAATCAATTCGAAAGGCATATCTTTCGGGAAACGGTGCAAGTAATCCATGAAGCCGGTCTGTACCCAGTCCGGCATTTTTGTTCCTACAGCGATAAGTTGTAACTTCAAACTCAGCTCCAGAGTTTTTCCAGTTCATACATGCGACGGCTTTCTTCTTGCATGACATGAACCATCACTTCGCCGAGGTCAACAACAACCCAATCTGATACACCCTGCCCTTCGACGCCTAAAGGCATAATTCCAGCCTTGCGGCAATCATCAACCAATTTGTCAGCAACTGACATCAGGTGACGGCTTGATGTACCGGTGCAGATAACCATGCAATCTGTAATGCTGGATTTACCGCGAACATTTAAAGAAACAATATCTTGTGCTTTGGAGTCTTCAAGTTTATCAATAATAAATTGTTGTAGTTCTGTGCCTTGCAAAAGGATCACCTTATTTTTATCAAAATAGTTGCGTAACGTAGAATAATAGCATGCTCATCGCGGTAAGCGTAAGCCGCTCAATAAGTAAATCACGATGATTTAGCTATTAGATATACAACCTCTGTAAATCGATGTAATTTTGTATCGCCGGAGGCAGCAAATCATCACAACTCAGCCCCTGTTGATGGCGCTGACGAATATCGGTTGCTGAAATGTCCAATAACGGTGTTTCCGCCAAATAGATATAACCATGTGGTTTCTGGCTTAATGGTGCCGGTGTAACAATTTCATGTTGCTCAAGCCATTGCTGCATTTCCGGGCGAGAAAGTTGCCTTGCATACCCCGGACGAGAACAAACCAGTAAGTGACAAATATCCAATAATTCGCCCCAGCAGTGCCATGTATGGATGGATTGCAGAGAATCCTGCCCGATGATAAAAGCCAGCGGACACTGTTCACCCACTTCTGCACGAAACGATTTTAATGTTTCTATGGTGTAAGAAGGTGTCTGGCGTTGCAATTCACGAGTGTCAACCGTGAAAAGCGCATTGTCTTTCACTGCTAAACGTACCATTTCCAAACGCTGCTGAGCCGATGCCTCCGGCTGGGGGCGATGCGGAGGAACATGGTTAGGTAGCAAAATAACCTGTTTCAATCCCACTTGTTTTGCTAATGCTTCAACCGGCCGTAAATGACCATAATGAATCGGGTCAAATGTTCCGCCAAACAAAGCATGAATGATCGGTGAATCAGGGGGCAATACAGATAAATCGGGTGTTAAAAATAAATCAGTGGAGTGATTCATTCAAAAAGCTCTCTGGTAATATTTTTCCGTGCATGTTTCCGTACAGTAGCAGCATAGAGAGTGTTTCCAGGTCAGCCCAAATTGATTGACCATAATCCTGCTTAATGCGTAATTCCATTTGAGCCAACAAATGAATAGCCGAATGTATATCTTGCAGGGACAGGCGCTGTAGTGCTGCTGTCAGAAGTGTACGGCGGTTTTGCCAAACTCTGTGTTGATCAAACAAGGCTTTCAACGGTGTTGTCTTTTCCTGATACTTAAGCTCCAGCAATAACATCAGTTCCCGCTGGATAATGCGAAGCAAAATGATCTCTTCGATACCTTCTTGCCTCAGCTGTTTCAGGATATGCCATGCCCGCTTCACTTTGCCTGCCAGCAACGCATCAACCCAATGATAAGGAGCAAAATGTGCCGCATCGTTGACAGCTTCTTCGACACGATGAAGTGTCAACAAATTATCAGGATAGAGTAATGAGAGGCGTTCCAGGGCCTGAGACAGGGCCAACAAGTTTCCTTCATAGCAATAACACAGTAACTGGTTAGCCTCATTTTCCAGTGACATTCCCATGCTTTTCGCACGTTGGGCTACCCACTGGGGAAGACGGTTTTGTTCTGGCGTGAGGCAACTGACGTATACGCTGTCTTTTCCGATAGCTTTGAACCACGGGCTGTTTTCTTGCGCTTTGGTCAGTTTATGACCACGAAGTATCAGTAAAATATCGTCATGCAATAATTCGGCAAGTTTGCCCAAACGCTCCGCCATCGCTGCATTAGGGCCATTCTCAGGTAGCAGCAACGTCATTGTCTGGCGGCTGGCAAAAAGGCTGAGTGACTGACACAGGCCGAAGATTTCATTCCACTCGGTATGGTTATCCAACGAGAAAGAAAAATGCTCCATAAAGCCCTGTTGTTCAGCCACCCTACGAATACTGTCCTGACTTTCCTGCAACAGCAACGGCTCGCTGCCCCACAACAGATAGCTATTTCGCAGCCCTTCATTGAGCTGCGAAACAAGTTGTTCAGGGTAGATTCTGATCATTGCGCTGAAGTTGTTACAGACCGGGTTTCAGTAGAACGAGACGTAGCAGATCCTGTTGTAGCAGATTGCGCTTCGACAGATTTCGAGTGTTCTGCACTCTGAACGGTCAGAAGCTGGCGGATCAGCTGACGTGCAGCCTGTTCACGCATTTCCTGCTGAATCAGTTCGTTTTCTGCATCTTTTGCCAACGCTTCCAGCGGGTTATCAAAGAAAGAACGTTCAACTCTGGCCTGTAACGGATAGGTATTGCCATTTGGCATCAGAACTTGTGCATCAACATCCAGTACTAATTGGCGTTCAGCCGCTTTACCATCCTGAAAGACGGATACGGTATCTTGGTTTTCACTTGAACCCATAAGTTTCAGAATCGGCACTGAAGCACTGGCCTGCTCAACAATTTTAACGTCATTCAGACGCAGTTGCTGGCGCACTGATCGTGCCAATGGACCATAAGGATCACCTGAACTGACCTGTAATGTCTGAAGTTCTTTAGGAACTTGTGTTGTGCCACGCAGGTGAAAACCGCAGCCAGCGGTGACCAGCACCGCTAACCCCAGCAACAACGTGATAATACGGTGCCGCATATTTTTTCCTGTCATATTTTTCACCATTCTGGTTATATCCAGAATGGCCTCCTGTTTTTTTATCTGCCAACATCTGCCAGCGTTATCGATCAACCAACAACCAGATTCAGTAACTTACCCGGCACATAGATGACCTTACGGATGCTGACGCCTTCAAGATATTTCGCTACGCTGTATTCTTGAGCGGCCATTTCCTGAACGTACTCTTTTGTCGTATCAGCCGGTACTGTAATACGGCCACGAACTTTACCGTTGACCTGAATAATCACCAGCTTGGTATCATCGACCATCGCCTGTTCATCTGCCTGTGGCCATTCAGCCGTGTCAATGTCACTTTCATTGCCGAGGGCTTTCCACAGAGTAAAACAGATATGTGGCGTGATCGGTGAAAGCATACGAACAATGGCTACCAGAGCCTCCTGCATCAGGGCACAGTCTTGCGCCGTTTCCTGTGCTGCACGGGTCAGTTTGTTCATCAATTCCATGACGGCAGCAATCGCAGTATTGAATGCCTGACGACGACCAATATCATCCGTCACTTTAGCAATCGTTTTATGCAAATCACGGCGCAAATCTTTCTGTTCTGCGGTCAGGTTTGCGATATCTAATGGCTGAATTGTGCCTTTATCTGCTTTATTGACGTGTTCATAAACCAGACGCCATACCCGTTTCAGGAAACGGTTAGCACCTTCTACACTTGATTCCTGCCATTCCAGCGTCAGTTCCGGTGGTGCAGCGAACATCATAAACAAGCGAACAGTATCAGCACCATATTTATCAACCATTTCCTGTGGGTCGATACCGTTGTTTTTGGATTTTGACATTTTGCTCATGCCAGTATAGACCAGCTCATGACCATCCTGATCCACCGCTTTTATGATGCGGCCTTTCTCGTCACGCTCAACAACCGCATCCGCCGGAGATACCCAGATTTTTTCGCCATTGCTGCCGGTGTAATAGAAAGCATCAGCCAGAACCATACCCTGACACAACAGGCGTTTTGCCGGTTCATCAGAGTTAACCAAACCTGCATCGCGCATCAGTTTGTGGAAGAAACGGAAATACATCAGGTGCATAATCGCGTGTTCAATACCACCGATATATTGATCCACCGGCAGCCAGTAGTTAGCAGCAGCAGGATCAAGCATTCCCTGATTATAATCCGGGCAGGTATAACGCGCGTAATACCACGATGATTCCATAAAGGTGTCGAAAGTATCTGTTTCAAGCAGCGCTGGCTGACCGTTGATCGTGGTTTTTGCCCACTCAGGATCTGCCTTAATCGGGCTGGTGATGCCATTCATCACGACATCTTCAGGCAGAATAACCGGTAGTTGCGCTTCAGGAACCGGAACAACCGTGCCATCTTCCAGAGTTGCCATCGGAATTGGCGCACCCCAATAACGCTGACGGGAAACACCCCAGTCACGCAGACGGTAGTTAACTTTACGTTTGCCAACGCCCATTTCAACCAGTTTATCTGCGATAGCATTGAAGCCATTTTCGTGACTCAGGCCACTGAATACGCCGGAGTTAACCAGTGCGTTCTTATCAGTGAATGCACTTTCCTGAACCGCAGGGATGTTACCCTCGTTGTCCAGAATAACCGCTTTGATTGGCAAGTTGTATTTAGTGGCAAATTCCCAGTCGCGCTGGTCATGAGCCGGAACAGCCATCACTGCGCCGGTGCCGTATTCCATCAGGACAAAGTTAGCAACCCAGATAGCAATTTTTTCATTCGTTAGCGGATGAATAACGAACATACCGGTCGCTAGGCCTTTTTTCTCCATGGTTGCCATATCTGCTTCAGCAACTTTGGTGTTACGGCACTCGTTGAGAAATTCAGCCAGCTCAGGATTATTTTCCGCCGCTTGTTTTGCCAGAGGATGGGTTGCCGCGACAGCAACATAAGTCGCTCCCATAAAGGTATCCGGCCGAGTCGTATAAACGGTCAGTTTTTCCTGACTATCAGCGACGTCAAAGGTAATTTCGACGCCTTCAGAGCGACCGATCCAGTTACGCTGCATGACTTTAACCTGTTCAGGCCAGTCCTCCAGTTTATCCAGATCATTGAGTAACTCTTCCGCATAATCGGTGATTTTAATAAACCACTGCGGGATCTCTTTACGTTCAACCTGACTGTCACAACGCCAGCAACAGCCATCAATAACTTGTTCATTTGCCAGCACGGTCAAGTCATGTGGACACCAGTTAACCGCTGACGTTTTTTTGTAAACCAGACCTTTTTCATACAGTTTGGTGAAAAACCACTGTTCCCAACGATAATATTCTGGCGTACAGGTTGTGACTTCACGATCCCAATCGTAACCGAAGCCCAGCATTTTCAACTGGCCTTTCATGTATTCAATGTTGGAATAAGTCCACGGCGCGGGTGCAGTATTATTTTTGACCGCCGCGCCTTCTGCCGGCAGACCAAACGCATCCCAACCGATAGGTTGCAGGACGTTTTTGCCCAGCATGCGCTGGTATCGGGAAATTGCATCACCAATGGTGTAATTGCGGACATGGCCCATATGTAGTCGGCCAGAAGGGTAAGGTAGCATAGACAGGCAGTAGTATTTTTCTTTACTGTTGTCTTCGGTTACTTTAAAGGTCTGCTTCTCTTGCCAATGAAGCTGAACTTGTTGCTCTATGTCTTCTGGACGATATTGTTCTTGCATGGCACCGATAATCCTATGGTGGGTATGTTCGTTGATGGAATCTGACGTTGATGAAATCTAAAGGGACATAGCATAACGGATAGGGCTAGGTGCAACAATAGTTGTTAGAGGAAGAGCACCGAAAATTAATGTCTTACTGGCGGCGGGAATGGCGCAAATCCCGCCGACCGGAGAACATTAATGCAGGATTTTCGCCAGAAAATCGCGGGCACGTTCTGATTTAGGATTAACGAAGAAATCTTCTTTCTTACTGTCTTCGACAATAGAACCTTCATCCATAAAAATAACGCGATGAGCCACTTTTTTGGCAAATCCCATTTCGTGGGTAACGACCATCATCGTCATACCTTCTTTCGCCAGCTCCACCATCACATCCAGAACTTCATTGATCATTTCCGGGTCAAGGGCTGAAGTCGGTTCGTCAAACAACATGGCGATAGGATCCATACAGAGTGCACGCGCAATCGCGACGCGCTGCTGCTGCCCGCCGGAAAGTTGCGCCGGAAATTTATGGGCATGATTTCCTAAGCCAACACGTTCTAACAATTTTAGTCCTTTGTCCGTCGCCTCTTTTTTATCACGCTTTAACACTTTGACCTGAGCCAGTGTCAAATTCTCAATAATCGACAAATGAGGAAACAGTTCAAAATGCTGAAACACCATACCCACTTTGGAACGTAGCTGAGCCAAATCGGTATTCTTATCGTTCACTTTCGTCCCATTGACTAAAATTTCACCTTGCTGAACAGCCTCAAGACCATTAACGGTTTTTATCAAGGTGGATTTACCGGAACCTGAAGGCCCACAGACGACAACGACTTCGCCTTTTTTGACTTCAGTGGAGCAGTCAGTCAGAACCTGAAATTGACCATACCACTTGGATATATTTTTCAGGGAGATCATCAAATAGTCCTTTTCTTCAAATAGTTAACCAGCATAGATGCGGAGAAACTAATCACAAAATAAATAAGGCCGACAAACAGAATCATTTCAATTTGTGTACCGTCACGCTCACCGATATTGGCTGCTGTACGGAAAAAATCCGCCAGACTCAATACATAGACCAGCGACGTATCCTGAAATAACACAATACCTTGCGTTAACAATAACGGGATCATGGCACGAAACGCTTGTGGCAGAATAACCAAGCGCATACTTTGCATATGCGTCATACCCAGCGCCAGTGAAGCAGATGCTTGCCCACGGGAAATACTTTGGATACCCGCCCGAATAATTTCAGCATAATAGGCGGCTTCAAAGAGAGAGAAAGCGACCATGGCAGAGATTAAACGGATATCAGTTTTGGGCGATACCCCAAGAACATTCTGGACTAAGCTGGGCACAATTAAATAAAACCATAACAGTACCATCACCAAGGGCACGGAACGGAAGAGGTTAACGTAAAGGGTGGCAAACCAGCTCAGTACCTTAATGGAAGAAAGCCGCATAACCGCCAGCACCGTTCCCCAGACAATGCCGATAATAATGGCTATCAAGGTAATTTTGGCCGTGATAATTAACCCATCCAACAGAAATGGCAGGCTGGGAATAATAGAACTCCAGTCAAATTCATACATTTTCTATCGTCCTCCCAGATTGCCTGGCAGCCGTATTTTTTTCTCAAGGATGTTCATGGCAAGCATGATCACAAGACAGATACCCGCATATGCCAATGTGATTGCGGTAAATGTCTCGTACGCATGTGATGAATAATCCAGTAATTTTCCTGCCTGAGCGGCCATATCTACCAGACCGATTGTCGAGGCAATAGCAGAATTCTTCACCAGATTAAGCATTTCTGAAGTCATTGGCGGAATCACCACACGATAGGCATTGGGCAGCAATACACAACGATAGGTTTGTGGCAGAGTCAGCCCCATTGCCAGCCCGGCATTTTTCTGCCCTCTGGGGAGTGACTGAATGGCAGCTCTGATTTGTTCGCACACACGGGCAGCCGTAAATAACCCCAGACAAATAACTGAAGAAAGGAAAAATTGGATATTAGGATCCAAATCCATCTTGAACCAGTTACTCAGATCTTTGGGGAGAAGCTCCGGTACAACCAAATACCAGATAAAAAATTGAACAATAAGCGGAACATTGCGGAATAGTTCGACATAGCAGGTTCCCAGCCCGGAAAGGAATTTATTCGGGACGGTACGCAGAACACCGAAAAGTGAACCGACAATAAATGCAATAATCCAGGCGCAGATAGAAAGTGCAATCGTCACCTGAAGCCCAGAAATGATCCAGCCTAAATAGGTTGTGTTACCGAAAGGAGCCTCTTGTAAAAAGATACCCCAGTTCCAATCAACTGACATATTGTGCTCCCTGAGGCATAAAAAACGAGGTAGGAAACGACTACCTCACATACCCTTCGTCTTTCAAGCCGCCGTGATGCAGCTTGAAATCCATAGGGTATAACCGTCATGCCAACATAAAGAAAGATAGCGTTTATTGGTTAATTTAAAGACTTATCATTGGGTGATTTAAATAAGGTTTTCATCTCATCAGAAAGTGAGAAATTCATATTCAGGTTTTTAGGCGGAATAGGTTGAGTAAACCAGCGATTAAACAGTTTTTCGGCCTGACCGGAATTTTGTGTTTGTACAATGGTATCATCCACCAGTTTTTTGAATTGCGGATCGTCTTTGCGCAGCATACAACCATAGGCTTCTTTGGATTGTGGCTCACCGACGATCACCCATTGATCAGGTTTTTTCGCTTTGGCTCGCTCACCTGCCAGTAGTGCGTCATCAATCATAAACGCAACTGCACGGCCAGATTCCAATGTACGGAATGAGTCACCATGATCTTTTGCGCTGATAATGCGCATCTTCATTTTTTTCTCATCATTGAGTTTATTCAGCAACATTTCAGAAGTGGTGCCGGCACTGACAACGACATTTTTTCCAGCCAGATCATCAAAACCTTTGACCCCAGAATCTTTGTTAGTCAGTAAACGTGTATTGACGATAAAAATTGTATTGGAAAATTCCGCTTGTTTGCGGCGCTCGACATTATTGGTTGTTGAACCACATTCGAAATCGTAAGTCCCATTTTGCAATAATGGAATACGGTTTTGGGAAGTGATTGGAATTAATTTAACTTGTAAATTAGGTACGTTAAGTTTTTTCTTAATCGCATCGACAATTAAATCAGAATATGCTTGGGAATAACCAACGACATTCTGATGACCATCATAATAAGCAAATGGTACAGACGACTCCCTGTGACCAATAGTCACCACACCATTGTCTTTGATTTTTTTCAATGTGCCGGTCAATTCCTCAGCATGGGCAGCTCCTGCTGCGCTGAATAACATTGCGGTTAACATCAACTTACGCATATAAAACTCCTTCATCTGGTTGTTTATTCATAAAATCGCGCTTGCTTATAATTATTTATGCTTCCATTTTTATTTTTGCAGAAGCCATTATCATCGAGACGATTTCCTGAACCTTTGTGCATGAACTGTGAAAAAATAATGCATTATGTTAGTTTTTTGAAACTAAAATGTTTCCGTTTCGCGAGCCACTTCGCACTATAAATAAATAATTTCTCTTAATTGTGATTTAAAGACGAATAATTCCATTCCTTGCTTACATTTAATTTTTGGCAAAGTTGAATATCTCATAATGGAATTATTGAGTATTGTTTTATCTTTTATAAAAGTGTTTTATAAGAGAAATTAAAAAACAAATCCTCTTACTGAAATAAGTAAAAAATAATAAGAAGGTCATTTCAAATTGCAATTTACAATGCCATGAGTATGTTTATATTTCCCGCTAAACAGAGAGATATAAAATATATATTGAAAAGCGATTGATATAATAAAGGGAAATACATGAATTCATGGCCAAAATTAAGCCATGAATTCATGCGAAGATATTATCAAAAATAGGATTAAACTATTTAATTGCGGCGGAATTTGCGGATAAACCCAAACAAAATAAACAACACGGTGACTCCCCAAACCGGCCAGTGACCAAAACGGTAATAAGGCGTTGTACCGCTGGCTGGAACAACCTTTGTTTCCAGAACCTGACGAGTGAATTGCGGGATTTCAGCCTGTATTGAGCCATCAGGCCTGATAACGGCCGTAATGCCGTTATTTGTTCCTCTTAGTAATGGGCGCCCCAGTTCAAGAGAACGCATCCGTGCCATTTGGAAATGCTGCCATGGCCCGATAGATTGCCCAAACCACGCATCGTTGGAAATTGTCAGCAGGAATTCTGTATCAGGTTTGAAGTTTTCGCGGACTTGTTCGCCCAAAATAATTTCATAGCAGATTGCCGCCGTAATTTCATGCCCTGCAACAGAAAGCTGGGGCTGTATGTAGGCTCCCCGGCTGAAAGAGGACATCGGTAAGTTAAACAGCGGAGCCAATGGGCGCAGTAACGTCTCCAGAGGCACAAATTCCCCAAAAGGCACCAGATGATATTTGTCATAACGATCAAGCGCCGGATACCGATAAGGTGTTTTTTCACCTAACACAATGATACTGTTATAGTATTTGTATCCTTCCAACGTAGGTCGTGCATCGGGAATACCCGTAATCAGGCTGGTATTATGTTGCCTGAGCATCGCATCCAGCTTAGTCAGAAAACTATCTTGGGTAATCTCATAAGCAGGAATAGCGGCTTCCGGCCAGATAATAATTGGTACCTTGCCGATAAAAGGCCTGCTGTTATCCAGATAGATATCCAGCGTGTTCTTTAATTCAGACGCTTCCCATTTTATTTCCTGCGGAATATTGCCTTGCACCAGCGCGATATCGGCTGATTTTTCCGGCTGCAAGGTATACCAGTGATAATGTCGCATTGACCAGGGCAGCAATAATAGAATGATGGCTGCGATGGCAGAGGAAAGATTTTTATGAACGGCGGCAACAACCAGAAAACCGCTGATGATCATCAGCAGGAAAGTAACACCTTCTACCCCAAAAACCGGAGCAACCGCTTTCAATGGGCCATCAATCTGGCTGTAACCAAATTGCAGCCACGGAAACCCGGTGAGTACCCAGCCCCGTAAAAATTCAGTACATTGCCACAAAGCCGGGCCGGCAATCACCAGCCTGATAGCATTTGAGGCAGGGAAAAAACGGTTAAGCAACCCGGCAAACAGAGCCGGATAAAGCGCCAGATAGGCCGCAAGCAGGATCACCAAAAAGATATTGGCGGCAAAGGGCATTCCACCGAAACCGGCAATACTGACATACACCCAATTTGTGCCACTACCGAATAAACCCAGACCCCAGCAAAAACCGATAAAAAGTGCCTGTCGGGTAGCCCGGTTTAACGTCAGGATTTGCAGCCCGAAAAGAGACAGAAGTGCTGCCGGCCAGAAATCAAAAGGTGAAAAAGCCAGTGTTCCACTGGCTCCGAAGAAAAGCGCCAGCAAAGCACGCAGCCGCTGGCAACTCATTAATGAGGCTTTGTTCATAGATCCTATTAGTCTTTATCAAGGCCAGGAACTTCAGCATCATCCGGTATTTTTACATGCACCTGAATGATCTTCCGGCTATCTGCCATGGCTATTTTGAAAAGATAGCCGTTGATGCTGATGGATTCGCCACGGGAAGGCAGGTGCCCGAATGCCTGCATAACCAGCCCGCCGATGGTATCGACTTCTTCATCGCTGAAATTCGTACCGAAAATATCGTTGAAGTCTTCAATTTGCGCTAATGCCCGCACTGAATAGGTATGGCGGCTCAAGGCACGAATATCGTTATCGTCTTCATCATCGTATTCGTCTTCAATTTCGCCCACAATCAGTTCAAGGATATCTTCGATTGTGACTAAACCGGAGACACCGCCGAATTCATCAATCACAATCGCCATATGGTAGCGTTGGGAACGGAATTCTTTCAGTAGCCGGTCAACTCGCTTGCTCTCCGGTACGACAACAGCCTGCCGCAGCACTTTATCAATGCTGAAAGGTTCTGCATTTGTGCGCATGAATGGCAGGAGATCCTTCGCCATCAGAATGCCTTCAATATGATCTTTATCTTCGCTGATCACAGGAAAGCGAGAATGGGCAGAATCGATAATAACATCCAGACATTCGTCCAGCGTTTGATTGCGTTTTAAGGTAACGATTTGTGAGCGTGGGATCATAATATCGCGCACGCGCTGGTCAGCAATATCCATTACCCCTTCGAGCATTTCTCGCGTATCGGGGTCAATCAGGTCGTTCTGTTCAGAATCACGGATCAGTTCAACCAAATCACTACGGTTCTTTGGTTCACCATGGAAAATCTGATTAAGAAGTGCAAAAAAGCCTTTCTTAGGACCAGGGCTATCGTTACTAGAAGGATGGTCGTCGCTCATGGCGGTCTAATTAAAATACTCCATTAATTAATATTATCGTGATGTTTAACACTGAATATTCAGCACTAACTATTCACCACTAAAGTTTAACGCACAAGATTTAACACAAAAGTGCCATCGGTGGTTACTCTTTTTCTGACAGATAAGGATCAGGATAACCCATTTTGGCTAAAATTTCCGTTTCCAAAGATTCCATCTCTTCTGCTTCATCATCTTCGATATGATCATATCCAAGTAAATGAAGACAACCGTGAACCACCATATGCGCCCAGTGTTCTTCAACTGTTTTTTGTTGCTCTTTTGCTTCTTGCTCAACAACTTGACGACATATGATCAAATCACCGAGCAAGGGCAGTTCCACTTCAGGCGGTGCTTCAAATGGAAAGGATAACACATTGGTTGGTTTATCTTTCCCACGATAAGTGAGGTTTAATTCGTGGCTTTCTGCCTCATCAACCAGACGGATAGTTACTTCACTTTCTGCCTGAAATTGCGGCAAAACGCCCTCTAACCAGCGTTGGAAATGGGCTTCTTCAGGAAGCCCGGCCGGAGTTTCACATGCAATTTGTAAGTCTAATATTACTGCATTCATTGCGCTTCCTGTCTGCGCTGTTCATTCAGCGCCTGTTTACGTTTCTGCTCTGCGGCTTCCCATATCTCATAGGCAATGACGACTTTGGCAACCAAAGGATGGCGCACTATATCTTCACTATGAAGGAAATTAAAACTCAAGTCGTCAACGTCAGATAATACTTCCATCGCATGACTCAGGCCCGATTTCTGCCCTTTGGGCAGATCTATCTGAGTGACATCTCCGGTAATCACCGCTTTGGAATTAAAACCAATGCGGGTCAGAAACATTTTCATCTGTTCGATAGTGGTATTCTGGCTTTCGTCGAGAATAATAAAGGCATCATTGAGTGTTCGTCCACGCATATAAGCCAATGGAGCCACTTCAATAACATTTCTTTCGATCAGCTTCTCAACTTTTTCAAATCCCAGCATCTCAAACAAAGCGTCATAAAGCGGACGTAAGTAAGGATCGACTTTCTGACTCAGGTCACCCGGCAAAAAGCCCAGTTTTTCGCCAGCTTCAACGGCGGGACGAGTCAGCAGTATCCGGCGAATATCCTGACGTTCCAGCGCATCAACTGCCGCCGCAACCGCCAGATAGGTTTTACCGGTTCCCGCAGGCCCGATGCCGAATGTAATATCATGGTCAAGGATATTAGCGATGTACTGTGCCTGATTAGGTGTCCGGGGTTTTACGACACCCCGTTTCGTCTTGATATTTACGGCCTTACCGTATTGAGGCACGCTCTCTGCCGATTGTTCCAGTACGCGGCTTTCAGTGATCGCCAAATGAACCTGTTCAGGCTCAAGATTTGGTATCACGCCACGCACAGGCGCGGTATCAACGTACAAGCGGCGCAGGATACCAGAGACTGCACTGATATGCAGTGGTTTGCCCACCAATTTGAAACGGTTGTCACGTCGGTTAATTTCGATTCCCAAACGACGCTCAAGTTGTTTCAAATTGTCATCAAGTGGGCCACACAGGCTCATTAGTCGCTGATTATCTGCGGGTTCCAGAAAGATCTCTTGTGTTGCTACTTGTGGGTTTATTTGTGTCACTGATTATCTCTATATTGGGATCCTAATACCGGCCTGCCTGTGAAAGCAGACCGTTTGTTAAGGCTGACCTCTGTTAAGGCTGCCCGGTTCGTTAAGGCTGATAACTTCCAACGCCGATTTCATCTTCCTTACGGGTACGGGCAATCACTGACTCAGGAGATTCATGGACACGTAAATCCATTTCATCTTCAGTACGAATCACCTTACCACGCAGGGAATTGGTATAAACATCAACAATTTCCACATCAACGAATTTACCAATCATATCAGGCGTACCTTCAAAATTAACAACACGGTTGTTTTCAGTACGACCAGAAAGTTCCATGATATTTTTACGTGACGGACCTTCAACCAGAATACGCTGTGTGCTGCCAAGCATCGCACGGCTGAAACTCATCGCCTGTTGGTTAATCCGCTGCTGGAGCAGGTACAGGCGCTGTTTTTTCTCATCTTCACTCACATCATCAGGCAAATCAGCGGCGGGTGTTCCCGGACGGGCTGAGTAGATGAAGCTGAAACTCATGTCGAAATTAACATCAGCAATCAGCTGCATGGTTTTTTCGAAGTCATCTTGTGTTTCACCGGGGAAGCCAATGATGAAATCAGAGCTGATTAGAATGTCAGGACGGGCTTTACGCAGACGCCGAATGATGCCTTTATACTCCAGCGCGGTGTGGGCACGCTTCATCATCGTCAGAATACGATCAGAACCGCTCTGGACAGGCAAGTGCAGGAAGCTGACCAGTTCTGGAGTATCTTCGTAAACTTCGATAATATCGTCAGTAAATTCAATTGGGTGGCTGGTTGTAAAACGGATTCGGTCAATGCCATCAATCGCAGCAACCAAGCGCAGCAATTCGGCAAATGAGCAGATCTCACCATCAAATGTTGCACCACGGTAGGCATTGACATTCTGACCGAGCAAATTGACTTCACGCACGCCTTGTGCAGCAAGCTGGGCAATTTCAAACAAAATATCATCGCAAGGACGGCTGACTTCTTCCCCGCGCGTGTAAGGAACAACGCAGAATGTGCAATATTTATTGCAGCCTTCCATAATGGAGACAAACGCTGTCGGGCCATCAGCTCGTGGTTCCGGCAGACGGTCAAATTTTTCGATTTCAGGGAAGCTGATATCAACAACAGGGCTGCGAGTGCCTTTCACATGATTAATCATTTCCGGCAGGCGGTGCAGGGTCTGTGGCCCGAAGATAATATCAACGCTGGGAGAACGCTGGCGGATATAATCCCCTTCCTGAGAAGCGACACAGCCACCAACACCAATAATGATTTCAGGATTTTTGTCTTTCAGCCCTTTCCAGCGCCCCAATTGATGAAAGACTTTTTCTTGGGCTTTTTCACGGATTGAACAAGTGTTCAGGAGTAAGATATCTGCGTCTTCGGCGACATCGGTTAACTGATAACCGTGAGTGGTTTCCAGCAGGTCGGCCATCTTGGATGAATCATATTCATTCATCTGACAGCCCCAGGTTTTGATATACAGTTTTTTTATCGTCGACATTTTGTGTATCCGGTGTTTCCAGTGGAATCATGCATTAACACTGAAAAGCCATAGTGTATGAACCAGTTATTGAACCAGCGCATGGAATGCAGTGTATTTAGCATAATAATATTGCTGGCTATTGTAGTCATTTGAGGCATCAGTGACCAGACTGTAACACCGGATATTCACAGCCAGAAAGGGAAAATTCCAGTACACTATTTTAATCAATAAGTTAATGACGTGATGAGTATGAATAATCCACAACAAAAATTCGATATGATTGTCGTTGGTGCAGGCATGATTGGTGCTACAACGGCATTGGGGCTAGCCCAAGAAGGCTGGCAAGTTGCCCTGTTGGAGCAGCAGTCTCCACAACCCTATGATGCTGCTCAAATCCCGGATGTGCGTGTTTCTGCAATTAGTTGTGCTTCTGTTGAATTATTGAAGCAATTGGGCGCATGGAAGCGTGTTTTACAGATGCGCAGTGCGCCTTATCGGAAATTGGAAACGTGGGAACAACATGATTCTAATGTTATTTTCGATGCTGAAAGCCTCGGTTTACCCGAATTGGGTCATATGGTGGAAAACCGTATTCTGCAATTGGCGCTGTGGCAGGAATTTGAACATTATCCTAATCTGACCCTGCTCTGCCCTGCTGAATTAAAATCGATGCAACGACAGGATGCGCATAAAATGTGGCAGCTAGAATTAGCGGACGGCACGCAGCTCACCACAAAATTAATTATCGGTGCTGATGGTGCCCGTTCTCAGGTTCGGCAGTTAGCGGGAGTGGGTAGCAGAGGGTGGCAATATCGTCAGTCATGTATGCTGATTACGGTCAAAACTGAGCAACCTCAGCAAGATGTCACATGGCAGCAATTTTTCCCTTCCGGCCCCAGAGCATTTTTGCCGTTGTTTGAGCAATGGGCCTCATTGGTTTGGTATGACTCTCCTGCCCGTATTCGTCAGTTACAGGCGATGCCGATGGCACAACTTGGGCAAGAAATTTTTCAGGCATTTCCTGACCGTTTAGGTAAAGTGACACCAATTGCCGCCGGTTCCTTTCCTCTCACTCGTCATCATGCCAGCCATTATGTGCGTGAAGGGCTGGTTTTGCTGGGTGATGCAGCCCACACCATCAATCCGCTGGCTGGGCAGGGCGTCAATTTAGGTTATCGGGATGTCGATACTCTGCTCAAGGTCTTGATCAATGCCAGAGAATTGCTGGAGGAATGGGATTCTTTGCCAGTTCTAATGCGCTATCAACGCCGCAGAATGCCGGATAATTTAATCATGCAGGCAGGCATGGATCTCTTTCATACCGCATTCAGCCACGATTTGCCGGGATTGAAAACGATGCGTAATCTGGCCTTAATGGCGGCACAACGTTCAGGAATGATGAAAAAACTGGCGCTGAAATATGCTTTAGGTGTGTGAAAAGTATTTTTAAGCAGATTTTTGTATATACAAAATTATCAATATTATAATTTACACATCCATTACCAGCATATATGTCATGTGATAATGCAGGAGTACATGAGTTTATTTGTTTTATTTAATAGCGTATTTTGTATATACGAATTAACCATGAATTAAAGGCATTGTCACATGAATCTCTTGATATCACCAAGCATCAGATTGAAATTGGCAGGAAAAAATCCGCCTGTTAATGAAGAAGATATATTCCAATGCTTTTCTAACCGGGTTGGTCATTTTCTCAAACCTGATGGCTTCTACTAATAAAGCTTGGGAAAACGGTGAACTTGGCCGCAGTACAGCCCACATCAAGGTATCTGATGATATAACTGAAGATCTGATTAACGAGGAATTGGATTTACAACCTATTTCAATCAGATTAATTGACTGCTCCCCGCCGTAAACCTGTCTTTCCTACACAAATACGTTAGGGAGGAATAAAACACATTTTTATTGAACTTTTGTCTGATAGATTAAGCTCAACAAAAAACATGACCTGAGGTAATCTTTGTGTTTTCAGCCA